>JABHWT010000164.1 GCA_018657645.1 Halieaceae bacterium | reverse complement strand
CTTTATGAGTCGCACTTTCGAATGGGAACATGTCAATGCGATGCCCTAGTCAGCCCCTATGTTCGCCATAGCCGCGGATACTCAGAAAGGAATTCAGGTATGTCAGAGATTTTCGGCTCGGATGTTTATGCACCGAAAGAGATTGCGGCTCGAGTAGAATCGGTAGGTGTTGCCAAGGTGCAGCTTTCCGTGTTGTCGACGGCGATGCTGGGAGTGCTTGCAGGTGCCTTTATCGGGCTGGGCGCACTGTTTTTTGTCCTGATCAAGTCTGATGCAACACTGGGTTTTGCGGTGGGCCAGGTAATGGGTGGGGTGGCATTTTCTCTGGGGTTAATCCTGATCATTGTTGCTGGTGCAGAGCTGTTTACCGGGAACAACCTACTTGTCATGGCCTGGGCCGACGGCCAGGTCACGACCACCGATGTGCTCAAAAACTGGATGATAGTTTTCGTAGGAAATTTTGTCGGTGCAACCGGGTTGGCTCTGCTTGTGTTTTATTCTGGCCACCCCTTAATGAATGATGGCGCCATTGCTGCAAAATACATTGAGATAGCGACAGCAAAAGTATCAATGCCTTTCTGGACGGCTTTCTTTCGGGGTGTATTGTGCAACATACTGGTCTGCATGGCGGTGTGGATGACCCTGGCGGGACGAAGCATTATTGACAAAGTGGTGGTGATTGTCTTCCCAATATCCGCATTCGTTGCAGCGGGCTTTGAACACTGTATTGCCAACATGTACCTTATTCCCATGGGTATTCTGCTTGAGACGACTGCCCAGGCAGACGTGGGTCTCCATGTGGTTAGCTGGCAGGGCCTGTTGAGCAATCTCTTTCCCGTGATTATTGGAAACCTGGTTGGCGGTAGCGTGTTGGTAGGCTTCGTGTATTACATTATTTATTTGCGGGCTAAGCCCTAAGCATGTAGATCTGCCGAGTGCTCACTCACTGAGTTTACTTGGTTTCACTTGCCTTTGCTCTTGTCAGTTCTTCTCTTGTCTGCTCAAACAAGCCCGGTAAATGTAATACCTCCTGTTTGATTTTCTCCAGATTTAGCTCAAGTCCAGCTTGTTCCAGCGTGCTTGCTAATTCTGCCAACCCCATCGCACCCATATAGGCAGAACTACTCTTTAGCGGGTGAGCCTCTTTTGCAATTAGCGCACAGTCGTTACTATCTGCAGCAGCAGTGATTGCATTCACCCGGACCGGAATCTCCGATAAATACTTGTCGATAATTTTCGGCAGGAGTTCAGTGCCGACGTCCCTTGTCAGGGTGCTAAGAATTTCAGTGTCAATAATCGAGGTATTAGTATCAGCTGGATTAGTATCGTTGTCGCTGGTTATGGTGCTGGGCGGCCGCTCAAGATCTTCGAGAACACTAGCGATACAAGCGTGCAGCTCTTCCCGCATGATGGGCTTGCTGATGTAACCATCCATACCTTGCGACAGAAAGCGCTCCTTGTCACCGGGCATCGCCAGCGCTGTCATGGCGACAATTTGGATTCCGGACGATTCTCCGGGCAGTTTGCGAATGGCCCCCGTCGCTTCAATTCCATCCATCTCAGGCATATTGATATCCATTAACACCAGGTCATAGGGAATGCTGCGAACTGCTGCGACAGCCTCGCGGCCATTGGCGACAACGTCGACCTGAAGCCCCATACGTTCGAGCATAGTTTGGCCGATCAATTGGTTGGCCGGATTGTCCTCTGCTATCAGGATACGTCCCCGTAAAATGGGTAAATCCTTATAGGGGGCAATTTGTTTTATCCTGCTGGATCTAGCTTTTTCCAATTTGACTGTCTCTACGCTAGGGGAATCGAGGGGTATCTCGAACCAAAAGATGCTACCGCGTTCGGGTTCGCTCTCGAAACCAATCGACCCTCTCATCATCTCAACAAGTTGCTTGCTTATTGGGAGACCCAAGCCCGTGCTGCCGAGGTTGTCTAAAGTAGACGTGCTCGTTCCCCAGAACTCCTCAAACAGATGTGATTGGTCCTCCATGGGCACTCAGCAACCGGTGTCTTCAACCTCGAATCGGACCTGAGTAATATCACCTTCCTGTCTTGATTTGGAGACTCTGATGTGGACACCTCCCTCTGTGGTAAATCGTACGGCATTACTGCAGAGATTCAGCAATACCTGCCGGATTCGGCTTGCGTCACCAATGAGAAATTCCGGGACGTCGAGGTCCAGGTTACTAGTCAGCGAGATAGCCCTTTCCAAGGCCCGGGGCTCAAGCACCTGCAGTACATCATCAATAGCCTTTTGTACTTTAAACGAGGCGGGTTCCAGTTGTAGCTTACCCGCTTCCATCTTTGAGAAATCGAGAATATCATTAATTATTATAAGAAGGCTTTCCGCTCCTTTTCTGCCTACGCTCAGGAACTTCCTCAGCGATGGATCCAAATCCTCTGACTCAATCAGTCCAAGTGCCCCGAGCACAGCATTGAGGGGTGTTCGTATTTCGTGACTCATTAAGGCAAGAAATGAAGATTTTGCTACAGAGGCCTGCTCTGCGGCATTCCTGGCTTCGTGCAGTTCATTTTCGCGCTCAATACGATCCGAGATGTCCTGAATGGTTACGAGTCCTTTGGTCCGTTCATCAGACTCATTGAAGACATACTTATGGGACTGCAGGATATGCTTGATTTCATTTGTACGCGTGACAATCCGGTACTCGATGTCCGGTGTAAGATTGTCCGGATCTTCCTCTTCGTAATAGACAAGATAGCGCTCGAGATCGTCGGGGTGGATCAAACTGAGATCCTGTTCTGCATTGGCAAATCTCGCGAGGAACTCCTCTTTAGTGTAGCCAAAAATCCTAGCCCATTCCCTGGACACGTCAATGTACCTTTCACTGTCATAGTTCCAGATGGCGTGACCCAGGTTCGCCATTGCAACACTCTGAGTTAGCATGGCTTCGCTTTCCTCCAGTGCCTCCCGGCTTTTCTTGAGACGGTCTTCCACCTCCTTTTGCTCAGTGACGTCCTGGATAACAACGATGGACTGGAATGGTCTACCAGAGGAGACAGGGACGTATTGACTACGCTGGAGTAGGTGACGGATTTCGCCGTCAGCCCGGACTATGTGATATTCAACACCGGCTGCCTTGCCGCTGTCATCTGCGGTAAAGTTATTTTCATAGTCCAGGTATTTTTCACGGTCTTCGGGAACGACGAACTCTAGGTATTTATCCATGCTGCTGACGTTTTCGAGGTACGCATCTCTCGTTAAACCATGGATCCTGGCAAGTTCATCGGATACGGCGACGTCTCTATCGAGCGTATCATCCCATACGGCATAGCCCAGAAGGGCGATCTCGGCACTTTGCTCTAGAAAAGCTTCGCTTTGTGCAACAGCGTTGAGTTCATCCTTTCGCCGACCGTCCTCGAGTTCTCGTTCCGCTAGCGCTCGTTCTAGTGTACGAACACGCCGATAGGCACTTGCCAGCTTCTTCCTTAGGCTGTCAACTGAAAATCGTGTTTGGTTTCTGTCGATAGTCATATTGTCGTAAGTCTACTACCAATAAATGGGTGAAGGTAACAGTAAATAGGCATCAACCCTGTTGATGCATCGCTAAACAGACCGATGAAGGTCCGACCTGGGAACCCTCGGCTAAGCCGTGGACCAGCGGGCGAGTGGGGTTAATCACTACCTTCGGTGTATAGTGGTAAGAAGTAGATACCGTTGTTCGGACAAATTTACACAAGGCACGTAGTGATGGTGGCAAAAATATTAAGGGTTCTGGGTGGTCTGATTGCTGGTTGTGCCACAGCTGTATTCTTTGTTGCTATTGCCTGGTATATCAGAGGTGAAGATGGAGCAGTGATGGCCCATGTCATGAACATGGATGATGGTGATGATAACGGGGCTGATGGAGTTGAACTTGATTGACCGCCTTCGTTTCGATTAGATTCGCTTATCAGGACGGTTCGTCAAATTCTTTCCGGGCTGCTGTTTTTCATACATTTTAAAGAGTTACCGTTTTGAAAAAATGGCGCGCCCGACAGGATTCGAACCTGTGACCAATGGCTTCGGAAGCCACTACTCTATCCGGCTGAGCTACGGGCGCATAATGTTTCTACAATACCTCTTTAACCATTTGTAATATAAGTCTTCTTACCTATTTGCCCACTGCCTCCGTAGGGTAGCGCTCCTTAGAGTGGTGGGAAAGAGGCAAATATCCTGGCGGCGGCGGCGTTGTACCGAGTCTGATCATCACCTTTATCGCCCTTCAGGCGAGACGTGATGACGCTGCGCCAAACAGATTGCTTTAAATTGGGGTCGATCATATCGACGATAAAATTGCCCTGGGTGTAATCCCTTACCGATACCTCGGTGTGGGTAGGGGCACAGCTCCAGCAGTGATACCTACTGTACCGGTTATAGCCGCCGTAATATCCGCCATAGCCCCCCATACTGACCGACTGATGCGTGCGCACGTCCGTTTTGTTCTGGGTAGACAGGTGCCAGCTAACCAGGAGATCTGCCTGGCTGGCATCGGCATAAAAAGTAAAGCCCCGGTTCTCCAGCGCCAGCTTCAGCGCCTCATCGACGCGATTGCGCTGCATATCGCTTAGTTGCATCGGGTTGTCGCCCGAGACCTGACCCGAATGTTTGTAAAAAGAAAACTTCAACACATGCCTAAAATCATAATCGCGCTTGTAGTCTATCTCTGGCTCTGGGGGGGCGCTGGCACAGGCACCCAGTGCGAGTAAGACGATTATGCCGAAAAAGGCTCTAAGGGCGGGGAATGGATGGCGTCGCATGTATTTCTCCGTATTATGTAATGGGTGCTTTTCTCACCTGAAAGCGTATTTTAGCGGAATCCGGCACGGAGTGGGATTATTTTTCGCCGCTCTGTTAAGGGCTGTAGCTCGCCAAAGTGTGGCGGTTTCAGCCTTCTTTATCCGTTGTTCGAGATCTCTTGGGGACGTGGACAGGGTGCCATTAGTGTCTGCAACAGCTCCGCGTAAATAACAGGGGCCTGGGCTAGTTGTAGTAAGCCGTGATCGCGCGCAACTTTCCAGTGGATGTAGGCTGTCGGCTGAGCTGCCTTCAGCAGCTCTTCCAGCTCCATTATCGAGGGCATTAGCTGATGATAGCGCTTTGTCAGATCTGAAGACCAGGGTTGGAGTTCCGCGATAAAGTATTTCTGGGTGGCGTTGTACAGTGTACCTGCCTCTGCGAGATTGCGATCGGACGGGCATTTGGGATGGCTCCGAAGCCGTGCTTTCAGAATACGACTGGCCGCCTCTAAATGAGAAGCCTGCTCCGCCAAAGCAAGCCACAGAGCACCACCATCGCCCTGGGCGACTTCGCTCAGCTGTATCTCAAACTCTCTGTTGTCTGCCCCGTAGTCGCCGGTCATCCAGCGCCTCGCGGAGCGTACGATGGCTGCTATTGAGGACAATACCAGGTCGTTGGTTAAGTTTGGGTAATACCCAAGGGTGTGTGGTTTTAGCCACAGCTGACGGAACTCGATACCGCCTAGCGTGGCGTTAAAGATTCGAGCAGGCAGTTGTTGCTGCACTAAAAGGTAGGCCTGCTCGAGTATCTCTGCCAGCTCCCTCTTGTTTTGCTGGCGCATCAAGAGAACACAGCCGGGAGCGTGGAGTAAATACTCAAGCGACAATAGCAGGCGCTGGGAATCGCTGGCGAATTTTCCCAGGCTGCTGCCGAATTTGTTGAGGGTGATTTGCAAAGCACAGCCCTTTAGATCTGAAACATTCAAGTGGTCAAAACTGGCAACGGGTAGATGTACGCGCACAGTAGCGATCCCCGGTGGCGACATCACTGTCGCGGGTGTCGGGTTAGCAAACGCCGTTTTCAGGGAGTGACTAAGGAAGTTCAGGTAATCATCCAGTTTTTCAAGGGGCTGGCGTTCCGCACAACTGCAGATCGTACCCAGCAATATGCACGCGGCGGTCTTGGTCAGAGTTTTTCCCGGCGCATACACGTATATCAACCGTCACTGCATAGTCCCGGGTCCGTTATACCCCGATGTGGCGAGCGGTGCGTCTTCATATTAAACCAGCATGAAGTCTTTTTCGGTCCCCAGAAACTGCCGGGCTCAATGCGTAGGCGGTGAAGGTTAGCTGTTTGGACACCTTTGAGCTCGCCGAACGGAGGCCTATTTACAGGGGTTGGAGGCACATGGATGTGCCGGATGGTCGGCCATCCGGATGTGCACTAACTAATGCCTATCCAGAAATAGGCATTTTTATAGAAGACCATGGTTATGGAATTAAGCTCTGGTGTCGTGTTTGCATCCAGGACCGTCTGCAGCATGGATGCTGCAGCCGAGCATACATGGATGTACTCGCTGCGTGTCCAGGAGGTAAACATGACATCGGAGCGCCACCAAGAGTCGATAAAACCCTTGTATGGTAGTCTTTAATCCATGTCGTGGCGTCGATCAATGATAATGCCCATCAGGACGCGCCGTGAACCCATACCCGAAAATAGGGGCAGGCCCTCCATGGGGGCTCGGCTGCAGCGTACCCGAAAAGAGGGGTAGGCTCTCCCTGCTGCAGACGGTCATGATGGGCATTATCATCGATCGACTTTTTTACTGAATTCATTCGCATTGAAGAGTTTCTGGGGGCCAGCCATCTGGATAGGCACTAACTAAAAATAGAAAGCGAGCTGGGCGAACAGGCTGGGCCCGATGCTGAACTGCTTGTTTTCAAAACCGGTATCCAGACCGCCGAACTCGGTGCCATCGCTTCCCACCGGGAGGTTGAGTGCCAACAGGAACTGCCAGTTCTGCTTGAAATCGTACTGGCCTACTACCTGGGCCAGTGCCGAACCATCGCCCATGTTTATAAAGACTGTGGGGGAGAGAATAATCAGTGGTGTTATTTCAATAGTGAGTCCGCCGGCCAGGTAATGTCGACCAATAGTAAATAATTCGCCGCGTTCCAGGCGTGACAGCAGGTCTTTCTCGTTGCCGGGCTCGCTGTAGAAATTTCCGATGAGTTTGCTGTAGTCATCCTCGCGCAAACCCATACCATTGTAAAAATACTCGACCAGGCCCGATACATTTTTGCCACCCCAGACCCAGGAGTAGGTCAGGTTGGCAACAGCACTCAGGTAGTCGTCGCTATCCGTGTGGGTAAATACCACATCGCCACGTACAATTGCGCCACCCCAACTGGTTATGCCGCCGGCTGTGATTATTTGATCGTCGTAGTGTTGAGCCAACAGTACGTCCAGCTCCTGTTCCCCGACGAAGGCGTGATACTTGAGGGCATTGGTATTTACATCCCTGCTCGTATTCCGCTGGTCATCGCGGCGCCATACCGAGACAAACTGCCAGTCGTTGCCGTTGTCCTGCAGATACTGGCCATATACCATGTCGTCGCCCGTTTTGTATTCCTTGTCCACTGCAGCCGGGTCAAAAGGGTTAAAAAAGTCCACCGGGTTATAGATCAGGCCATTACCCCAACTCACTGCCTGACGCCCAACCCGTACCACTGTTTTATCACCGGTGTAGCCGAAGTGGAGGCGATCCAGGCGGTGCAAAAGAATGCTGTCATCGTTTTCTGATATGACGTGGGTGAGATCCATCAACCGGTGTTCGTCGTTGAGGGCGGCACCGGGCACCAGAAAACTGCCGGCCAACTGGCGGCTCAAGTCCAGTGTGTCCCCTGAGCGCACAATAAACTGGTAGTCGGCCTGCCAGTCCCAGTTAGAGTTGCGTCCCCCTACTAACAAACGCACATCGGCATTGATGTCATGGGTCGGGGTGTCGACAAAATCGCGCAGCAGGCTGTCTTGGGGGTAGGACCCTAGTTGGTACTGACCCTTGCCATGACCACTTTTAAAATCGAGTATTTGGGCTTGCGCGATGCAGGGCACGAGCAATAATGCAAGTCTGCACCACCGCATTAGACGTTGGCGCCCCGCCCCGGCTGCTCCTGGTCGGAAATGATCTTACCGTCTTCCATTTTAATCAGGCGCCGGCAGTACTCCATGACCCGGGCGTCGTGGGTGGCGATAACAAAGGTAATGCCACGGCTCTGGTTGAGTTCGGCGAACAGGTCCATGAGTTGGGTGGCAGTCACTGAATCCAGGTTGGCAGTGGGCTCATCTGCCAGCACCAGGGTTGGGTTGCTGACAATGGCCCGGGCTACCGCAACCCGTTGTTGCTGACCGCCCGAGAGCTGAGCCGGGCGCCGTCCCTCGTGATCTGCCAGGCCTACCTCCGCGAGAATTTCGCGTGACTTTGCACTTCGCTGGTCCGCAGGTATTCCCTGGATCTGCATTACGAACTCAATGTTTTCCTGGGCGGTGAGCACCGGAATCAGGTTATAGGATTGAAAAACGAAGCCGATGTTATGCAGTCGCATATCGGCCAGATCGCTCTTGTTCATCTGGTCAACGCGCATGTCGCCCACCAATATCTCACCACTATCGGGCGTATCGAGCCCTCCCATGGCATTGAGCAGCGTGGTCTTGCCCGAACCCGAGGGACCCGACAGGCAGACGAACGACCCCTCCGCAATGGCAATGGAGACGTCGTCCAGCCCCTTGATCGTCTGACTGCCCTGAGTAAATGTTTTGGTTAGCTTATTACAGGAAAGTGCACTCATGCGCTTGTTCTCATCAGGTTTTTGTCAGGGCTTCTACGGGGTTATAGCGCGAGGCTCGCCAGGCGGGTATCAGGCTGGCCAGCAGGCCCAGTACCAATACAATGAGGGTTGACATGAGCATGTCTTCAAGGGCCAGGGTGGGGTAGAGCGTCGCGCCCATGCCATACATTTCCAGACCATCGCCGACAACGGAGATGTCGATGCCACTCTCCAGAGGTAGCACTGTAGCCGTTGCGAGTGCATTCCCGATGACCAGCCCAAGGCTCAACAGCATCAGGCTCTCCAATAATACCTGGTACATAATCCACTGCGGCCGCATGCCCAGCGCCATCATCAGTCCGATCTCACGGACCCTCTCGAATACGGCCATGACCAGGGTGTTGACCAGGCCAAAAGACAGGGCAATGAAAATGATGACCATGATGATAACGTTCATAGTGCCCTGTATTTCATACATTGAGCCCAGATAGGCATCCAGCACAGTCCAGGGTTGGGTGTCTAGGTCGGGACCAGCGGCGGCGTCGATGTCCCGCCACCACGCATCAACATGCTCGTAGTTGTCGGCGGTAATGGCCACCTCCGAAATCTCGTCTTCCACCTCCAGCATTTTTTGCAGTAGTGCACGACTGGTGTAGACAAACAGCTCCTCGGTGGCCTGGAGGCGAGCGCGATAAATACCCACAATACGCACACCGCGATCTGCGACGTCGTTGTATGGGTTTTGGGACATAATGACAACCCGCTTACCCAGCCGGGTTTCAAGGCGCTCCGCCAGTTTGCGCCCAATCACAATCCCCTTGTCGTCTGCCGACTCCAGAAACCGCCCCTGGACGATATCGCCTGGGTCAAAGCCCAGTGCGATTTCTCCGGCGGGGTCTACCCCCAGAAGAAGCACCCCGCGGTTGTCTCTTTCACTGGAGATCATGCCGGGTACTTTCAGTCGCGTGGTCCAGGCGGTGACAGGAGGCGTATTGAGAACCTGCAGCAGTTTGCCTTTCGGTGCCGACATACTGTTGACCACACTGGGGTCGTCTTGGTAATCCGGGTGATGAACCTGTACCTCCCCGGGTAATACTCTCAGTCCAGCTTGTACCATCTCGTCGAGCATACCGCGCATCATGGCGCTGAAGAGGATCATCGCCCAAACACCAACTACAATGGCAGTCAGCATAATCAGAGTGCGACGGTAATTGCGCCACAGGTTTCTCCAGGCTAGGGTCGCAAGAATGCCTGCAGACGGCGAGTGTTTGTCGGCCATCTTATACAGCCCTCATGGCCGCAACCGGCTGTAATCCGTACAAACGAACAGCGGGATAAATCGCTGCCACCATGCAGCCTGTGAATACGATGAGCGGGCCGAGCATAACACTGATGATGCTAACCTGGGGGTATAGTTCACCCGGCAAGTTGTACTGCTCCATTGCTGCCTCCATGCCGGGGATGTAGACACCATTGACCTGGAAGTAGGTGGCAACCGCAGCCCCCAGTATGCAGCCAAAGGCCAGCCCTAATAACGACATGGTCGCCGTCTCCAGAAAAACCAGCCGCGCCAGGCTGCCCGGGCGCATGCCAAGCGCCATCATGACGCCAAACTCCCGGGTCCGTTCCAGCACCGACATGAGCTGTGTGTTGAGCACACTGAACGACACCAGCACTATTAATACGGCGTACATTACAAAAGCACTGAACAAGTCTGCCTGAATGGCCTGCTGTAGGCCGGGCTGTAGTTCATCCCAATCCAGCACCACCAGATCGGGTTCGTTGATGGTCGCGGTCAGTTCGCTCTTTCGCTCGGCTACCGCGCTCAGTGTATCCACATTGACCACAATGCTACTGATCTGCTCCCCCATGCTAAATACCGCCTGGAAATAATCCAGCGGAACTTGTGCGATCGAACGGTCCAGGTTGTTCATGCCGCTGCTAATGATGCCCACCACGGTTGCGACCCCCGCAGCGAACGAGCCGTCCCGTCCCGAGCCAAGCAGGGTAATTTCATCGCCGACTCCCACCTTGAGGTTGCGGGCCAGCACAGAGCCAATAACAATCTCATCCGAGCTGTTATTGTTAAGATAACGCCCTTTTTTAACCAAACCGGGCAGGGTGGAGACAAGGGGCTCAAACGTTGGCTGGACACCCATCACCTGGATGCCGAATGAGCGCTTTTCACTGGAGGCCAGGGCGAAGGCCGTGCCCCTGGCGGCCATCGCCTCGATTTTGGTTTCGCTGCGCAACCGCTCTGCCAGCGCAATGCCATATGGCACACTGTACCGTAGGCGGGGGTCGTCATTGTATTCGCTGTGTTGTACTTGCAGGTGGCCGGTGACTACCGACAGGGCGCTGTCGATCATCAGGCTGTAAACACCGAATTGGAAGGAAATCAGGAAGATGAGCAGTGTGTTGCAAAAAATCATTGCCCCCACCGTTAGCCAGGTGCGTCGTCCGTGTCGCCACAGATTACGCCAGGCCAGGCGGGTTGTAATGCTCACCGGCGCGGGTTCCTCAGGCTGGACAGGGTAAATAGGTTGGCTGGGAGGTCGATATCAAAGTGGGTGTCGTCAACCCGCATTTCTGTCCACTGACCAGGTTTGTCCACTTCCTGCATGCGCATGATCGCAGCGACTGAGCGGCCATCAAACTCCTTGATATCGGAAGCGGAAAAAGTCTTTACCAGCACGCCGTCTTGATCCCAGAATTGTTCTTCAAGCATGACGTAGTCATCGCGAATAGAATGAATCTCTTTGCCCCAGACCACGGCGGCATCCTCGTGGGGGATAGACTGGATAACGTAGACAGTGTGACCTTCGACCTCTTTCGTTTCAAGTAAGGTATGGTCGTACTGATCAATAATGTCGGTGGATTTACTGATGTCGTTGTTGGACAGGTCAGAGCCCATCCAGCTCTGGTTCATCATTGAGGAGGGTATTTTGATGACCCGATTTATTTTGGGCGCGTAAGTCCACATGTTTTTGTCTTTTAACAGGGTGCCATTGCCCGCATCTTTGACCGGGGCGGTGACCCGCACCAGCGATTGCTCGGCGCCCTGCGTCCAACTCTGCATGGACATGCTTCGCTCCCATTTCGGGCGGTGGATAATCAGGGTCATTTCGGTATAGGAGGTCAGGCCGCGCCAGTGGTCCATGGCCTTTTCGATCAGCTCTCTTGGCTCGGGCTGGGCAACGGTCTGCCAGCTTAAAACGATTAGCGTGATGACGCTTGTGATGCGAAACATTGGCTACTCCATAAGCCCATTCCGGCTCTGTAAACAGTTAGTCCAAAGAAAGCGCCTGCCGAACTCGCGCAATATGTGCGTGGATGTTTTTACAGCTCTCCGGGGGGGCACACTTCACCCAGCCAGAGAACTCGCAGCACACCAGAAAATCAATATCGGCCAGAGAAATACTATCACCCGCCAACCAATTCCTGCCCTCCAGGTCTGCTTCGATGGAGGGCCAGGCATGCTCGAGGCGCAGTTTGCCTCGCTGTACCAACTCGCTAATCTGGGGCACATCCAGAGGGCCCGGCAGCGCGCGGTTGGCAAAGGCAGGGCTGTGGTTGCGCAGGGCTTCCGCCACTGCCATCATAACGGTATTAAACAACTTGTGATCCCAGCTTAGAACCTGAGCCTGCTCCAGAGCTGTACTACCCATTAGCGGCTTATCCGGGAATTGGGATTCGAGGTAGGAACAAATGCCGATAACTTCGGTGAGAACCGTGCCGTCGTCCAATACCAACGCAGGGAGCGTTCCCAGCGGGTTAATACGTTTGTAGTCATCGCCCAGCTGCTCGCCGCTGCCCATGTCAATTTGAGTTGTGTCTATTTCAATATCCTTGTACTTCAGAAATAAAGTCACGCGTTTTGGATTGGGAGCAGGATCAAAGGTGTACAGTTTCATCGTAGGTTGGCTCGTCAGTAGAGAGGTTCTGAAATACACCTGCCATGGTAGGCGGGAATGGCGCCTATTACCAGTCCCGGTGGTTCTGGCATTGCGGGCATTCAGGCCGGATGCGCTTTCCTGATATTAAAAAACACAGCATAAAGCGTCGGCACTATGATGAGAGTCAGAACGGAAGCAAAGCCGAGACCGGCCATGATTGTCACCGACATATTGACGAAGAAAATGTCTGATAGCAGGGGAATCAACCCGAGAATTGTGGTCGCAGCCGCCAACATGACGGGGCGCATCCGGCTGACGGAGCTATCCAGAATCGCTTCGTAGCCATTCTTGCCGGAATCAATTTGCTGGTCGATTTCCTCGATCAGCACGATGGCATTCTTGATTAACAGACCGACCAGCGACAGTGCGCCTAGCAATGACATGAAATCGAAGGCGCCACCGGTCGTAAGTAAACCCGCGGTAATACCAATGATAGCCAGGGGAACAGTCAGCCAGATAATCGTCGGTTGCTTGAGTCTGGCAAACAGGAAAATGCTGGTTAGAATCATCAGCAAGACTCCTACAGGCAGGGACTGACCCAGTCCGGCCTGGGCATTAACCGAGTCCTCGTACTCACCACCCCATGCAAGCACATAGCCGGGTGGCAATGCCATAGACTCGATTTTTTCCCGCAGCCGCTCAAATAGCGGCGTGGCCAGTTCGCCTGTGGGATTACAGGAGGCAATAATAGTTTGAATTCGGTTACGTCCACGAATAGCCGCGTTCTCCCAGCGCGTAGCATAGTCGGAAACCACCTGGGAGACGGGGACGGAAGTCCCCATAATCGGACTCCAAACCAGTATATCCCGCATGTTATCGATGTCGCCGCGCTCGGGCTCTGCAGCGCGAAGACGAATTGGCAATAATCGTGTGCCGTCGCGGTAGGTGCCCACCTGTGCACCCTCGAAGGCGAACAGCATGGCATTACCCAGATTTTCCCGGGAAATGCCCAATTGCCGGCCCACCTGCTCATTGAATACCGGCGTCACCACCTTGACCGGTGAACGCCAGTCGTCCCGGATGTCCTTGGCTTCGTTGTCTGCCCGCATAATCGCCTGGGCTTGCTCCGATAATCGTCTCAGAACCTCGGGATCTGGCCCGGAAAAACGCGCCTCTATTTTGGCATCACGTCCCGGACCGATGCGCAGTGCTTTGATGATGGGGTCTGTCCAGGGCATCTCCGTACGCAGATAGTCCTCGCTGGCCTCCCACACCGCTGGTATGTGATCTCGGGTTGTGGTGCGAACAATAATTTGCGAGTAGACACGGGCCGGTTCCTTGGAGTCGTAGACCAGAGTGAAACGCTGATGAGGCCCCCCGATAACCGAGCTTGTTTGCTCAACACCGGGAAGAGTTCTAATGTACTCACTGAGTCGGAGTGTGTCGTCCCGGGTCTTGCGAATATCACTGCCCTCGGGTTCCCAGACATCAATGAAAAACATCGGTGTACTGGAGTCCGGGAAGAAGCCGCTTTTGACGTTGCCAAAACCGACCAGGGCCAGAGCAAACAAGGCCAATACGCTGCTGATTGTGACCCAGCGATAATCTATGGCTTTGCCCACAAAGCTCCTGTAGGCCTGGAAAAGCTTGCCGGAATAGGCGTCTTCATTGCCGGCGGTACCGTCACCGGTTTTTAACAGCAGGGCACATAATAATGGGGTTGAACTGACAGCGGTGACCCAACTAAGGGACAGCGAGATGAGAATCACATAAAACAGTGAACTGGCAAACTCTCCGGTATTGTCCGGTGACATTCCAATGGCCGAAAACGCCAGTATGCCAATGGCCGTTCCTCCCAGTAGAGCCCACATGGTTTTACCAACGGCTTCACCTGCTGCCTGCACTGCACCCATGCCAGACTGCATGCGAACCAGCATGCCCTCGGCGACAACAATGGCATTGTCAACAAGCATTCCAAGGGCGATAACAAGGGCGCCCAGCGATATTCGTTGCAATTCAATCTGGAAAATGCTCATGAAAAACAGCGTGCCTGCCACTGTTATCAACAGTACCGCCCCGATAATAATGCCTACCCGGAGGCCCATAAATAACAGTAGAACCGCAATCACAATGGCAACGGCCTGGGCTACACTGATGAGAAAGCCACCGACCGATTTATCAACTTCCGCCGGTTGATCGTACACAGCCTCCAGTTTCATTCCGGCCGGAACGATAGGGAGAATCTCTTTCATTTTTTCATCCACTCGATGCCCCACGGCCACTACATTCTCTCCACCTAACATGGACAGGCCGATGCTGAGGCCTGGTTTTCCATTGACATAGTAGACTTTCGAAGGCACGTCCTCGTAGGCACGAGTGATTGTTGCAATATCCCGTAAGTATATTAACTTGCGGTCGGAGGAACTGATCAGCACATCGCCAATTTCCTGAACCGACTGAAAACTGCCGGTCGGGCTGATTCGCAGATAGTCATCACCCACCTGCACGTTCCCGGCATTGACCACCACGTTTTGTGAGGTCAGAACACTTGCGATACTTGCCAGGTCAATGCCCAGTTCTCCCAAACGGGTGCGGGAGATATCTACGTACGCGACCTCGCCCTGCTTTCCATCAATTGCTACCTTGCGCACACCAGGCACCAGTACCAGTTGTTGCTTGATAGCATCGGCGGTGTCATACAGGTCGCGCCAGGTGTAACCATCGCCGGTGAGCATAAGGTACACACCGTAGACATCGCCAAAGTCATCAATCACCATGGGAGGCATGGCGCCGGGAGGTAGACTGGGTGCTACATCACTCACTTTACGGCGCAATTCATCGAATATATTGGGCAGATCTGCAGCTTTGTACTCATCTTTAAAGTCAATCAGGATGTCGGACAAACCGGGTCGGGACACCGACATTTTTATGCGCTTTAATTGCGGTAAGCGCTGAATAGCGTCCTCCAGATGGTAGGTCAGTTCCTCCTGCACTTCACGTGCGGTTGCCCCGGGATAACGGGTGATGATTTTCGCCGACTTGATGGTAAATGCAGGGTCCTCCAGTTTTCCCATTCCTTCAAAGGCGGAAATTCCGCCACCGACCATGATGACGATCAGCAACCAGGAGATAACCTTGCTCTTTACCGAATACTCACCAATATTCATGGGTTTTTATTCCTTGTGGTCAGCGGCCTTATTCGGGGTCACCTGCGCGTGGCACAGCCTGCTCAGTCTGTATCATCCGGGTAACTTTAAGCCCCTCGGCAAGGTAGGGGGCACCAATGGCCACAACTTCCTCACCACCTTCCAGTCCGCTTAAAATTTCTATTTCTCCCTTGGCCATGCGGCCTATCTCCACCTCGCGACTGGACACGGTCAAGGTCGAAGGATTCAGAATCCAGACGCGTGGGGTTAAACCACTGTCTGCCTGTACCGCCCGGACCGGTACCCAGGTCACGACCTGCGGCTCCATCATCCGCGAGAAATCGACCACCACCGTCGCCGTCATTCCCGGTAGAACCACAAAATCTGTTGGGGCAGGCATGGTGAAGGTTGTTCTGAATGTCTGGGTTTGTGGATCGGCCGCGGTCGCGATCTCCTTGACCGAGAGGACAAAGCGAGTATCGCGCCCCTCAAACACGGCATTCGCGACTACTTGTGCACCTCTGGTTTTGTTGAGTTCTTCAGGAGGTGCAGTGGATACACGAAGACTACGAACCAGGGATTCTGGCAGGTTGATGCTGATATCCAGGGCATCGACATTTTGCAGGCTGAATACGGTTTGTTTGCCCAGTACATCTTCAAACTTTTCCACCATGCGCTGCGCCACCCGACCGGCAAAAGGCGCCTGTAATTCGGTGTACTCCATATTCTGCTTGGCCTGGCTTAACGCTGCCAGACTGGTACGGTACTGGGCCTCCATGCGGTCGTAATCCTGGCGCGAGATATTGCCTTTCACAACGAGTTCTTTGCCCCGCTCAAAATTTCGCCTGGCATTGTCATACGTTGCCTGGCGATCATCCAGGGTGATTTTGAAATCTGTGGGGTCCAGTCTGGCCAGGGTCTGATTTAATGCGACGGCATCCCCCTCCTTTACCAGAATTTCCTGCACCTGGCCCGATACTCTAAAGGCCAGGTCGGCGCGCTGGGAGGCATCTACCCGACCCGGGAAATTGCGTACAGTAGTTCCAGTGCTACCTTCGACCACAAAAATTTTAACTGGCCGGGTAGGTGGAGGCCCGGTTGCCTCCTCTTTTGCGGAGCAAGCTACCATTAGCCCCAGTGCAATGATGACACTGATGCCCCTCGAGTATTTATTTACCATGTCCGCATACCTGGTTAAGGGTCTGCGGTGATCATAGCATTAACTTTTTGGGGTGAGTGTAATTTATTGCGTATCCGGGCACGGCCGAGGGAACGTCACCCGGCAATTAGGCTGGGACTCCCTCTGCCGCCAAATAATCCACGGCCCTGCTTGTCCCGATTGCGAGCAGAGGCCAGTGCGGCACCGCTAATACGCGCGGTGCGCGTATCGCCAAAGGGTGTCCCCATTCCACTGTTGACGATCATTGCCACTGCTAAATCCAGGCTGGGGTCGGCCCAGGCGCCCGAGCCACCAAAGCCGAAGTGGCCAAAAGCCTGGCCTGGGAAACCCCGGGATGTGACGATACCGTGGTAACCCAATCGCCAGCGCATGTCGAATGGAATAACAGAGTGCTTACCTGTGGGGGGTTCCACTGTAGCGGCCTGTTCGACGGTCTTCTCTGACAACAAACGCACACCGTCAAGGGCTCCGCCCGCCGCCAGCAGAGCATACATTTTTGCCAGGGAGCGCGCCGTGAACAACCCATTGCCGGCGGGAATAGCTACCCTCAGAGATTCGGGTGAGCCGAAATCAAAGTCACTGATACCGCGGGGAGCCAGGGCATCGAAGATGCTGGTCAGGTCGGAATCTATGCGCATGCCTCGCAACAGCTTGCTGACACCTGCCGCAGAGCGTTCCAGGTAGTGACCAAGGGAGGTCTGGGCCAGGTTGCGGGTCGTTTGAGGGAGTATCAGTTTCGCGGCGCGGGATAGCTCGTGTTCTGGCGTGCCAATAAACAGCCCATCCAAACCCAGTGGCTCGGCAATCTCGGACTGCACCAGATCCGAGAATCGTTCGCCGCTGATGCGCTGGATAATTTCGCCAACGATATAACCGTAGGTGAGTCCGTGATACCCGGTGCGCGTACCGGGCTCATGTGCCGGTTCGGTTTGCTCAATAGCCTCTACCATGTGCTCCCAGTCCAGCATCCGGTCGGCGCGATCGATCATCTGGCGAATGTGGTAAAGACCCGATTGATGACAGAGCACCTGCCGAACCGTTATCTGGTCTTTGCCGGCCTGGGCAAATTCTGGCCAGTATTCCGATACTTTGGCGTCATAGTCTACCAATCCGCGATCGGCAAAGATGTGCAGCAAGGTTGAGGCTACGCCCTTGGTCGTGGAAAAACTGGGTGCCATGGTGTCTTGCTGCCACGGGGTTTCTTCCTCGTCACTGTGACCGCCCCATAAATCCACCACGCATTTTCCGTGGTGGTATACGCAGACTGCCGCACCGCCAGAGTAGCGTTCCAGTTGCCTGCGTAAAGAAGTTTCTACTGCACTAAAATCGGGATGATGGAGCCCATCGAGGTGGATATTGCCTTTTTTTTGTCGCCTGCGGCACAAGGTCATGGAATCTCCCGGTATCATCTTGATGGTCCAGGCTTATTCTAACCCGTAACATTTAAATAGACAGCGTTTATGTGTCGGGAGCGGGATAGGGGTATACGAGGCTGCCTGCAAACCAGGTTTGCTCCACGACGGTGTCGCTGATTGATTCCGGGGGTATAGCGAATAGATTCCTGTCCAGCACGATAAAATCCGCCGACTTGCCCACCTCAATAGACCCGGTAATGTGATCGAGGCGCAGTGCTCTCGCACCGCTTAAGGTGGCGATGGCCAGTGCCTGTTCCAAACTGATTGCCTGCTCTAGCCACAGGGTTTCCTCGCCGTCGGTAAAGGGGTTGCGCCGCGTAATCAGGGCTTCGATAGCGTGCCAGGGGCTAAGGTCTTTTGCAGCCGAGGGCCAATCGGAGCCCATTAAGACGTTGGCACCGGAGTCCAGAAGATCCTTGACCGGAAAGTAGTTAAGCCCGCGCTCACCTATTGCACCTACGATTGAGTCGATGATTGGCGATGGGTACCATATGTAGGGCGACAGATCGGCGGTGACTCCCAACTCCGCGAATCGCGGTACATCTACAGGGTCGATAAATCCCGCATGAGCCAGTTCGTGGCGCAATCCACTGTCGCCATTGGTCTCGCGTACCGATTGTAAGGCGTCCAGCGCAATCCGTACCGAACCGTCCCCGGCCGCATGAATTTTGACCGTCATACCGATTTTATCCAAAGCGATGAGATCCTGGGTGAGTACCTCGGGGTCGACCAGCAGGAAGCCTCGGGTCGGGTCGGGGTGTGCTGCGTCGGTTACATACTCCTCCAGCATCAGGGCCGAGCGGGAAGCGGTGGGTACACCATCGAGAAAGATCTTTACATAGCCCGTATTAACATGCTCAAGCTGATAGCGCTGGTGCAGTGCGCGATAGGATTCCCCATCCAGTGGATAATCCCGGTATTCTCTGGGTGTTTGGTGATTGACGCTGACGTGGGCTGTGAGTTCGCCAGCCCGATCCAGCTGCTGATAGGCATCCAGCATTGGAATCTGGACGCGAGCTTCGTTCACTCCCGTCAGACCATGGCTGTTGGCCTGGCGCAGTGCCTCGCGGATTGCCAGGGTATAGTTCTCTGTGGTCCATTTGGGCTGATGTTCAAGTACCGCTGTCCTTGCCTGCTCGTATAGCAAACCATTGGGTTCACCGTCGCTATCGCGCACAATGGTTCCACCCTCAGGGTCCGGTGTGTCCCTTGTGATGCCGGCCAGCTGTAGTGCATTGCTGTTTACCCAGCCATTGTGGGTGGCATCGTCGTGCAGGAAAATTGCCCTGTCGGTTGCTATTGCATCCAGCCAGGCTCGCGGTGAGGGAATATCGTTCAGGCGGAAGAAATCACTGGTCCACTGGCCTCCAGTGAGCCATGTGCTGTCGGGGTTTTTGACAATGCAGGCACGCAAGCTGTCCGCTATTTCGTCGGGCGTGGCACTAAAGGGAAATCCACAGTGATAGAGTGTCTTGATACCCCCCTGCCAGGGGTGGGCGTGACCGTCGTTGATCCCTGGCATGACCATAGTGCCATCGAGATCAATACGCCGGGTACTCTTTTTAACGTAGGCTTGTGCGCCGGCGGTATCCCCAACATACAGGTACTTACCCGCGTCGATTACAATGGCCTCAGCCCAGGGTTTGGCGGGGTTTTGCGTATAGATCCGACCGTTGTTTAAAAGGGTGGCGGTAGGCTGTGCGTCGGTGTCGGCAGTGGCATTCGGGTCCTTGTTTTGATCACAGGCCGTTAGTAATGTCGCTAGCAACATTGCGGAAATCAGGGCCCGGCTAGGGGCTGGTCTAGTGAAGAGATTCACAATCTTTACCTCCTTTCAGAACTGGCAGTTGTTCGCGAAGCGTTCGCGCAACAGGTTTTTTTGCACCTTTCCCATCGCGTTGCGGGGTAGTTCGTCGAGGAAAAACACCCGCTTTGGCGCCTTGAAGTTGGCAAGCCTCGCTTTGCTGAAATCTATAATTTCACGCTCCTTTAATGCGCTTTCGACCTCGGGAACTATGATTGCGACCACTGCCTCGCCAAAGTCAGGATGAGCTACACCGATAACAGCAGATTCCCGCACGCCCTTGAGTTCGTCCAGCAGTTGCTCGATTTCCTTGGGATAGACATTGAGGCCACCACAAATAACCATGTCCTTGGCGCGGCCGACAATCGAAATATAACCGTCTTTTGAAATGCTGGCTTTATCGCCGGTGTTGAAAAAGCCATCGTCGGTGAAATCCTCAGTGGTCTTTTCTGGCATACGCCAGTAACCCAGAAAAACATTGGGGCCCCGGACCTGCAAATCGCCCGCCTCATCGGCAGCCAAGGTGTGGCCTCCGGCGTCTACCACCCGGGCATCAACGCCGGGTAGGGGTGGTCCCACTGTACCCGCGCGACGTTCACCCCGGAGCGGGTTTGAGGTATTCATGCCGGTTTCGGTCATCCCGTAACGCTCGATGATGGTGTGACCGGTGCGTGCCTGAAATTCGTCGAAAGTCTCCGCCAGTAGTGGCGCAGAGCCGGAAATGAACAGACGCATGCCGGCACAGGTATCGGTATCGAAGTCAGCCTCTGCCAGCAGGCGGGTGTAATAGGTCGGAACACCCATCATCACGCTGCAATTTGGCAGGAACGCCATTGTCCGAGCTGCATCAAATTTGTTCAGCCAGCGCATACTGGCACCACTGAGTAATACACAGTGGATTGCGACAAACAGTCCGTGCACATGAAATACCGGCAGTGCGTGTAATAGACAATCGTCGCTGCCAAAACCCCATTGCTCGACCAGGGTCGTGCCGTTGCTGGCCAGGTTTCCGTGACTGAGCATAATCCCCTTGGGGCGGCCAGTAGTACCAGAGGAATAGAGCAGGGCCGCCAGGTCGTCCGATTGACAGTTGACTGTATCGAAAGAGTGGGGATGTTCCGCTGCCCCACGAAGTAGGCTGCCGGAGCTGTCTGCTTCCAGGGTGAGTACCTGCTCGATACCGGTTGCCTCTGCCAGAGAGCTAAAAAGAGAAAACGACTGGGCCATGCAGACCACAATGCGGGGCTCGGCATTATCCAGAAAATACTCGAGTTCCGAGGCCTTATAGGCTGTGTTCAGGGGGTGATAGACCAGGCCTGCGCGCAGACAGGCGAGATAAAGGCACACAACCTCCGGGGATTTATCTACCTGAACAGTAATTCGGTCACCGGGTCGGGCACCCAAATGAATGAGGAAGTTGGCTATCCGGGCTGACTCGACTAATACGTCAGTGTAGGTATAAACCCTGTCGTCGTCGGTTTGCAATAAAACGGTGTCGAGGTCAGCAGGAAAGCGGGCCCGAAATGCCTCGAAGAGGTTGCAATTGCGTTGGCTATTCATTGTCGCCTCCGATTTGAATATACAATGAGTCGCGGTTAGGTACTTTCTCAGTTTCGCGTGCTTACAGCAATCTACGACACTGAGCAACAATCATCAACCTGCCAGGGTATACCGCGGGATATTCCACGCTATCGGGCACAGGCTGTGTATTTCTCGGATACCAGGCGTGCTATGGCGAACTCGGGCACAATGACTTTGAGCTTTCAGCCTGCCAAGAAGTTGAACAGCAATGAGTATTGCTATTGTTCTGGTCTGCACGAAGATCATCTTTGATGCTAGTCAAGGCAACACGGCTCAAAAACTGCTAGTGTTTAGAGTAATGGGAAGTAAGTTAATGGAGGCATGTAACCAAGCAGTGCCGGGGTATTCCTACTGCCAGTTCGGCTCTGCAGGGCTAGTTTATTAACGCCATTGTGGCATGTTCCACTCAGGAGTTTTTTTAGCCCAGAAATTAAAAGGATACTGAGCCCAGAAGGAGAAAGACATGAAGAATTACGGCATCAACATGATAGCGGTTTTAGGTCTCTCGCTACTTGGGACAAATGCACTGGCCCAAACAGGAAATACGTCTTACGGCTCGGGCGCGTTGAACTCTAATAGCGGTGAATCCAACTCGGCTTTTGGTAGCAACGCGTTATACTCCAACACGACAGGGGGCCGTAACGCCGCCTTTGGCAATAGTGCGTTGTATTCCAACACTACAGGTAGTAACAATACGGCGACCGGAAAGAACACGCTCTACAATAACACGACGGGAGGTCGTAACGCCGCTGTTGGTGATGGGGCGCTGTTTTACAACACTACTGGAAGCAACAATACAGCTGCAGGCATGAATGCGCTGGTCTATAACACGACCGGGGAGCGTAATACAGCAACAGGCCAGGGCGCACTGTATAAAAACAGCACGGGCAAGAACAATACGGCGGCTGGCGCGAGTGCGCTGTACAATAATACAACTGGAGCGCGCAACACTGCTATTGGTGATGGGGTGCTGTTTTACAACACTACAGGGATCAACAATACGGCCGCCGGCATGAATGCGCTGGCCCATAACACAACTGGAGAGCGTAATACAGCAACAGGCCAAGGCGCACTGTTTGAAAGCACTACAGGGAATTACAACACTGCTACTGGCAATTCCGCGTTAACTGAAAACACTACTGGCGGCAGAAACACGGCCACAGGCTATAATGCGCTTGCTAACAACAAACGGGGCAGTAGCAATACGGCCAATGGTTATGCCTCGCTTCTAAATAACACAACAGGTACTCAGAACACGGCTACCGGTTTTTGGGCGTTAGCTAAGAACAGAAGTGGCAAGAAAAACACAGCACTTGGACATGCTTCTGGATTCTCCAACCTTTCGGGCACAGGCAACGTATTTCTTGGATATCAGGCAGGTTATGGCGAGATTGGTCACAATAAACTGTATATATCCAATAATCCGACAACGCCTTTGCTCTACGGACAGTTCAGCAAAACAAAGGCAAGCAATAAGTTGGGTATTGGCACCAATGTCGTTCCATCGAGCGATGCGATAACCGTTTGGAATGGCGCACATCTGACCAAGGCCGGTGTCTGGTCTAACGCGTCATCACGAAGCCTGAAAGATGATATTAGGGAATTAAGTGCTGACGATGCCACCGCGGCACTGGTTGCGCTGGAGCCCGTACGGTATGTGTACAAGAACTCTCGAGACGAAGAGTACATGGGGTTTATCTCTGAAGATGTACCAGATCTGGTTGCTACAAATGGGCGTAAATCACTAGCGGCAATGGATATCGTAGCGGTATTAACTAAGGTCGCTCAGGCGCAGAATGATAAGCTCTCTCGGCAGAGTGAGAAGATAGCGGAACTGTCCGACCTGAAAGAAGAGGTAGCTGCGAAGGATGCCGAGATCGCTGACTTGAGGGCTCAACAGGACGAGCTGGCAAGTCGCATGGATATGTTGATGCAAACACTGGCGCCAGAAACGCTGGCACTTAACCAGCGGTAGCGAGTGATCCAGAGAGTTTTTTCGATAGCAAGGAGAAAAGAGAAGATCGTCCCGTTGGGGCAGGTGCGGCGCGATACGGAGTTGAATGCTCGATTCCCTATCAGGGAAACAGGCCTTTAAGCCCCGCCAGCGTTTCCTGGGCGCGCTCTTCATTTGCCTCCTGGGTTTCCTCGTCCCCACCCTGCCAGTGAAGGTCGTCCTGCGGCAGTTCTTCGATAAAGCGACTGGCTTCGCAAACGATATCCTTGCCAAACTGGCGGCGCTTCAGGGCCAGGGTCATGCTCAGGGTCTCGCGGGCACGGGTAATGCCCACATAGGCCAGGCGCCGCTCCTCGTCGATGCTGCCCTGCTCGACGCTGACCCGGTGAGGCAATAGATTCTCTTCCATGCCGATGATATAGACATGGGGAAATTCCAATCCTTTGGAGGCGTGTAGGGTCATCAACTGTACGCTGTCCGGACTGGCATCTTCCTCTTCCTGCTGCTCCAGCAAATCGCGTAATACCAACCGTGAAATGGCATCGTCCAGGGTTACTGCCTCCTCTTGCATTACCCGCGCCAGGCTATCGACAAGGAAATCGACGTTGGCCATGCGCCTCTGTGCAGTGTCTTCACTAGCACTGAGTTGGTTTAGCCACCCCTCGTAGTCCATGTCGCGGATCATTTGTCGAATCCCGGTGACACTGCGGTCGTTGCTGCCGCGATTGCGAATGCTATCCATCCAGTTGTGAAACTCCCGCAATCGCGCTATTGCGGCGCCACTCACCTGCTCCTGACCAATACGCTTACAGGCCTGGTTCAAGCTGCAGTGGTGGGTGTTGGCATACGTGCCCAGAGCCTCCAGAGTGGACGTACCGAGCTTGCGCCGCGGTACGTTGGCAATACGCAGGAAGGCATTGTCGTCGTTCTCATTTATGATCAACCTTAAATAGGCCATTATGTCCTTGACCTCGTTGCGGGCGAAGAACGAGGTCCCGCCACTCATATGGTAGGGTACTTGTTGTTGTTGCAGGGAAAGTTCAATCAATCTGGACTGGTGGTTGCCGCGATAGAGAATGGCGTAGTCGCCATAGCGCGTGCGCTTGCGCAGTTTGTGATCGAGGATTTCCGCAATCACTTGATCGGCCTCGTGGTGTTCGTCGGTGCAGCGGATCACACGCAGTGGCTCACCATGCCCCAGTTCACACCATAGCCGCTTGTCAAACACGTGATTATTATTGGCTATCAGGGTGTTGGCGGCTTTGAGAATACGTGCGGTTGAGCGGTAGTTCTGCTCCATCTTAATTACCTTCAGACTGGGATAGTCCTCCTGCAATTGCACCAGGTTTTCGGGCCTGGCACCGCGCCAGGCGTAGATGGATTGATCGTCGTCTCCCACTACGGTTAAACCACCACCGAGGCCAATCAACTGCTTAACCAAAAGGTACTGGCTGGAGTTGGTGTCCTGGTATTCGTCTACCAGCAGGTAGCGCAGCTGGTTTTGCCATTTCTCCAGAATATCGGGAGAGCGCTCAAACAAAATAGTGGGTAGTGAAATCAGGTCGTCAAAGTCCAGCGCGTTGTAGGCTCGAAGCGCGCGATTGTAGCGCAGAAAGGCCTGGGCGAAGAGCGTGTCCGCTGCGCCGGTAGCGGCCGCGACAGCTTGTTCGGGAAGAACGCGATCATTCTTCCAGCTCGAAATGCGCTGGGCGATAGTGCTCGCCAGATCGCCCTCGGCTCCGTGCTCCTGGATCAGGATATCGCGAATCAGGGTTTGGCTGTCCTGTCCATCGAAAATGGAGAAGCCGGACTTAAGACCCAATTCCCGGCGCTCACTGTGGATAATTCTTAGCCCCAATTGGTGGAAGGTACTCACCGTCAGGCCCTCTGATGCGTTGGAACCCAGCAGTTTGCCCACGCGCTCCTTCATTTCGCGGGCGGCCTTATTGGTAAAGGTCACGGCGGCAATGTGTTTTGGCCCGATGCCGCAGGTTTCTACCAGGTAGGCTATTTTGCGGGTAATCACACTGGTTTTGCCACTGCCGGCGCCGGCCAGCACCAGCAGGGGGCCATCGATATAGCGCACGGCCTCGCGCTGCCTGGGATTAAGTTGGGTCACAGTTTTGTTTGCTTCGGGGTGGGGACAACAGGCGCAAAGTTTATCAAATGGCTCGCGACCACGAAAGCAAAATCACCGGCTCGCTAGGGGTTACTGATTTGGCTCGGGCCTCTCCAAAGCCCTGGCTAGTGTATTGGCAGAATCTCGGTTTGGCGTGGTGATGCGCTGGGGAAGTGCTAGTATAAACGGGTGACAGTACAAGCGCTGCGGGGCCCTGGCTCATGTCGGAGGCGCTTGGAAAGGAATAGTATGTAGTACGCGATACAGATACTGTTTACTGGAAGGCTAATAATAATGAAGTTCTTCGAAAGTAAAATACTTGTTGGCTTATTGTGCACGCACATGGCGGGTATAGCCGCGGCGCAGAATGAACTGGTGCTGGAAGAAGTGCTGGTAACGGCCCAAAAGAAAGTCGAGTCATTGAGTGACGTACCGATGACCGTGGAGGTGGTCACCGGTGAGCAGCTTGGTAACTACGCCAGCTTTGATCTTCACGATTTAAATAGCATGACCGCTGGGCTGGCGATTTCCGGAAGTGGGTTTGATACGGATATTGCCACGCGGGGATTGGGTACTAATCTCAATGCTCCGGTAACACCCCGGGTGGCGATCTATATCGATCAGGCCTCCGTCCAGCAGGAGCGAGGGCTGTTTAGCGGGCTCTATGACCTCGAGCGATTTGAAGTGCTGCGTGGTCCCCAGGGTACGCTTTATGGTCAGGCCTCTCCCGCCGGGGCGATTATGATGCAGTCCCGCGATCCAAACTTACGTGAGGTGGACGGTTACTTGAAGCAGAGCTTTGCCGAGCGCGACGGATCTAATACACAGTTCGGCGTATCTGTACCTATCATTGAGGGAAAGCTTGGTTTTCGCGTTGCTGGTCTCTATGACGAACACCGCTATGACGATGTTAAAAATATTACTCTGGATCGAGAGAGTAAAAGTCAAACGGAGGCTTTTCGCTTAGTCATGGGGTGGCAGCCCAGGGATACATTTGACCTTCGGCTCTCCTACCACGATATAGAGGACAATGCTGATAATGACCCGGTCATTTACAGCGACGCTATTAAATATGACGACCGATACTCAGTGAGCGAAATGCGATCCTTTATGACCAATAAAACCGATTACAGTGTTCTCTCCATGAACTATGGGCTGCGCAATGATTGGGTCATCTCATCGGTTACCAGTTATCAGAACAATGTTATTGATCGAATCTTTGACTCGGATGGGTCGACGGTCCTGAGCGAGTGGCAGCACGTTGTTTCCAGTGTTAGGGATATATGGAATACCGAGCTTAGTCTGGCCTCACAGGGCAATGCGTTTTGGGATTGGACTGCAGGGTTTTTCTATGAGGAATCCAAGAGTACCACCGATGTTTCTGTTGAAACCTGGCGCGCCCTCACGCCGACATTGAAAATTCGTGCCCAAATCGAGTCGGTCGCCGATCTTGATGGTGAGAAGAGGGGGCTGTTCATGCACAACGCCTTCCACATTTCCGAAAACGGAACAATTACCCTGGGGCTGCGTTATATGGAGCAGGACAGGTGGGGAACCCAGCCATTCCTGGTCGATGCATTTTTTGTTTTTCAAGACGGGGCAGAGGCACCTGCAGCTAGTTTGGAGTGGGATGGTATTCTTCCCAAGGATCAGGAAAGTGAGGAAGATGCAGTCACCGGTACGCTGAAGTATCAGCACCGGTTTGCCGATGATTTTATGGCCTATGCCTCTTACGATACGGGATGGCGGTCGGGATCAGCTAATATCTCTGCAGGCGCTCAGCCGCCTGTATTCGGTGCCTTCGGTGCCGAGGACAGTGAAAATATTGAGCTGGGTTTCAAATGGGATGTCCTCGATGGTCGCGGCTTGTGGAATCTGGCAGCCTATTATCAGATCTATTCAGATTTTCAGTATCAGTCCAGTACCATTGAGTTTAGAGAGCAGGGGGTGGGTGATGCGGTGGGAGGTGTTGGGCAGGCCAGCCCCGTTGTAAACGTAGACGAGGTCGAATCCTACGGAATAGATAGCGATTTTGCGATACTGATGAGTGAGTATTGGACTTTGAGTATAGCCTTTAGCTACAACGTGGCCGAGTTCTCCGATGGCAAAGGTGTGGCCTGTACAACGGGGGATTCAATTCCGGAACAGGATTTTGCTTTCAACACCTGCGACCTGAGTGGAGAGCGAGCGGGCCAGTTGGCAAAGTGGTCGGGGAACATTGCCACAGAGTATTCTCGCCCGATGGGTAAGGGTAATACACAATGGTATCTTCGCGGCCTGCTCAATGCTGAGAGCGAATACTATTCGAGCTCGCTTGGCGAGGATCTGGATGACTACGCGACCCTGGACCTACAACTCGGAATCAGGTCCGGATCTCCGGCGTGGGATGTGACTTTATGGGTTAAGAATGTGACCGAAGAGTCCGCGCTTTTGCAAGCTGAGAAGCTGCCACTGGTTCCCGATTACGACAATGGTGGTCAGATGGATTCAGGGTTGATCCGGGTAACCCGACAAGTCAGACCCAGAACTGTTGGTGTGAGCTTTCAGTATAATTTTTAGCTGTGTCAATGTAGTGAATTTTGGCACACTTGCGAGGTGCTACTGCCCCGGCTCTCGACTCCGGTAGGCCAGGGCCTCGCCGATATGTTCGTTGGAAATTGCAGTGGCTTCGGCCAGGTCGGCGATAGTGCGTGCGACCCGCAGGGTGCGATGCACCGACCGGGAAGACAGTGCCATCTCGGTTGCTGCAGATTCAATATAATTTTTCTGAGGCCTTTCAAGCAGACAGGCATTGGCGATTTCGGTTGATGGCAGAAGCGCGTTTGCACATCCCTGGCGCAGAATCTGGCGTTTTCTGGAGCTGCATACCCGCGCTCTTACCCTGGCCGAGGGCTCTCCACTACAGTCGTTGTTCAATAGGGCGGACGCTGCGACCCTGGGAACATCAATGTGTAAATCTATGCGGTCAAGCAGAGGTCCTGATATTCGCTGCCGGTAGCGTTGTACCTGGTCGGGAGTGCAATGACAGGTCCGGTCTCGATCACCTGCGTAGCCGCAGGGGCAGGGATTCATCGCTGCCACCAGCTGAAATTGGGCTGGGTAGGTGGTTTTGTGATTAGCTCGAGACAGTGTGATTTCACCGGACTCCATTGGCTCGCGCAGAGCCTCCAATGAAGGGCGGTTGAACTCGGGTAACTCGTCGAGAAACAGCACGCCGCCATGGGCCAGAGAGACCTCGCCCGGTCGCGGGATACTGCCGCCACCTACCAGTGCGGCCTGGCTCGCACTGTGATGTGGCCGGCGAAAAGGTCGCTTTAGATACTCGCTGCACTCGGTGCTATTGTAAAAACTCCGTACAGCAAGCCCGGTTAGTGCTTCCGCGGGAGAGGGCGGTGGCAGGATTCCTGGCAGCCTGCTGGCCAGCAGGGTCTTACCGGTTCCAGGCGGGCCAAAAAACAACAGGTTGTGACCTCCGCTGGCGGCAATTTCAAGGGCTCGTCGCGCCATTTGCTGACCCACGATCTCGTCCAGGTCCAGGTAACAAACCCTTGTTGTGTCTGCAACCAGAACAGACGGCTCAATGGTGCAATTGCCATTGAGGTGGGCGCAGAGGGTCAGAATATCGTCTGCTGCTATAACCCGGCAATTGGGGACATGGGCTGCCAGTTGTGCGCAGCTGGCCGGAATTGCAAGGCTGCGCTTAGCCATGGCAGCTTCCCTGGCGGCTGATATGACGCTCGGAATCGGCCGTAGACTACCGTCGAGGGCCAGTTCGCCGAGGAACTCGTGCGCCTGAAGTTGCTCCTGCGGCAGCTGCCCGGAGGCTGCGAGAATGCCAAGAGCGATAGGTAGATCAAAACGGCCCCCCTCCTTGGGGAGGTCGGCAGGTGCCAGATTGATTGTTATGTGACGGTCGGGGAAAGAAAAATGGGAATTTAGCAGGGCGCTGCGAACCCGCTCCTTGCTTTCGCGCACCGTGGTGGCCGGCATGCCCACTATATTAAAAGCGGGCAGTCCATTGGAAAGGTGAGTTTCTACGTGAACCAGTGGAGCCTGGATACCCGCCAGCGCCCTGCTATAGACGACTGATATTTCCATATGCTCGTCCTTGAGCGAAAAAAATGAACCTAAGTGTCAGAGCACAGGGTTTCCAGATCACGGCTTAGTTTTTCCAGCTCGGCCTCCAGAGCACGCACTTGAGTGCGTGTTTGCTGGAGGATATCGGCCTGAATGTCGAATTCTTCGCGGCTCACCATATCCAATTTGGATAGTGCAGATTGCACCAGTGAGCGCACGTTTTTGTCGACCTCGTCCTTTAAGCCGCTACCGCCAACCAATTCATTTACCTGGCTGAGGACGTCGCTAAGAGGAGGTGGTTTCAATGCCATGTTCTAAATGCCCCTGCTCGAGTAGTTCTGGACTTTTGATTCTAGTGTATTTCGCAGTTGAGTCACAGAGCATCTGGGTGCCCCAATATGGTGCATCGCATCATTTTGGGGCCTACATCTCTTGCCAATACTAGTAATTTACTGTGAATTGTATGGCGTAAAACCGCTAACGCATTGAATTAAAAGAAATATACATGTTCTGGCATGGACAGTGCAAAACTTAGAACAGCTATCTGTTCAGAGCATGTGATATGCCCTGCGACCATACGATATACGTTTTTAATCAACAAACATCATTAATGGAGATTGGAATATGAAAAAACTACTGGCAACCGCTGCCGTGACCGCCGTTATGGCAGCTGGCCTGGCAAGCCCCGCGATGGCAGATCTGTCGGCAAACATCGGCTATGCCTCTGAGTATCACTATCGAGGCATTTTGCAAAAAGAAAGTTCGGCTAGCGCTGGTATAGATTATGAGGCGGGTGGGCTGTATCTCGGTGCCTGGGCTGCCGATGTGGGCGATGGCCTGGAGACCGACGTGTACGGAGGCTATAACATCGAGCTTGGAGAATTCACCCTTGGAGCGGGTTTTACCGGTTACTACTATACCGGTGATTTTGATGACACCTACGAAGAAGTCAATCTGAATGCCGGGTGGGGTTTTCTAAGTGTTGGCTACAGTATTGGCGAGTGGGATGGCGACGGTGGTCAGGACTATGATTACCTTGAGGTAACGGCCGAGCACAAAGGTTTTTATGGTACCTACGGCAGCTTTGGCAAGGACTTTGACGGCGATTACTTCCAGGTTGGCTACGGCACTGAAGTTGGTGGGTTTGACCTGGGAATCGCTGCAATTTTCAGTAGTAAGGAACTTTCTGACCAGGACGGCAGTAGCGAATCGCTGATTTTTAGTATCGGGAAATCCTTCGACCTGTAGTGTAGCGCAGGGACTTGCAGTTGGTGCGGGTCCCCGCCGCGCGTCGCGCTCGACCCGGCATGATTCAGGGCATTATCTACTGCGATTAGTCAGACACAAAATTATCAGGAGAACACTATGAAACTGGTTACGGCCATTATTAAGCCATTCAAACTGGATGACGTGCGCGAGGCCTTATCAGAGGTTGGCGTTCAGGGAATCACAGTGACCGAGGTAAAGGGTTTCGGTCGGCAGAAGGGGCATGCCGAGCTGTACCGTGGCGCGGAATATGTTGTCGATTTTCTACCCAAGGTGAAAATCGAAGTTGCAGTAGCTGAGAGCGGCGTCGATGGAACAATTGAAGCGATTACCAAGGGAGCCAAGACGGGAAAGATCGGAGACGGCAAGGTATTTGTCTCCTCTCTGGAACAGGTAATCAGGATTCGAACAGGGGAAACAGGCGAAGACGCTATCTAAGCTCACAGCACTCACTCAAGAGAATTAATCTTATGGATAACGAAATATTTCAATTGCAGTACGCACTGGACACATTTTACTTCCTGATCTGCGGCGCTTTGGTGATGTGGATGGCTGCCGGTTTTTCGATGCTGGAAGCAGGCCTGGTGCGCTCCAAGAACACCACGGAGATCCTCACAAAGAACGTCGCCCTGTACGCGATTGCCTGTATTATGTACATGATCTGTGGTTACTCCATTATGTACGGCGGAGGAGACTTCAACCTGTTTCTCGATGGCATAGTGGGCGATGGTGTGACCGGGGCGGAAGAGCCGGCTAGTTACGCACCCTCAGCTGACTTTTTCTTTCAGGTTGTGTTTGTTGCAACGGCCATGTCTATCGTCTCCGGTGCCGTTGCTGAACGGATGAAACTGTGGGCCTTCCTAATGTTCGCCGTGGTCATGACGGCCATTATTTATCCCATGGAAGGTGCCTGGACCTGGGGTGGTGAAGCCGTTTTTGGCATGTATACGCTGGGTGATCTGGGCTTCTCCGATTTTGCCGGCTCTGGCATTGTTCACATGGCTGGTGCGAGTGCGGCCCTGGCTGGTGTTTTGCTGTTGGGTGCCCGTAAGGGCAAGTACAACGCAGATGGCTCTGTGAATGCGATTCCCGGTGCAAACCTGCCAATGGCCACTTTGGGCATGTTCGTGCTATGGATGGGCTGGTTCGGCTTTAACGGTGGCTCCGTGCTGGCGACTGCCAGCGTAGAATCAGCCAATGCGGTGGCGATCGTATTCATGAATACTAACGCAGCCGCGGCCGGTGGTCTGGTGGCCGCATTGTTGACGGCCAACGCTTTATTCGGGAAAGCTGATTTGACTATGGCCCTGAACGGCGCGCTGGCCGGGTTGGTTGCTATTACTGCTGAGCCATCCACACCCACTGCCCTGCAGGCGACAGTGTTCGGTGGCATCGGTGGGGTACTGGTTGTGTTCTCCATTCTGACCCTGGATAAACTGAAGATAGATGACCCGGTGGGTGCTATTTCTGTGCACGGTGTGGTTGGGTTGTTCGGTTTGTTATTGGTACCTGTTACCAATGATGGATCCTCCTTCAGCGGTCAGTTGATTGGTGCACTGACAATTTTTGGTTGGGTTTTTGGTGCCAGTTTTGTGAGTTTCTTCATTATCAAGAAGGTCGTGGGTATTCGGGTCAGCGAAGAGGAAGAGTACGACGGTGTCGATCTCTCCGAGTGTGGAATGGAGGCCTATCCGGAGTTTGTTGCCGCCAGATAAGCCATATGGCAAATGTTTGACCGATTAAGGGGCTCTGGGGCCCCTTTTTTTTGCCTCCGATGCTTTTGCCCCTTGCCATTCTGCTCAGGCCTTTCATAATAACAGGTCGTTCCCAACCGGAGATTGACAGGAATGAAACTGGTTACAGCCATTGTTAAACCATTCAAAATGGATGATGTACGTGCGGCACTGTCCGACATGGGCGTGCAGGGTATTACCGTCACAGAGGTGAAGGGGTTCGGGCGACAGCGCGGTCACACTGAACTCTATCGCGGCGCGGAGTATGTGGTGGATTTTTTACCCAAACTCAAGCTGGAGATCGCCGTGGGCGACGAACTGGTCGATGCAACCATCGATGCCATTATTCAGTCGGCCAACACCGGTAAGATTGGTGACGGCAAAATATTTGTCGCGCCATTGGAGCAGGTGATCAGGATTCGCACCGGTGAGACTGGAGAAGAGGCCATTTAGCCCCTTCCAGGAAGCCCCCGCTATTCTTGTCTCTATGGTTCGGCAATGGCCTCTATGGCTTCTGGTAGCTGTTGCAAATTGTCGATCTCCCGGTCGGCGCGGTCGCCACCGGACCATTCCTCTCCCTGAGAATTCATCCAGATAGTGTGCATACCTACGCTCTGTGCGCCGGCGATGTCGTGGTCGGGATTGTCGCCAACATGAATAATTTGCTCTGCGCTCACACCCGAGTGCCGCAGAGCCGCGTGGAACATATCGGGTGCAGGTTTGCTGGCATTAAGTTCCTCAGCCAGAAAAGCGAAGTCAAAATACTCGCCTGCATCGGTTTTATACACGTCCGCGTTGCCGTTGGTGAGTGCGCCCAGAGTGTAAGTGCGCGCAAGCAATTGCAGGACATCCAGTGCCTCTTCATACAGGACTACTGCGTGGCGGCAGCGTAAAAAGACCTGGAATGCCTGTTTCGCGCCCTCGATGGCATTGGCCTCGCTGTAGCCAGCAGCACACTGCAGCTCCACCAGAAACTGAATTCTCATTTTGCTGATTTGGTGCGCCAGGTGAGTATTGCGCTTCCACACTGACTTTTTCAATTCCCAGAGGCTTTGATGATCGTGCTGTTCAATGGCCCCCGGGCGGTGTTCCAGCAGCCAGTCCCGCTGAGCCTGCTCCGCTTTGAGCAGTGTTGGGGTAACATCCCAGAGCGTATTATCCAGGTCGAAAGTAATCACTTTTATCGAGCGATTCATCGCGCTCAGTCTCTCTTGCGGCGCTTGGCCCGCGGATGGGCGGCATCGTAGACCTTGGCCAGGTGCTGGAAATCGAGATGCGTATAAATCTGGGTAGTGGATATATTGGCGTGGCCCAGCATTTCCTGCACCGCCCGCAGGTCCCCGCTGGATTCGAGCATGTGGCTCGCAAAAGAGTGGCGTAGCATATGGGGGTGAATATCCCGAGGCATCCCGGATTTTCGGCCTAGTAACTTTATCCTTGCCTGAATGTTGCGCACACTAATTCGACTCCCCCTATTGCTAGTGAAAAGCGCAGCGGCACCGTCGTGATCCGCAGCAGTTGCCGGGCGCACAGCCTGCCAATTGACAATCGCTTGCAGGGCAGTCGCGCCGACTGGAACCGAGCGAGTCTTATTGCCCTTTCCCGTCACGGTGAGAAGCTGGGACTGTGGATCAATGTCATTGGTATTGATTGCTGCTAACTCTGCCAGTCGCAGGCCCGAGGAATAGAATAATTCGGCCATGGCCTGATCTCGCAGGGCAATAATTGAACTGTCGTCCAAACCGAGGTATTTATTCACCTGGTCTACGTCCATGGTATTGGGCAGTTTGCGGGCCTGTCGGGGTGCTTGCACGCCCGTTGCCGGGTTGTGTCGCTGGCCCTGCTCACGGCTCAGGTAATTGAAGAACGAACGGATGGCAGACAGCCGGCGCTGGATACTACTGCTGGCAAGACCGCTCCGGTGCAACTGGCTGGTCCACTGTCGAATGTCGCGCTCATCAAGCGTTTGGGCGCAGAGGATATTATGGCGGTCGCAATACTCTTTCAGGGAGCATAGGTCGCGACGGTAACCCGTCAGGGTATGGGTAGAAAACTGCTTTACATTTCGCAGATAATCGAGGAACTGGGTGGCCGCATTTTCAAATTCGGTAACGGCCATGATGGGTCTCCAGTCTACTGCTGCATGAGCCGTGGCAGCACGCGCTCTACAACGAGGGCGACGTGGGTGAGAAACAAGGTTCCCATGCCAGTATCATAATGTCCGGCATCGGAACTACCCACGGCAATAAGGCCTAACTGCTGGTCCCGATAGAGCGGCATGATAGCCGCCGACCCCTCTTCACTGGCATTCGGGAAAAGATAGTGGAGTTCCTCTTTTCGAAGGGCGCCGCACAGGGCCGTCTGGGACCTAAGCAGCGCGCCAATTTTTTCCTTGGCGCTGGAAGCCCTATCAAAACGGCAGTCATCTCCTCTGTCTGAATCTTCTGAAAACAGGATCATGCAGGCGTATTCCACTTTGAAGTCGTTGGTCATCGACTCCATAAATGCCCGGTAGAGGTCCTCGATAGAGTCCGCTTCCAGCAGCTTTAACACCAGAGCACGTGTTTGCAGGTAGAGTTGGTCGTTGTCGCGGGCACTGGTAGTCAAACTGCTGAGCTTGTGTCGCAGCTCAACATTGCGCTCGCGCAATATACCCACTTGTTTTTCGACCAGGGACACAGCGGAACCCGAGGCATGAGCAATGTGTAAGTAATCCAGCAATTGGGGATGACGTTGCAGGAAATCACCGTTGTCCTTCAGGTAATCTACAACCTGCTGCTCATTGAGTTCCATGTTACCTGGAGTGGGCTGCTCGACAGTACCGGACATTTGTTTTTCCCTCTGATTTGTAGTGCCTCGACACGGCTACACCATGCCTTCGAAGACGCATTTTGCCGCGTGTATTGCTGCAACCTGCGAATGCATAGCTTTTTGTTTAGATACGTATATTACCCTCAAATACCGTAGCGGTTGGTCCGGTCATCGTCACCGGCTGGCCTTCGCCTTCCCAGGATACAGTGAGCTTACCTCCGGGAAGGCAAACAGTCACTACATGGCGAAGCCAACCTTGCATAATGCCGTATACTACTGCGGCGCATGCGCCCGTGCCACAGGCCAGTGTCTCTCCCGCTCCTCGCTCGAACACCCGCAGCTTGATTTCCGATTCCGACATAATCTGCATGAAACCGACATTGACACCCTTGGGGAAATCACAGTGCGACTCCAGTTTGGAACCCAGGCCCTGTACATCTGCTGTATCGACCTGTTCAACCCGCAACACAGCATGCGGGTTACCCATTGACACCGCACCGATTTCCAGCGCCTGGTTCTCTACAATCATTGAATACGATAGTGCACGATGGAGCGCCGCGTACGGTATATTTCGAGGTTCCAGTTCAGGTGTGCCCATATCGACTTCCACCTCATTGTTGCCGCGGACTCGCAGTTCCAGAATGCCGCTGCTCGTCTCGACGGTAATGATACGTTTTGCTGTTAATTTCTTGTCTCGTACAAAGCGGGCAAAACAGCGAGCACCGTTCCCGCACTGCTCTACCTCCTGGCCATCGGCATTGTATATGCGGTATTGAAAATCGATGTCGGGATGGCGCGGTGCCTCAACTACGAGCACCTGATCGCAGCCAACGCCGAGGTGGCGGTCAGCCAGCAGGCGTATATGACTGGGTCGCAGATGGCAGCGTTGACTAATCAAATCAATGACTACGAAGTCATTGCCGGCGCCATGCATCTTGGTGAATTTGAGTTGCATCGCTTATCGACTGCTCCGGGCTTGCAGCCTCAAACGGGGAGGCAGCTTTCACCCGCCATGATATCAGCTATTGTTTCCCTTTTGCGCACCTGGTGATGACGTTCCCCGTCCACCATGATTTCGGCGGCCCGCCCGCGGCTATTGTAATTGGAACTCATGGTGAAGCCATATGCGCCAGCGCCGAATACGGCCAGGAGATCTCCCGCCGCAATCGCAAGATCCCGGTTTTTGCCGAGGAAATCCGCGGTTTCACAGACTGGCCCAACCACATCCCAGCACAGAGTTTCGCTATCCGGCTTTTGTTGCACCGTTTGAATGCGTAGCCAGGCTTGATACAGGGCCGGACGGATCATGTCGTTCATCGCTGCATCGACCAATGCAAAATTATGGTCAGGCGTGGGTTTGAGATACTCTACTTTTGTAACCAGAATGCCGGCGTTGGCGGCGATAGAGCGACCGGGCTCAAGCAGCAATGTAAGCTTTCGCTCACCAATTTCCCGACGTATGGCAGCAATATACTCGCCGATTGAGGGCGCGTTTACGTCTCCATAACTTACACCCAAGCCACCTCCCAGATCGAGGTGATGAACGCAAATACCCTGCTCCTTGAGCGAGTCGATCAGGGCCAGTAGCCGATGCAGGGCGGCAATAAAAGGGCTCAATTCGGTGAGCTGGGAGCCGATATGGCAATCGATTCCCATGATTTCCAGGTGGTCCAACTCGTTGGCTCGCAGGTAAAGCCGCAGTGCCTCCTCGGTTGTTACGCCAAATTTGTTCTCTCGCAAACCGGTGGAAATATAGGGATGCGTCCTGGCATCTACATCTGGATTTACCCTGATTGAGACAGGCGCAGTTTTGCCCATCTCGCCGGCAACCCGGTTCAGGGCCTCCAGCTCGGCTGCAGATTCAATATTGAAACAGTGGATTCCCAGTTCCAGTGCCCGGGCCATTTCCTCAGTTTTTTTCGCGACGCCGGAAAATACTATCTTCGCCGGATCACCGCTGGCTGCGATAACGCGCTCGAGTTCGCCGCCTGATACGATATCGAAACCGGCACCTAATCGGGCCATAATGTTCAGCACCGCCAGATTGGAATTCGCCTTTACCGCATAGCAGATCAGGTGCGAACAGCCAGCCAGCGCGTGCTGGTATTCGCCCAGGGCAGCTTCCAGAGCCGCTCGCGAATAAATGTAGCAGGGGGTGCCGTGCGCCGTTGCTATGCTGTTTACGGCGACGTCCTCGACGTATAAGGACTCGTCGCGGTAGGGAAAGTAGTCCATGAACAAGGCTCCGTAAATCAGCGAGATACAGGGACTTGTTTACGCTCATCGGGCTTCTCGGAAGAAGGTTCCTGGCCCGGAAGGTATAGAGGACCGGTCTGACCGCACCCGGTCTGCAGGGCCAGGGTGCACATTAGAATGAGGGCGGAGACGGTATAACGCATAGTGATGGTCCAGGCAGTAAAGTTGCTAATTGTACCGTCAGGAGGCTACCCGATAACAGCCAACCGCGCACGGAATCCGTAAAACAGTCATTTCTCCTGCTCGAAGAGGGCAACTGGTGCGCCCCCGACCTCAATCGACCCTAAAATCAGACCTGTTCGCCTGGCCTTTGTCAGGCTCATTATTCCCGGAGGGTTGCTCGGAGCTAGCCTTGCGTTGTTGCAGGCGCTCCATTGCACGCGAGCCAGCGGCAGCCACCTGCGCCGGCGCTGTTCCCCCCAGGTGATCGCGAGCGGCGATCGACCCCTCCAATGTCAGTACATCGAACACATCTTTACCTATATCAGGGCAGAATTCCTGCAGTGTAGTCAGCTCCATTTCTGCCAGGTCCAGGCCGGTTGCCACGCCGTGTGCTACTGCTTTGCCGACGACTTCGTGGGCGTCCCTGAAGGGCAGGCCTCGCCCTACCAGGTAATCGGCGAGATCAGTGGCAGTTGAAAAGCCTCTTCGGGCGGCCTCGTGCATTTCATTTGTCCTTGGCTTTATTGCCGGGATCATGTCGGCGAAAGCCCGCAGGCAATCCATTACGGTATCCACCGTATCAAATAGCGGCTCCTTGTCTTCTTGATTATCCTTGTTGTAAGCCAGTGGCTGACTTTTCATCAGGGTGAGCAACGCGACCAGGTGGCCATTGACCCGACCGACCTTGCCGCGCACAAGCTCCGGCACGTCCGGGTTTTTTTTCTGGGGCATGATCGAAGAGCCAGTGCAGAAGCGGTCAGGTAGTTCAACAAAGTTGAACTGAGCTGAGGTCCATAGAATCAACTCCTCTGAAATTCGCGATAGGTGGGTCATCAACAAAGCTGCGAAGGAACAGAATTCAACGGCAAAATCCCGGTCGGACACAGAATCCAGAGAGTTTTCTGTTGGCCTGTCAAAGCCAAGTGCCGCCGATGTCTGATAGCGATCAATCGGATAGGTGGTTCCCGCGAGGGCCGCTGCGCCCAGTGGAGATTGGTTCATGCGTCGACGGCAGTCCATCAGTCTGCCGTAATCGCGCTCCAGCATTTCGTTCCAGGCTAGCAGGTGATGGCCAAAGGAGACCGGTTGCGCAGTTTGTAGGTGGGTGAAGCCGGGCATAATGGTGGTGCTGTGGGCGGCAGCCAGAGCGATGGTTCCCTCTTGCAGACGGGTGAGTTCCCGGGCAATACTATCTATTGCGGATCGCAGGTGCAGACGAATATCGGTTGCTACCTGGTCATTGCGTGATCGGCCCGTGTGTAATTTTTTCCCGGTTGATCCAATCAAGGCCGTCAGCCGCGCCTCGATATTCATGTGAACATCTTCAAGCTCGATGGACCAGTTGAAAGAGCCTTCATCTATTTCCCGTTTGACCTGGGTCAGCCCCTGTTGAATTTCCTCGAGCTCAGAGGAACTGAGTACACCGATGGCACACAGCATGTCGGCGTGTGCAAGAGAGCCCTGGATGTCCTGATCGGCCATGCGGGCATCAAACTGAACAGAGGCGGTAAATCGCTGCACGAAGCTGTCTGTGGCCTCGTTAAATCGACCGCCCCATAATTTACTGGTGTCCTTGGATTTACTCATGATGATTGAAAACCTGCTCTAGCCGCCCCGGTAATGTTGGCAGTTCATCAGGATTTGAAACCTGATCCCCATAGGTTGAACGCAAGCTGCGAAGTATATCAGCTCTGGCAGCGGGGGAGCTGATAAATAAGACCCCGGGTAGCGCAGCCCACAACGGAGCCTGATATAATCGCTGTCCCCTAAAAGGACAGTCGAATTATGCCGCGCAGTTTGACCATAGCAACCCGGGAGAGCCCACTGGCTCTGTGGCAGGCACAGTACGTGCGCACAGCCTTACAAAATGCACATCCCGGTCTGGAAGTGAATTTACTGGGCATGACGTCTCGCGGAGACCAGTTGCTGGACGTTCCGCTTGCCAAGGTGGGTGGTAAAGGCCTGTTCGTGAAGGAGCTTGAAACGGCGTTGCTGGATGGTTCCGCAGATATTGCCGTCCACTCAATGAAGGACGTTCCCATGGAATTTCCAGACGGCCTGCAATTGGGAGTGGTATGTCAGCGCGAGGACCCCACCGACGCGTTTGTAAGCCATCGCTACAAATCACTGGCTGCACTCCCTGCGGACAGCGTGGTAGGGACTTCCAGCCTACGGCGAGAGTGTCAGTTGAAAGAGCGTTTTCCACAGCTCAATGTCAGGTTTTTGCGGGGTAATGTTAATACACGCCTGCGCAAATTGGAGGAGGGCGAGTACGATGCAATTATCCTCGCCAGCGCCGGGCTGATTCGGTTGCAGTTGGCCTCGGACATTCGATATTCGATGTCGGTGGAAGAATCGCTGCCTGCAGGTGGCCAGGGTGCGGTTGGTATTGAATTGCGCAGCGGAGATATTGAAATCAAGAGGCTACTGCAGGCCCTTCACCACGAGCCTACGGCGGCCCGGGTCGGCGCCGAGCGAGCGCTGAATCAACACTTGCAGGGAGGCTGCCAGGTCCCTATTGCCTGCTTTGCCGATTTTAACCGAGCGGGCGACAAGCTGTGGCTGCGAGGTCTGGTGGGTAGGCCCGATGGATCACTCGTACTGCGAGCCGATGGCGAGGCGCCTGCCGCCGGGGCTGAGCAACTGGGCATTGCAGTGGCGAAGGACTTGTTGGCCCAGGGTGCCGCCGATATTCTGGCCGAGGTCTATGGCCAATAAAGCCCGTGTCTTGGTAACCAGGCCAGCGCCGCAAGCGGCAAAATTGTGTGCTGCATTGGAGAGTGAAGGCTTTACAGTTCACTGCCAGCCTTTGCTTGAATTGGTGGCACCCCTGGCCATGCCAGCCAGGCAACGCCGCCAGATTCAGGATCTTGACCAATTCCGGCACATTGTTTTTGTCAGTGGCAATGCAGTTAATTTCGGTATGGGATGGATCGAGGATTTCTGGCCCCAGCTCCCGGTTGGTGTCGCCTGGTATGCCATCGGTGATGCGACGGCCAGGCTACTGAGAGATTATGGGGTAGCTGCAGTGACCTCTGATAAAGCGATGACCAGTGAAAGTCTGCTGGCAATTTCGCAGCTACAGGAGGTGTCCGGCGACAGAGTGCTGATTGTAAAGGGCGAGGGTGGCCGGACTGCTATTCAATCTGCGCTGACATCCCGGGGTGCACAGGTGGAAGTACTCGAGTGCTATCGGCGTCAATGCCCCGATCTACCTGCCGGCGCTTTGTCCTCAATGCTCGCACAATGGCAAATAGATCTTGTGTTAATTAGCAGTGGCGAAGGATTGTGCAACTTTTTGACATTGCTTAGCCCCCAGGAAACCACTAAATTACTAACGGTGACCCTGGTAGTTCCCTCAAAGCGGGTTGCGAAGATGGCACGGGATGCCGGGTTTATGCGAGTGCACACGGCGGATAATGCCTCAGATGCGGCAATGCAGAGTGCGGCAGAAAACTGGTGTCGGGCGTCGGAGACTATTGGGTGACTGAACAGCAAGACAAGAGCGAGCGAGAATCTGACCAGAGCAGAGAGGATTCCGGTGCCTCCCGGGATGATTCGGCTTCTTCCATCGAAAGCACCAGGGACGTACCAGCGGTGGCGAAATCTAAATCGATGACAGGCACCAGATCGTCGGGCGTCGGTTGGTTGGCTTTGCTGCTGGTCGTGGGTATGGGACTGGCTGCGGGTTGGACAGTTATGGAAGCCCAGCGCAGAGAAAGTGCTTTGCAGGCGCGATTGCTTGTCTTGGAAAATACTGCCGCACAGGAATCTGCCGGATTGGCCGAGCTCAGTGAACGCATGGAGCGGGGGCTCGCGGCTCGCAATAGCAAAGCCCAGGCCCAGGTTGCTCGACAGGCCAAGCAACTTAGGGGCATTGAGGCGCGTCTTTCAGCCCAACGAGAGGAGCTTTCCAGGTTCGGGGCAACAGACCGGCGGGACTGGTTGCTCGCCGAGGCACAATACCTGCTGCGATTAGCTAATCAGCGTTTGATCATGGCTGATGACGTGGTGGCGGCAGAGGCACTATTGAGCAGTGCAGACCGGATTCTGGCAGAACTTGACGATGTGCGATTGCACCCTGTTCGCTTGGCAGTAGCGGCGGACCTGGCCGCTTTGCGAGCGGTACCAAGATACGACACCGAGGGCATGTACTTGCGGCTCTCAGCACTGATCGAACAGACTGCCAGTTTAGTAATTTTTCAGCTCCCGGATATCCAGGCTCCGGTTGCCCCACAACCCGCACAGAACTGGCAGGAGCGTTTGCAGCAGGGGTACCGAGCGGCCCTTAACAAGTTGTCTGATTACATTATTATCCGGCGCCGGGATGTACCAATGCAGGCTTTGATGGACCCTCAGTGGGAGGGTCTGGTGCGACAGAATCTACGTATGTTACTTGAGCAGGCGCAGGTGGCACTATTGTCGGGTAACCAACTGTTGTTTCGGGAGAGCTTGCAGCGCTCCAACCACTGGGTGGCCGAATTCTTCCAGTCGGACGAGGCTGCGGCCAAGGCGATGGCAGAGGCGATTGCAACATTGTTGACGGAGAATATAGCACCTGGTCTGCCAGATATATCGAGGTCGCTCAGTGCCATAAATGACGTAATGAATCAGCGCCTGCGACCTTCAGGGAGCGAATGATCATGCAAAAGATGTTCGTTCTGGTGCTGGTGGCCTTACTGCTTGGGGTGGGCATTGTCGCACTGATAGAGACCGATCCAGGCTACGTTCTGATCGCCTATGGCAACTATACCATTGAGGCTAGCTTGTGGGTGGGTTTGTTGGTTCTGGCACTTGTTGTCGTACTGGTGTATTTACCGATAAGCCTGATTCGCAAAGCACTGGGCGGACAAAGATCTTTCATTGGGTGGATGGGAACCCGCAAGGCCAGACAGGCTGCCCGCCAGACGACCAGAGGGTTTATCAGTTTTATTGAAGGGAATTGGGCCAAGTCCAGACGCCAGTTGCTCGCTGCGGCGGCAAGTAACGAGGTGCCCCTGCTCAACTATCTGGTGGCGGCGAGGGCAAGCTATCGGCTCAATGAGCTGGATAAAATGCGAGAGTACCTGGGTGCTGCGGAGGATTCTGAATCCGAGGCTGGAATTGCAGTGGAACTCACCCAGGCAGAGCTGAAGCTACATAACGGGCAGTATGAGCAGGCTCTGGCAACGCTGGTGCGAGCCCGGCGTAATGCGGGTAGGCACCCGTATGTATTGAGTTTATTACACAAGGTCTATCTGGGGTTGCGAGACTGGAATAATCTGGCAGATTTGTTGCCCGAGTTAAAAAAGTACAAGGTTTTGCCTCAGGATCAGCTTCTGGAGCTCGAGAGGTCTGTGCATTTACAGTTATTGTCCGCAGGTGCGCGGGCTAATGGGGATTCCGCGTCCAGTGCGCTACAGGCTCAGTGGCATAAGCTCCCGGCGCCACTTCGCAAGGATTCTGAATTAATACAATCCTATGTCGAGTTATTGATTGAACAGGGGCAGTACGGGGTGGCCGAGAAAACTATTCTGCACTCGCTAAAGCAAAACTGGAACTCGACACTGGTGCATGCCTTCGGTCTTATCGAGAGCGACAATGCATCCCGGCAGCTGGCCCAGGCGGAGAGTTGGTTGGCTGCCCACGAAGCTGATGCAGAGCTTTTCCTGTGTCTTGGTCGACTGGCAGCGCGGAATAAGCTATGGGGCAAGGCCCGGGATTATTTTGAAAGCAGCTATAAACTGGAGAAGACAACTGAAGTATGTGCGGAGCTTGGCAGGTTGTTGATCAGCCTGGGTGAGCCTAAAGTCAGCGCCGCATATTTTCAACGGGGCCTGTTGCTGCACGAGTCTCGACTGCCCGAATTGCCCATGCCAGAGCAGGTTACGCCGCACACTAGAAGGCTTGGCTAGCAGCGTGTTGAAAAATCCTCTGGCGGCACATCACTTCGTTGTTTTCAGGCTCTCCCTGCTGCAGACGGTCCTGATGGACAATGCCATAGCTCGACTTTTACCGAATTTCTTCGCACTGAAGAGTTTATGGACAGGCACTAGCTAGTTTATTCCCAATTCCTTCCAGATTGTGTCAATACGCTCTTTTACTGCGGAATCCATGCTAATAGGTCGACCCCACTCGCGCTGGGTTTCACCTGGCCACTTGTTGGTTGCATCAAACCCGACTTTCGAGCCCAGCCCTTCGGTTGGCGATGCAAAATCCAGAGAATCGATCGGTGTGTTGTCGATGAACACAGAATCCCGTTGGGGGTCCATTCGCGTCGTCATGGCCCATACCACGTCCTTCCAATCTCTCGCGTTCACGTCGTCGTCTGTGACAATGACAAATTTGGTGTACATAAATTGACGCAGAAAGGACCACGCGCCTAGCATGACCCGTTTGGCGTGCCCCGGGTATTCCTTGCGCATGGTGATTACCGCCAGGCGGTAGGAACAACCCTCAGGGGGTAGGTAGAAGTCAACAATCTCCGGAAACTGGCGTTTCAGAATGGGGACAAAAACCTCGTTCAGAGCAACGCCCAAAATGGCCGGTTCGTCGGGGGGGCGGCCGGTGTAGGTGCTGAGATAAATGGGGTTGTCGCGGTGGGTTATTGCATCGACTGTGAAAACGGGAAACCTGCCGACTTCGTTGTAGTAGCCGGTGTGATCCCCAAAGGGCCCTTCATCGGCCATTTCGCCGGGCTCCAAATAACCTTCGAGTACGAATTCTGCTGTAGCCGGTACCTGCAGACCATGGTCTTTGCACAGCGGTGTGAAACACTCGACTAACTCGGTCTTGCTGTCTCGCAGCAGGCCGGCAAAAGCATACTCGGAAATAGTATCGGGGATGGGTGTGACAGCGCCCAGGGTAGTAGCCGGGTCTGCTCCCAGTGCCACTGCAACCGGGTAACGCTTGCCGGGATATTTTATTTGCCAGTCGCGATAATCCAATGCACCGCCGCGATGAGGCAACCAGCGCATAATGAGTTTATTGCGTCCAATTAATTGCATCCTGTAGATGCCGAGATTGTGTCGTTCCTTGAGAGGCCCGCGTGTAATAACCAGGGGCCAGGTGACCAGAGGCCCCGCGTCCTGTGGCCAGCAGGTCTGAATGGGCAGGCTGCGCAGATCGACATCGGCACCCTGTCTGATATGGTGCTGACAGGGTGCATTCCTGACCAGCTTTGGGTTCATGGAAAGCACTTTTTTAAGCAGGGGTTTCTTGTCCCAAAAATCGCGCAGACCTTTGGGTGGGTCCGGCTGTCGCAGGTAGGCCAGGACTTCACCAATCTCTCTCAGGGCAGAAATATCCTCCATGCCCATGCCCAGTGCAACCCGCTGTTCGGTACCAAACAAGTTGGTTAGCACCGGTACGTTGAAGCCTTTTGGGTTTTCGAATAACAGGGCCGGTCCACCCGTTCGCAATATGCGGTCGGATATCTCGGTCATTTCCAGGACCGGATCGACTTCTGTCGTGATGCGGTGGAGTTCGCCGCGCTCTTCGAGTGAGGCTATAAAACTGCGCAGGTCAGTGTATTTCACGCTATGATCGTCCGCCTATTGTTTCAAACGGACAGTACACCGAGTAGGAGTCAGGCGCAACGCGGGAAGTTTTTCGGGAGCAGGTGTTACTTGCGTTTCATGGACATGAAAAACTCTTCGTTAGTCTTGGTATCTTTGAGCTTGTCCAACAGAAACTCGATGGCCGCCGCATCCTCCATGCCGTGCAGAAGCTTGCGCAGAATCCACATGCGCTGCAACTCCTCGTCCCCGGTGAGTAAGTCCTCGCGGCGCGTACCCGAACGGCGAATGTTAATGGCAGGGTAAACTCGCTTTTCTGCAACTTTGCGGTCCAGGTGCAATTCCATATTGCCGGTGCCTTTGAATTCCTCGTATATAACTTCGTCCATTTTGGAGCCGGTATCAATAATTGCCGTGGCGATAATGGACAGGCTGCCACCCTCCTCAATATTGCGTGCCGCGCCGAAAAAGCGCTTGGGACGCTCCAGTGCGTGGGCGTCGACACCACCGGTTAGTACCTTGCCAGAGCTTGGAATCACCGTGTTGTAGGCGCGAGCCAGGCGGGTAATTGAGTCCAGCAGAATTATCACATCTCTCTTGTGTTCCACCAGACGTTTGGCCTTTTCGATGACCATCTCGGCAACCTGCACGTGGCGAGAGGGGGGCTCGTCAAATGTTGAGGCCACAACCTCCGCCCCCCGAGCACCCACTGAGCGTTTCATCTCGGTGACCTCTTCGGGTCGCTCGTCGATTAACAGGACTATAATGTCGCACTCTGGGTTATTGCTGATAACTGCCTGGGCGACGCTTTGCATCATAATAGTTTTGCCGGCCTTAGGCGGAGCAACCAGCAGGCCACGCTGGCCTTTACCGATGGGTGCAATCAGGTCGATAACCCTGCCGGTGAGGTCCTCGGAACTGCCATTCCCTTTTTCCAGGGTCAGGCGTTGATCTGGAAAGAGAGGAGTCAGGTTTTCAAACAGGATTTTGTGCTTTGAATTCTCCGGTTTGTTAAAGTTCACCTCGCCTACCTTGAGCAGGGCGAAATAGCGTTCACTGTCCTTGGGGGGGCGAATTTTCCCCGTGATCGAGTCTCCGGTGCGTAGGTTAAAGCGGCGGATCTGGCTGGGGGAGACATAGATATCATCGGGGCCAGCAAGATAGGAGCTGTCCGCCGATCGCAGGAAGCCGAAGCCATCCTGTAAAATCTCCAGCACGCCGTTGCCGTATATATCTTCCCCTCGTTTTGCATGACGCTTCAGGATCGCAAAAATGATGTCCTGCTTCCGGGATCGCGCCATGTTGTCAAGGCCGATCTCTTTGGCGATATCGAGTAGTTCTGGGGTAGTGTTGGTTTTCAGGTCTGTTAGATTCATAGATAGTGTTGGAACGCGAGTAAGGAGGGGAGGTGGGTGTAATTTCGGATTTTAATTGTCGCGAAACTGATACACGCTGGCTTATATTCAGCTATTTTTAGAGTCGCAGGGCTTTTATTGCGGCACAGAAGTGTGCAGACAAAGCCAAAGTTAGCACGCTCGGCGACTATCGTCTAGCGCTTTTTTCAGGAAGGGCTGCAGACCGTGATAGTGTGGGGCTACAGTTAGCGGTAGCTTAGGGCTGCTCAGGCCAATGTAGACACTACTCAGGCATTCATCCTCGCGCCAGCCCCAGGCCGATTTGGCGCTATGTACTTTAGCTGCCCCAAAAGGCTACAGATTTCTCCAATCTGTCCGAAAGCCCCTTAGGGCACGATCTGAGGCGCAGGCTCGCGGCATTATTCAGAGGTGCCCTGGTACTGCTTTTGAGCCTGCGCATTGCTCAAATCAAGCAGCAGTGCTTAAATGCAATCGGGCCTGCCTTAGATAACTTCCTGAACGAACTCAATCAACTGGGCTTTAGAAAGAGCGCCGACTTTAGTGGCCTCTGCACTGCCGTCTTTGAATACTATCAGGGTTGGAATGCCTCGAATGCCAAACTTGGGTGGAATCTCCGGGTTGTCATCTACGTCTACCTTGCAAACCTTGATTTTGCCATCGTACTCGGCGGCAATTTCAACCAGCAGTGGGGCAATCATTTTGCATGGACCACACCATACAGCCCAAAAATCCACCAGTACAGGGACAGTAGAATTCAGAACTTCTTCGCCAAAAGTTGCATCGCTGACGTGTACGATTTGTTCGCTCATTGTAATCTCCGGAGAATGTGCAGGAATTTGCCCTGCGGGGTTTCGAGGAGGGTAATCATACCACTCAACAGGTGAGGTACAACCTAGAAACCGCAGTTGGGCGCGAAAAAGATGTGTAAGATATTGGTGTGCATAGCGGGCAATGACCAGGCCTGCCCTTTTTGCAATTAGTCGATCAGGTACCGCTACACCAATCAGGCGGAATATAGCTTGGATTGCCACATAAGCACTGCCGAAAACCTCTCCAAGTGGTACATTGGGTGCTTTGTGATATCAATCTTTTGTTGGGCAAATAGCCGGAGGTGGAACATGTCTAAGGTTGCAGTGGTACTAGCGGGTTGCGGTGTTTACGATGGAGCCGAGATTAACGAAGCGGTATTGACATTACTCAGCCTCGAGCAACAGGGGGCTGCTTACCAGTGTTTTGCGCCCGACATTGAGCAACTGCATGTTGTTAACCACCTGACCGGCGAAGTGTCCGAGGGGGAAGTCCGTAATGTCCTCGTGGAAGCGGCTCGAATAGCCAGGGGCAATGTTACCGATCTGGCGCTGGCTAATGTCGAGGAGTTCGATGCCCTGGTGGTGCCTGGAGGGTTTGGGGCAGCAAAAAATTTGTGTAATTTTGCCGTTTCTGGGCCCGATATGAGCATCCAGAGTGATTTTTTGCGTGTGGCCCAGGATTTTCACGCTGCCGGTAAACCCATTGGCCTGATTTGCATTGCGCCGGTTATGGCGGCGGCCATCTGTGGCGAGGGCACAAATTGCACAATTGGGAATGATATTGATACAGCTGCGGCAATCACTGCCATGGGGGGACAACACCTCGACTGCCCGGTAACTGAGGCCTGTGTCGATGCAGAGCGCAAATTGGTTACAACTCCAGCCTATATGCTTGCCGAGGGCGTGGGGCAGGCCTACACCGGTATTAGTCAATGTGTGCGGGAGGTTCTGGCTCTGGTGTGAAAGGTGACATGGCAGGTTTATATTCTGGCGTGTGCGGACGGCACACTCTACACGGGCATCGCCAAGGATCTCGAGCGTCGGCTGCAACAACACAACGGCGAATGTAGGGGCGGGCCCAGATATACCAGCGGCCGCCGCCCGGTGCGGTTACTCTGGTGCGATGCTGCTAACGACCGCGGCGCCGCCCTGCGACGGGAAGCCAGCATAAAAAAAATGACCCGGGCGGACAAATTAAGGCTGATTGAGAAGGGTAGTTGAGCACTAATTAATGCGCATCTAGAAACACTACTTTTTTCACTAGACTTTGGAGGCGACTGTAAAGATGAACAGTTTTGGACACTATCGCCCGGCCTTCGGCTTCCCTCACTACGGCCAGTTTTCACGGGTCCGCCTTGACGCGCGTCCCTGCGCGGCAAGGCTTTCCGGCACATACCCGATAAGGCGGGGGCAGGCTCTCCATGTGCCTCCAATCCATGAAAACAAGCCTCCGCTCGGCGGAGCTCAAAGGTGTCAAAAACAGTTAACCTTTACAGCCTGCGCATTGAGCCAAGCAGTTTCTGGATGCGCACTAACTAGTCATGTCTTCCAGGGCATGTTGGTCCTCAAACCAGGTTTCCTCCAACTGCCCGATTTTGGCTTTCACCTCCTTTTCTCGGCTTAACAGGTCGGCTAATTGATCCTTATTGGCTTCGTTATACAGGTCGGCGTTGGTCAATAGAACTCGAACTTCTCCCAGATTTTGTTCCGCTTCAGCCATTTGTCGCTCGGTTTTCTCCAGGCGACGTTGCAGTGGCCGTCGTTTTTCTCTGTGTGCAGCCGCCTGTTGACGCATTTCTTTGCGTGAGTTCAATGCGGGCGCGGCGGCTTCGCTGTCCGTTTTGTAGCTGCCCAGAATCCATTTTTCGTACCCGTCCAGGTCCTCCCCGTATTCATCTACCTTGCCGTCGTGGACTAAAAGGAGCTCCTCCACAGTATTGCGCAGCATGTGTCTGTCGTGGCTGACCAGAATCACGGCTCCTTCATAGGCTTGCAGGGCCACTTCCAGGGCGTGACGCATGTCCAGGTCGAGGTGGTTGGTCGGTTCATCAAGGACCAGGAGATTGGGTCGCTGCCAGACAACCATCGCTAGCGCCAGGCGGGCTTTTTCCCCGCCAGAAAATGACTCAATAGCACCGCTGGCTGCATTACCCCTGAAATTAAAGCCACCCAGAAAGTTCAGGATATCCTGCTCTCTGGCCTCGGGGCTGAGCCGCTGAATGTGAAGGGCGGGGCTGGCTTGCAGGTCCAGTGACTCCAGTTGTTGTTGGTCAAAATAGCCTATATAGCAGTGTTCACCCGGGGTTCTGTCGCCAGCCAACAGGGGTAATGCACCAATCAGACTCTTTAGCAGCGTGGACTTGCCGGCACCGTTTTTTCCGAGCAAACCCAGCCGGCTGCCGGGGCGCAATTGCAGGTTTATGGCGTGAAGAACTGCCCTGTCACCATAACCCAGGGTCGCTCGGTCCAGCCGCAGTAGTGGATCACTGGTTTTGGTGGGTGGTTTAAAGCTGAAATCGAAGGGAGAGTCGATATGTGCAGGTGCCAGCAGCTCCATGCGCTCCAGCTCTTTTAGTCTGCTCTGGGCCTGCTTGGCCTTGGTAGCCTTGTAGCGAAAACGTCGAACAAAGTCGCTAATCTGGGCCACGCGTACCTGTTGCTTTTCGTAGGTTGCCTGCTGATTGGCCAGGCGCTCGGCGCGCTGGCGCTCAAACGCGCTGTAGTTACCGCTGTATGCGGTTAATTGAAATTGCGCCAGGTGTAGAATGCGCTGGCAACTGGCATCGATGAAATCCCGGTCGTGAGAAATGATTAACAAGGTGCCTGGATATTGGGCCAGCCACTGCTGTAGCCACAAAGTGGCATCCAGGTCCAGATGGTTGGTGGGTTCGTCCAGTAGCAGCACATCCGAGGGCGTCATCAAGGCACGAGCAAGGTTGAGCCGGATACGCCAGCCACCGGAAAAGTCATAGACTGGTCTTTGGGTGGCATTGTCTGCAAAACCCAGACCCTGCAAAAGGCGTTCAACTCGTCGCTCGGCACTGTAGCCGTCAATATCTTCCAACTCATTGTGAATATCGGCCGCGCTGCTGAAGTCACCACTGGATTCCAGTCGCTGTAATTTGTCTCTCAAATGGGCCAGCCTGGCATCTCCTCTGAGAACGTACTCGCCTGCAGGCATTGCTGTGGCTTGAACCTCCTGAGCCATGTGTGACAGGCGTAAATTATTCATACCCTCTATCTCGCCCTGATCTGCGCCGAGGTCTCCCAGGAACAGTGAAAACAGGCTGGACTTTCCGCTGCCATTGGCACCGATAAGCGCCAGACGCTGTCCGGGCTGTATTGTCACACTGGCGTCTCGCAGCAGGACTTTGTCCCCCCGCCGCAAACTGATTTCTCTAAGAATAATCATAGGGACGCGAATAGTACTCGCTGCATCGGTGTGGAACCAGAGTGATTTTTCCTCATTTCTGCGTTTTGAACCTTTTGTAATGGCCAGGGTCAATAAAGCGTGATTTACAAGTGGTGGAACATGACTTCATATTGCGACCGGCTTAGTTTTAAGCGCGATACTTTGTCCTGCGTCACTTTGCGTTATCACACTAGCATTGGGGCCCCTCGGGGTAGTAAGATGCACACCCACTGCGAATTCCCGGCTTGTGTTGGTTAGAAGTGCACGAGTGAAAGGCACTCAGAATTATGATAGCGCCGAATTTGGGGCGCGGTTTTAATTGCCGGGATCACATCAATTGCAGTTAATTTGGTATCCAGAATACCCTGACGTTTATCACTATGGACTAATTCTATGAAGAAGTACGCACTACCGCTTGCACTGGCCACGGTGGCTAGCTTGCAGGCCTGTAACAAACAGCCAACCACATCCCCAGTTACCGAAACGGCAGCACCGCCAGCAGCATCGGCGGCCGGGGCGCCCGTTCTTGAGTCATTTGAACAGCGCTTCAGCTACGGTATTGGTTACAACCAGGGCGTGACCATGAAGCAGCAACAGGTACCCGTGGATGTGGATGCTTTTGCCAGCGGGTTGCACGATTCGCTGACTGGCGCAGAATCTCGTATGACCCAAGAGGAAATTGAGAAAGAACTGAGAGCATACGGGGCGAAGCGACAAGCCCTGGAGGAAACCCAGAGAGAGGAGTCTTCGGCTATAAATACTACCGCGGGCAAAGAGTTTCTTGCGACCAACGCATCAGCGGAAGGCGTTATCGTAACCGAGACAGGTTTGCAATACCAGATATTGGAAGCAGCAGAGGGCGCAAAGCCGGGCGCAGAGGATACGGTTGAAGTCCATTACCGCGGCACCTTACTGGACGGCACCGAGTTTGATTCCTCATACAGTCGAGGTCAGACAGTATCATTCGGTGTTGGCCAGGTCATACCGGGGTGGACCGAAGCGCTGCAACTGATGCCTGTGGGATCAAAATGGAAGCTGTTTATTCCATCTGAGCTTGCCTATGGTGCCGGTGGCGCCGGGGGCGTGATTGGGCCAAATGCGACACTGATCTTCGAAGTGGAGTTGGTTGCGATTGCTGCACCGGAAGCGGAAGAGGCTGCCGCCAAGTAGGTAGCTCGACAGCTCCCAGCTTCTGATAAATCAGGAGCTGGGAGCACTCGTTGTCATTTCAGATCGATGTCTGGTGTGAAGGCCGGCAATGAGCTGATCTTCCAATACAAACCGGGACTCCAGCACCTCACCCAGAGCCGACAAATCGCGCTCCAGAGTCTCCGGGTAATCCTCCCCCGTACTGTATTTTTCATCGTAGGCCAGAATCACTTCGGTGGTGTCGGCAATGGCGGGCATTAATCGGGTCGCAAGTTCGCTACTGCCGTCGGCAAATCCCTCCGCCTCGGCAACAAGTTTGTGAAACACTTCAAAGTGGCCCGCCGATACATAGTCTACGAGCAATTCCGAGAGCGCGGCCTGGCGTTTCCCGATTTCGGCACCCTCTAACACACTGTCAGTGGCGACCACAATTTCCGTGTAGCGGGCCAACAAGACCTGCCGTTCTTCCAGCCAGTGGCCCAGTAACTCATCGACAGCTACAAACTGTTGCTTCGGGCTCTCTTTAGTGAATGTCATCGAAGGCCTCCCGTTACTCACCCCTACTATAAGCAGGTGGCGAGCAGTGGGCAAGTGGATATTGGCCGGCCTCGGGTTGGCGACCCACTGGTGTACCTCGACACTTTTTCAATGCGGTGCAATATTCTATTCAGCGATCATGGACTAGTTCCAGGTGCCTTTTCTGCTCATTGCTAAAACCCAATAGCTGAGGGTAAAAGTTACTGAAAGTGTATTCCAGCCTACATTTCAGGGAGGCCATTTCCCGGTCCACGTCTCGCAGTGGATTGCCGCGCTGGAAGCGTTCGCCTATTCTTGCTGCGGCGATAGAGACTGTTTGCCAGTCGTGGTAGGCACCGAGAATATTGTGCTCAATCAAGCGTGCCAGCATGGTCTGGCAATCGGTACTGAGGTTGTCTTGCTGGTCCAGAAGGAGCCGAAGGACGGCATCGTTAAATTCCTCCAAAGCCAGGGTCGAGTAGTGTGACCAACGGCGGGTCAGACAGTAGTCAAACCCCAGGTCAATCAAAATACCGGCATAACGTCTCAGCGCAGGTGGAAACTCGCGGCGCAGCTCTATCACCAAAGGATGGCTATCGGTATAGGCATCGATGGAACGGTGTAGTTTGACACCCCGTTTGATAGCAATTGGCATGTTGTTGCCAAGAGGTCCTTTACAGTAGTCACCCTCCAATCCACCGGCAACCAGGCCACTGTCAGGCCAGGCGAGATGAAAGTGGGCCAGAAAATTCAATGGTCACGCGTCGGCTAAAGCGACTGGTACTGCTCGAAAAAGTTCTTCAGGTACTGCTCGAAGCTGATGCTGTCGGACTGCTCCAGGTCGATCTGTCTTTGCAGGGAATCTTGTCTTTCATGGTCAAACCTTGCCTGGCTTGCCGGGTCCAACTGGCGGGAATGAAAATGATCTGCCCAGCGCTGACTGTAGGCCATGGCCAGGCGAAAAAAGGGCAAATTCTTGTCTCGCATTTCTCGCAGAATGCGTGCTGATGGGGTCAGTTCAGGGTCCTCTATCTTGGCTTTTTGATCTGAAAGAGCGTGTGTGTAGTCTTCGCATTCGAAGGCCCGGTCCAGCAAGATAGCGACATCTTGCATGGAGTCGAGCAGGGTATTGGCCACGTCGGTGAAGGCCTGTTCGCCCGAGTCGGTTGTGAGCATGAGACCGGGTTGTCTACCTCTGTTGACAATAGCCTCAAGATTGGAACGCTGTGTGGCCTGATCCTGCTCGGTGCAGGCTTTGTTGCTATCTAACAGGCAGAATAACAAAAAAGTATCCATGAAACGTATTTGCCCGGCATCCAGTCCTACGGGTAAGAACGGGTTGACATCAATGCAACGAACTTCAATGTACTCAATGCCATTTCTGCGCAGTGCGCTTAGTGGTGTTTCGCCAGAATAGGCCACGCGTTTGGGCCGAATCGGGCTGTAAAACTCATTCTCGATTTGTAACAAGCTGTCACTTAGCTGCTGGTAGTCTCCATTCTTGCCGCAACTGATAGCGCCATAATCAGGGTGGGGTTGCAGGATCGCCCGACGCAAGGTCTCAATGTAGTCATCCAGTGAGTTGTAACATATATTCATGCCTTTCTGTGCATTACTGTTGTAACCCATGTCGCCCATTCTCAGCGACGTGCCGAAGGGTGCGTGCATACTGCGGGATTGATCGTCGAAGGCCTGCAGTCCGTGGTTGTCCTGACCTTGCAAAAAGCTGGAACAGACGGCAGGGGAGGCGCCATACAGGTAAACCAGCAACCAGGAATAATGCTGAAAATTGCGTATCAGGCCAAGGTAACGGGTATTAATATAATCGCTAATGTCACCCGGTTGGCCCGCTGAATTCCACGCCAGATCCCAATAAGCCCTGGGCATGGAGAAATTGTAGTGAATGCCAGCAATGGCCTGCATCAGGCGACCGTAGCGGTGGCCGAGTCCATAGCGGTACGCTGTTTTCATTCTGGCTACGTTGGAGCTGCCGTACTGGGCGACGGAAATACTGTCATCGCCAGCCATAATACAGGGCATGCTGGCGGACCAGAGGATCTCGTCTTCCAAATTCTGGTAGACAAAACTATGTACATCTTCCAGCATGCCGATACTTCGGTCGATGCTTTGACTAACCGGAGTAATAAACTCCATCAACGCTTCAGAGTAATCCGTTGTAATGGATGGATGGGTTAATGCAGAGCCCAGAGATGCTGCGTGTGGCGTTTGGGCAAGCAGGCCATCGGGTGTGATCCTCAGGCTCTCTTTTTCAATGCCTCTGCTTATCCCCGTGACGAGATTGAGGTTCTGTGGGGCGCCAAGCATCAGCAGTTCTTTCTGTAAGTGGGAGGGCAAGAAGAGCTCCTTTAAATGTGTATGACAGCAGGGCAGGGAGACGGCCCCGATTCTGAATGAATAGTGGGTATTATGCCCGATGCCACGAGGGTTCTCTATAGAACCCTTGCTCAGAGTATTAGTGGTGTATAGAGGGCTGTCGGTGACTGGTTATTCACAGCATTAGTGTTAGACTAGCCAGCTACTCGCATCACAAGAACGAGAGACAAGAAGTGAGACTCATTGAGTGGCTGAAGGCGCTGTCCACCAAAGGCGGATCCGATCTTTACCTGAGTACCGGAGCACCGCCTTGTGCCAAATTCGAGGGCAGACTCAAACCCATAGGCGCCGAATCCTTGAAACCGGGTGAAATTAAGGGCATCGCCTATGATCTTATGGATTCTACCCAGCAAGCTCAGTTTGAACAAGAACTTGAGATGAACCTCGCTACCTCGGTTTCGGGATATGGTCGTTTCCGGGTAAATATCTTCCTGCAGCGTAATGAAGTCAGCATGGTGGCCAGGAATATTGTTGCCGATATTCCCAACTGGAAGGATCTTGGATTACCATCAATACTGACCGAAGTGGTAATGAAAAAACGTGGTCTGGTATTGTTTGTAGGGGCTACGGGCTCGGGAAAGTCGACCTCCCTGGCAGCACTTATCGATTACCGCAATATCAATAGTAGTGGGCACATCGTGACCATTGAGGATCCCATCGAATATGTACACCGGCACAAGAAATGTATTGTTAATCAACGAGAAGTCGGTGTCGATACGCGCAATTGGCACAATGCACTGAAGAATACCTTGCGTCAGGCACCGGATGTTATTCTTATAGGTGAGATCCGAGATCGAGAAACTATGGAGCATGCCCTGGCTTTTGCTGAAACCGGCCACCTCTGTATTTCCACCTTACATGCCAATAACTCGAACCAGGCGCTGGACCGCATTATTAATTTCTTTCCGGAAGATCGTCGCTCCCAACTACTGATGGATTTATCTACTAACTTACAGGCCTTTGTATCACAGCGCCTGGTTTCCACTGTTGACGGGAAGCGGTGCGCTGGTATTGAGGTACTGCTGGGAACCCCAATCGTTAAAGACCTGATTTTAAAAGGCGAGTTTGAGGGTATTAAGGAGGTTATGAAAAAATCCGAAATACAAGGAATGAAGACTTTTGATACGGCAATGTACGAACTGTTCAAAAACGGTTTGATTAGCGAGGAGGAAGCACTGAAAAATGCCGACTCACCAAATAACGTTCGCCTGAAGATTAAGTTTTCGGATCCCGAGGCAAGCGCATCAGAAGAGGATTCATCCGGCTTGAGTCTCGAGTCGCGAGAGGAAGAGCACGAAAGCGACTTTTTCTAGAGAGTGCGCTGGATTCATCGCGACTCAGACGTCGAGTTTCCTGAAAATCAATACGAATAAGCAGGCCCAGAGCATTATCATGATAACAAGGCGGTACTTTTTGGGTGGCTCTTCCGTTGGTGACTCGGACCTTCGAGCGATGCTATACGACCCGCAAGCTGGACACCGCCCACTTTGATCACTTGAAGACCCGTGGTAACTGCAATCTTTGCAGTAATACTTCATGCCAGATCAGCGGGTACTTCTTAATAGTTGGTCCACAATTCTCTCCAGTTGCTTCAGATTGTTGCATTCAGCAGTAAAATGACAGGTGCTCTGATAGCGTAGCATTTCCGAGTCGCCGGTTCCCCAGGCTCTTCGCGATTCCGGGTTGAGCCAGATTACCTGGCGAGCACGCTGATAAATACTTTGCATGATCTCCAGCTTGGGGTCTCCGTTATTATTGCGGGCGTCCCCCAGAATGATAATCGTAGTATTGTTGTTAATATCGTCCAGTGCCAGGTTGGCGAAGTCCAGCAGGCTGTTGCCGTAATCAGTAGCGCCGCCGTATTTCCAGTTAACCAGTTCAATGGCTTTCTCAACCGGATAATTAGCAAAAAACTCGCTGACTTCGCCCAGATGACTGGAAAAAGCGAAGCTGCGTACTTTGGGTAAAATATCCTGCAGGCTATACAGGAACAACAATAGAAACTTGGCGTAGGCTGCCACTGATCCACTGACATCACAGACCGCCAGAATTTGAGGCTTGTCTTTGTGGACCTGCTTCCAATAGGTTTTGAACATAATACCGTCGTGCGGAATACCGGCGCGAATGGTTTTGGACATGTTTAGTTGGCCGCGTTTGGTTACCTTTCGCTTGCGAGCGTGGCGGGCTGCCAGCTTCTTTGCCATTTTGCGCACCAATTCGTGCACTTTGTGCATGTACAGGTGTTCGATATTGTTCAACTTTGTTTTGCCGAGGATCTCATCCATGAACTGCTTGTTCTTGCCCTCGGCATGCAGCAGGTATTCCCGCTCAACATAGTCTCGCACCTGCTCTCTTAGTAAATCCCGGTAGCGCTGAAGCTGTGCCAGGGCAGGGCTTTGCTCTCTCTCCAGATCAATTACTGCCTGTCGAATATGGGCCTCGCCCAGTTGGTCGAGGATTTTGCGCGTGTACTGGCCCTTTTGAGTGAACATTTGAATCTGTTGAAGCCCCACCGCTTCGCCGGCTCGAGTCATAGCAAGACTGAGTTCATTGCGGTCGTTCTGCTGTAAACTTTGCATCAGCGGCATATCCAGAACTGCCTGCAGTGCATCGTTGTCGCGGGCAGCGACTTCCAAGAGGGAGGAGTCGTCATGTTCAAGTTCGCTGTCCCTGTCGGAGTTCTCCGTGTACTCAGCATCGCCGTCCTCCGGCTGCTCTCCAAGTTGTTCCTGGTCAGAGAAATCTGCCAGCTCATGCTGAAAGAAGCGGTCGAAACAACGCGCGAAAATGGCTTTTTCTTCGGGTGTTTTTGCCAGGGCCATCGACAGGCCACTGCGTAGATAAATGCGCTCGTCAAAGCCAAGCGTACCCGCTACAGCCATAGCGTCCAGGGTTTCGGCCGGAGACACTCTCACATCGTGAGTACGCAAAACCTGAATGAAGTTGATTAGCTTTGACTGCATTGGGAAATATCAGGTAGAGGGGCCAGTTGCATCGAGGAGCAAACCGCGCAACTCCGGCTCTGTCGCTTCAATGTCATCCTCGAACTTCAGTAGCAGGTTAAGTGTCCGTCGAATCAAGTCCTCGTCGAGTTGGTCCGCGTGCAGGAGAATAAGGCTGCGGGCCCAGTCTATGGTTTCTGAAATAGAGGGATTTTTCTTCAGGTCCAGTTGTCGGAGTGAATGGACGAACTGCACCAGTTGGTGGCGCAGCACCTCGTTGATGTCCGGAACTCTGGACCTGACAATGCGATCCTCCAACTCGACTGTGGGGAAGGGGATATACAGGTGCAGGCAGCGGCGCTTCAACGCATCACTTAGATCCCGTGAGTTGTTACTGGTAAGAAACACCATGGGCGAAGTAACAGCTTTTACCGTACCAATTTCAGGAATGGATACCTGGTAATCGGATAGAATTTCGAGCAGCAGTGACTCAAACTCGTAGTCGGATTTGTCAACCTCATCGATTAACAGTATTGCACCGCTTTCCTGTTGCATGGCTTTGAGTAGTGGGCGTGGTTCAAGGAAATCCTCCGAATAGAAAATATCGCCGAACTGGTGGAGGCGTTCAACAGACTCGGCCAGGCCCTGAGCGCCGCGCAATAAATCACCCAGCTTTTCTTTCAATACCTGGGTATAGAGCAGTTGTTTACCGTACTTCCACTCATACAGAGCTTTAGCTTCGTCCAGTCCTTCATAACACTGGAGTCGAATTAAAGGAACATCAAGTAACAGTGAAGTGGTTTTGGCAAGTTCGGTCTTGCCCACACCTGGTGGTCCCTCCACTAAAATTGGCTTGCGTAATTGGAAGGCAAGAAATACGGCTGTTGCAATCTCGGTGCTGCATATGTACCCGTAAGATTCGAAACCCTGTTCGATTTTCGTTACAGATGACAGTTGGGGAAAATCGTGTGTGTTCACCTACACTACCTCGTATTGGAGTTTGCCAGAGTGTGCCAAGAGGCATACGAAAAAATCACTGGCGCTTCAAATAGTGAAAACTTAACCGCCGGTCATGCTCATGAAGCGAACAATGTCGTGCCCGTCACTGTCGTTCATGTAGTGCTTCTCTGGTTTGCGTTTCATGGCCTCAACAATTGTCCACTTAAGTCTGTCGAGGCTGTAGTTTTCACTTCGTAAAACCTCGCGCAAATCCACTGAGTGTTCATTTCCCAGGCACAGCAGCAATCGCCCCTCCACTGTAACCCTCACCCGGTTGCAAAGATGACAGAAATTATGACTGTGCGGGGAAATGAAACCAATCCTCGACTCGCTGTCAGAAAGGGTGAAGTAATGGGCGGGACCGGCGGCCTCAGCCGTTGCATCGCCCAGAGATGTGAGCGGGTAGCGATCATTGATGATCTCGCGCAATTCGTCGCTACTCATAAAACTCAGGGCTCGATCGTGCTCGTCAATTAAACCCAAAGGCATTTCCTCTATGAAGGCGATGTCTATGTGGCGGTCGCGCACGAATTCAACTAAATCCAGTACTTCATCTTCATTGCGTCCCTTGAGAATGACGGCGTTGATTTTTGTCCTCTCAAACCCTGCCTCAATGGCAGCGTCAATGCCTGCGATGACCTGATCCAGATTGCCGTGTCGCGTTAATTGGCGAAACTTCCTTGGCTGGAGGCTATCGAGACTAATATTGAGTCGCCTAACGCCGAAATCGCGTAGTTGAGGCGCAAGGCGTTGTAATTGAGAGCCATTGGTGGTCAGTACCAACTCGTTCAGTCCATCGAGACGCCCCAATCGTTCTACCAATCCCATAATGCCGTTGCGGATTAAGGGCTCACCGCCGGTCAGGCGAACTTTGGAGACTCCAAGTTCTGTAAACGCCTGGCCTACCTGATAAATCTCCTCCAGGGTCAGTACGCTTGGTTTTGGCAGAAAAGTCATTTCTTCTGCCATGCAATACACGCAGCGAAAATCACAGCGATCTGTGACCGACAGGCGAACGTAGTCTATAGTGCGCTGAAACGGGTCGGTCAGGTGAGTAGGTAGAATTTTCATGGCGGGGATTGTAGTCTTTCCTGGCGCGGTACACTAGCCCGCTTTTATGGAGCAGTTTGCTGCGGCGCATAAAAATAGGCGATACACTACAATCTCAACGAAGTAGAAGAAAGCCTGCATAAGGGCCGATTACAGGAGTGAAAATGGCAAGCGGAGTGAATATGGGTGAATTTTGGGCACTGGTGCTGGGCTGTGTCATGTTCCTGGGAGCCTCGCCCCTGGTGGCCGAGAGCTGTGATACAGTCGAGGGTATCGAATCGATATGTGGGCTGACCGCTCCCGAGGATATAGTGCGTGCGCCGAATGGGCGGGACTTGATCTTCAGTCAATACAGTGCCGAGGGTCGACTGTCATTGCTCGACACTCACAATCAAAGTGTCCATACCCTGTTCCCGGGCTCCGACTCCACTATTGGGGCGGAGGAACTGTGGGGTGACAGGGCTTGTTCAGAACCTCCGGCTAGATTCTGGCCACATGGAATAGATATAAGCCAGCAAGCCGATGGTCGCTGGAAGCTATTGGTAGTAAATCACGGCGAGCGAGAGTCTGTTGAGTTCTTTGAACTGGTTGAGGGTGAGCAGGGGCGACCGGGGTTAATTTGGAGAGGTTGTGTCGAGGGGCCTAAGCAGAGCCACTTCAATGATGTGGCAGCTCTGCCGGGGGACGGTTTTCTTGTCAGTCAAATGTATGAGGACAGTCTACCGGTATGGAATCTTATTAAAGCCATTTTTGGTGTTGATACTGGTTTCCTATATCGTTGGGAGGCCGACACCGGTTTTGAAGTGATTGAGGGCACCCAGGGCAAAATGCCCAATGGCATTACCGTATCACCGGATGGAAAGAGCTTTTTTCTCAATGTTTACTTTGACGACGAGGTGCGAAAGTACGATCTCGAGTCCGGAAAACGGGTGGGTACCGTATCTGTGGACAAACCCGACAATGCCAGCTGGAGCCTCAAGGGGCAGCTGCTGGTGGCTTCACATACCTCGTCCATGCTTAAAATTGTAACCAGTACCGGTGGTGGAGGTGGCGAACCCAGCATGCTGCCGTTCTCCATTGTGGAAATCGACCCGCAAACCCTCGATACAAGGGTAGTACTGGATCACGAGGGGCCACCCATGGGCGCAGGAACCGTGGCCGTCGAACAAAATGGTTACTTATACATTGGCTCCTACACCGGAGACAGAATGATAAAATACCCAATCTCCAGGGGATTATAATAGTGTCGAGCATCCGTTCCTGGGCTGCCTGGCTGGGGCCTTTGACTGCAGCTGCGGTAGCGGTCCTGATTACCAAGGCCGGCCATGGCGCCGATATGGCCATAGTTGGATTTGTCGCTGTGCTCTGTGTGAGCTGGTGGATGTTTGAGCCAATCCCGATCCCGGTCACATCATTGCTGCCCCTGGCCATTTTGCCGCTGACAGGTGTGCTGACCCCCGCACAGGTGGGCCAGGCCTACGGTTCGCCTCTGATTCTGTTGCTTCTGGGCGGGTTTTTATTGTCCAAGGCCATGGAGCATTCCGGGGCGCATCGCCGAATTGCAATGGGCATGGTGCGCCTGTTCGGCGCCAATAGTGGCAGGCGACTGGTGATGGGGTTTATGGCTGCCGCTGCAGTGTTAAGCATGTGGATATCTAATACCGCAACGACCCTGATGCTGTTACCCGTGGCATTAGCAGTGCTCGATGCGACCAAAGATCGGGCCAGGCTGGCCACACCATTACTATTGGGAATTGCATATGCTGCCAGTGTGGGTGGCATTGGCACACCCATCGGAACGCCTCCTAACCTGATCTTTATGCAGGTCTACGAGGAGACAACGGGCAACACCATCAGCTTCACTCAATGGATGGCGTGGGGCGTGCCGGTGGTGGCTTTAATGGTACCGGTCATGGCTTTTATCCTCACCCGAGGATTGGGTGGATCTCTGTCGGTGCAATTACCGGTTGTCGGTGCCTGGCGGTCTGAGGAGAGGCGGGTAATGGCAGTGTTCGGGTTGACTGCGCTGGCCTGGATTACACGAAGCGAGCCCTTTGGCGGTTGGAAAACCTGGTTTGATATGCCCCAGGCCAATGACGCCTCAGTGGCATTGTTGGCCGTCGTATGCATGTTTATTGTTCCCAATGGTAAGGGCGGGCGGCTGTTGGACTGGGATCGAGCAGCTTCGATTCCCTGGGGCGTTCTGCTGCTATTTGCGGGGGGCATTTGCCTGGCAAAGGGGTTCCTGAGCTCCGGGCTCAGTGGTTTGATGGGGGACTGGCTCGCCGCGATGACACAGCTACACGTCTGGTTGTTAATAGCGCTCATTTGCCTGGTGGTTACTTTTATGACTGAGGCAACTTCCAATACGGCAAGTACCGCGCTGTTAATGCCGGTATTGGCGGCGGCAGCGCTGGCATCCGGTATTGCACCGGAGGTCATGATGGTTCCTGCGGCCATCAGTGCCAGTTGTGCCTTCATGTTGCCGGTGGCAACTGCACCTAACTCGGTAGTTTTTGGCACGGGTCTGATTAGTACCAAAGTGATGGCGCGAGAAGGCGTAACCTTGAACTTTGTTGGTGTCGCCATCGTTAGTTGTATTTGTTACCTGCTGTTGGTGTAGCTTTGTATTGCCGTTTGTACGACCTGCCTTTTTGTTTGATGACCTCTGGTTTGGGAACTTATATATGACATTCAAGCGAAAATTACTCACTGTTTTGGTGATAATCACTGCACTGGGGCTGTTGTATCCGGGAGTGACTCAACCCGTGTTGACGCTGACCGGGACAATTGAAAAATCGCAGATTGTAAGGCTTGGCATCGATACGCTGGCTGGTACCGATGCAGATAGTCAGGCTCGTCAGATGCTGAACACAATGTCGATTCTCCTGGGCTTTGATCAAATGGAAGGGCAGGTG
>JABHWT010000463.1 GCA_018657645.1 Halieaceae bacterium | reverse complement strand
GGAGGTTCTGCGGTATTCGCGCCTGGATTTATCCAGTGAGACTATCGACCTGCAATCGTGCAATCTGGAGGATATTGTCAACGAATGCTGCGCCCGAATTAAGCCTTTATACCCGGAGGTGGAAATTCAGCTGTCTGGGCAGAGCGCCTGCTTTGTGCTTGTGAATGAAGTACAATTTTCTCGAGCGGTAATCAATCTAGTACGCAATGCCGCTCGCTACAGCTCTAGAAACCTGGCTATTAGCTGGCAGCTTAGTAGCTCAGACTGGACGCTCACGGTCGAGGATGACGGCCCCGGCATCCCACCGGGAAAGCGAGAGAGAATCTTCGAACCCTTTACCCGGCTAGACCCCAGTCGCTCGCGAGATTCCGGAGGAAGCGGCCTTGGCCTGGCAATTGTAAAAACCGTCGCGGTCAACCATTGTGGTACAGTAGTGGTGGATGACAGCACACTCGGTGGTGCACGCTTCACAATGAGCTTACCATTGAATCCTCCACGGGCACGCTCCGGAGCCACCGGTTCTGCCTGAAAAAAAATAGCGCCAAACCCGTCGCGGGACACTACCACTAGGAAATTCTAATGCATCCGATTCATTCCCTCCCCAAAGCCCTAATAGCTGTATTACTAAGTGCCACCGTGCTGCTCGTAGAACCAGCGAATGCTGCCGGATTCAAAGGTAAAGTCATAGCGAATGGTGAGACCCCCGTTGTCGGTGCCATGGTAACGTTCCGGTTTGGAGCCCCTTTCCAGGAACGTACCATCTTCAGCGCTGACGATGGCAGTTATCAGGTCGACGGACTGCCCGCCGTGACGGAATACAAAATACGGGTGCGGCGCATCGGGTGGCAGGATGTGCGCATCACGGCAATGTCCCCGGCAGAAGGCGACCAGGTTGAACTCGATTTTACCTTGGAACGGCATACAGATGCGGCGAAAGTCGCTGCGCAATTGCCAGCCAATCACTGGTATGCCTTACTCCTGGAGCAAATTGAGGACTCTCGATTAAACGAGCAAATGATGCGGCAGTGTACTTATTGTCACCAGCAGGGTAGCGCACACACGCGCGTCAAGCGCGATGCTCAGGAGTGGGAAAAAGTCTTTTCACTGATGGCCAGAATGGGCGGTACCATTGATGTTGAGTTGCGGCAGATATTACCCGCAATCTTTGACAGGGCCTATGATCCCGCAACGGCCATTCCACGCCTTACCGAGGGCTGGCAGGAGCCAGGTTACATGCCGCCACCCAACGCAGAGATCCGCCAGGCGGTGATCGACGAATATGAACTGGGCAGCCGCTCCTCCATGCAGCACGATATGATGATGCACCCCAATGGTTCCGCTTATTCGGTCGATATGGCCAATGACGTATTATATCGCCTCGACCCATCCATTCCTGGTGGCGGGCGTACAGCATACCCTATCCCAAAGGACGGCATTCCTATGGGCGGAGAAAAAGCCTCCGGCGCGCAGGTGCCAAACGCCACTGCCGCGCTCGGACCACACTCCCTGCAAACCACCGCAAATGGTGATATCTGGATTACTTTGGCCCTGGGCAACAAGCTTACAAAATTTGATATCCAAACAGAGGAATTTGTCCACTTTGATCTGCCCGATGGCATTTACCCCCACACATTGCGCGTCGATGATGAGCAGCGTGTCTGGTACACCCTTTCTGTATCTAATCACGTCGGCGTCTTTAACACACTGACGGGTAAAAATGTCGAGATACGCGTGCCAGCCCGCAGCTTTGGGGAGGCTGTTCTGTTGAGACTGCTGCCCCTGATTATCGAATGGGGCGCCATGCCGGACGGATCGGAGGGTGGCAATGGCGACAGCCTGCCAGTCCCCTATGGCATTGACATCGCTCCCGATGGTGGCGTGTGGTTCAGTCAACTCAATGCGCACAAAATTGGTCACATTGACCCCCAAACTCACGAAGTGACGATGATCGATACACCGTTTTCGGCCCCTCGCCGAATGCGTTTTGACAGTAAAGGCGTGCTGTGGATTCCTGGCTTTACCTCAAACCTGATTGCCACTTTCGACACCAAAACCCGTGAATTCCGCCAGATTGAACTGCCGGCAGAGCTCAAAGGAGCCGACACGCCCTACACTCTCAGTATTGACCCGAGAAACGACGACGTGTGGATATGCGGTGCCAACAGCGATTCTCTTATTCGCTATGTGCAAAACACGGGTGAATTCACAATTTTCCCGTTGCCAACTCAGGTGACTTATACGCGCGACATTGATTTTGGTGCAGATGGGAGCGTCTGGACCTCCAATTCGAATGCACCCGCCTGGCAGATTGAAACAGGGATTCCGCGGCTCATCCGCCTGAATGTGGACGGCACAGGGAGTTAAATACCGTGGTCCCGCGACCCATCGGTCTGTTTCTCGTATTGTTTGTCCTTGTTGCCTGTGGCGATAATGACACTGCCGAGCGAACCCTCGAGAGCAAACTTAATGCACGTGCCGCGGCGCTCTCCCTGGCACTGAAGACCCACAATGACCAATCAGCTGCCAATAATACCGGCCTTGTTGTACAACTCGCCTTCGGGGCAGAAGCGGATCTGGACCTTTATGTCACAGACCCCCTCCTGGAAACCACATATTTCGCCAACAGGCAGAGCAAATCAGGGGGGTCCCTCGGAAAGGACAGTCGCTGCGATGGCGGACCACTGCAGATCGAGGAAGTGAAATTCAAGGCACCGATCCATGGCCGATACCGGGTGGGCGTGGATTTTCCAAAGCGGTGTAAGGCGGGCCCTCGAGACTTCGAGGAGCGGGCTGCATTCACACTTTCCATTTTCTACAATGGGCAGCGAAAATTGTTGCAGAGCACCGTCGACTATCATTTCTTCGAACTTGCCGTTCTCGAATTTGATGTTAATGCAATGGAACTGAAGGAGTTGGACAATGGGCCATCAACTAACTAAAAGTCGCCTGTGTGTTTTACAGGCTATTGTTCTTGCCAGTTTGGGACTCATACCCCAGCTCAGCCTTGCCGGCGACCTGGCCACTGGCAAAAACCTGTACCAGACAAACTGTTTGAGCTGCCATGGGGCGACGGGCGATGGCAAGGG
>JABHWT010000113.1 GCA_018657645.1 Halieaceae bacterium | reverse complement strand
TAGTCGATTCGAGAACCGACCCCCAGGGTGCCATGGTGCAGGTGGCGCGGGAGCGTGGCATTGATATTATCGATGGTCACGGCGTTATTGAGGCCCGGGGTAAAAAGCGGGTAATCGGGGCAATCATCGCGCCATTGAATGCCACGGGAACCGCATTGAACGGGCCGGGGCGTGCTCTGGACTGCGATTTAATTGCCAGTTCCGGTGGCTGGAGTCCGGTGATTCACCTCAGTTCTCACACCGGTGCCATTCCCCGCTGGAGCGACAAGGCAGTGGGATTTTTGCCCGGAGACTCCATTCAACAGGAGCGCTCCGCAGGCGCTGCCAATGGGTGCTGGCGCTTGCAGGCCTGCCTGGAGCAGGGCGCGGCAGCCGGTGCAAATGCGGCCATGCAGGCGGGCTTTGGGAATGGTGAACTCACTTCTACCGCCCCCCCCACCGACGAATTACCGCCACAGGCGCAGCAGGCCCTGTTTGCGGTGCCGCACACCACAAGAAACAGCCGGGCACCTCATCAGTTCGTCGATTTTCAGCTGGATGTCACCGCAGCGGGTATCGAACTGGCGGCTCGCGAGGGCTACCAGTCGGTGGAGCACACCAAACGCTACACCGCCATGGGCTTTGGCAATGACCAGGGCAAGTTAGGCAATATTAACGGCATGGCCATTCTGGCCGCTGCGCTGAATCAGAGCATTGCCGAGACCGGCACCACCATTTTCAGACCCTCCTACACGCCCACCACCTTTGGTGCGATAGCCGGGCGCGATGTGGGTGAGCTGTTCGACCCGGAGCGTTACACCGCAGCGCATCGCTGGCACCAGCAGCACGGTGCCGAGTGGGAAAACGTGGGGCAGTGGAAGCGCCCCTGGTACTTCCCGCAAGCGGGCGAAAGCATGCAACAGGCGGTGGACCGGGAGTGCCTGGCGGTACGCAATGCGGTGGGCATTCTGGATGCCTCCACTTTGGGCAAGATCGACATACAGGGCGCTGACGCGGCGGAGTTTATTACCCGCATCTACACCAACTCCTTTCTTAAACTGGCCCCGGGGAAATGCCGTTACGGACTGATGTTGAAAGAGGATGGCATGATCTTCGACGACGGGGTCACCGCTTGCCTGGGACCAAATCACTACCTGATGTTTACTACCACCGGCGGGGCGGCAGGTGTCCTGGGCTGGCTGGAACTGTGGCAGCAGACCGAGTGGCCGGAGCTGGATGTGTACTTCACCTCGGTGACAGATCACTGGGCCACCGCTACGGTAACCGGCCCCGAGGCCAGACGAGTTATCGACAAACTGTGTGACGACGTTGACTTGTCGAACGAAGCGTTTCCCTTTATGGACTGGCGAGACGGCACCGTAGCCGGCATCAAGGCCCGGATCTTTCGCATCAGCTTTACTGGAGAGCTCTCCTTTGAGGTTAACGTGCCCGCCCATTATGGCCGCGCTATGTGGGAGAAATTAGTCGAGGCCGGAGAAGAGTTTGGTATCACGCCCTACGGCACCGAGGCCATGCACGTGCTGCGGGCGGAGAAGGGGTTCATCATCGTGGGCCAGGATACCGATGGCTCGATGACACCCTTTGATGTCAATATGGGCTGGGTAGTGGGCAAGAACAAGGCCTTCAGTTTTCTCGGTAAACGCTCGTTGGAGCGCAGCGATTGCCAGCGCGAGGGCCGCAAACAACTGGTGGGCTTGAAAACCATTGAGCCAGAGCGGGTGCTGCCCGAGGGCGCCCAGATCGTCGATGACCCCAACCAGCCCATTCCCATGACCATGCAGGGGCATGTGACCTCCAGTTATTACAGTGCCCATCTGGGCCATTCCATTGCCCTGGCGGTGGTTAAGGGGGGCCTAAAGCGAATGGGCGAAACGGTGCACTGCCCGCTGGCAGACGGGCGCAGCATCGCTGCGAAAATTGTCAGTTCTGTTTTTTATGACCCCGAAGGAGAGCGCCACAATGTCTGAAGGTCGCAGCAAGGGTTTGACCGAAGAGGTGCATATCGAAACACCGCTGCACTATTTTCTGGATAGTGGCACCCAGGGCGAGCAATCCGGTGTAATCATTCGCGAAGCGCCGCTAAAGGGACACCTTGTCATTCGGGGCAGTGCTGATAGCGACACCTTCCG
>JABHWT010000132.1 GCA_018657645.1 Halieaceae bacterium | reverse complement strand
GGTGAGAGTACTACTTGCCCTGGGCACACTCGGCGGCGGTCTCACAGCAATTTTCTATTTGCTCAACCTGCTGGTGGAGCTGCCCGCCTGGCCCGCCACTCAGTGGCCACTGCTGTGCCTGCTCTACGCCGCAACCGGGGCCATTGGATTGTGTTTTCCAGCGGGACCGCGCTTCTGGTCACTCCTGTACGCCAATATTGTAGTGTGGGCACTGCTGGCTCTGGCCACAGCCCTGTTCGCGCCAGGTGCGGTAGTGCTGTTTCTGCCCTCTCTGGTGGGGCTGGCATTATTGGCCTGGATTACTTCCGCGATGGCCGACACGCATCGGCTACGCGATACTGCGGTGGTGTTGGCCCTGCTCACCATTACCCCGACCACCGTGGCCCTGGTGCCACAGCTACTGGATACCCAGGGCTATCAACTGGTGGCTGTACTGGTACCCAACCTGTGCCTGTTCGGTTGTATGCTGCTGTGCTTGAATGCCACCCGAGAACGACCTTACTCCCAGCGGCTGGGCCAAGTAGCGGGACTGACCACGCTCGCCCTGTTTCTGCTTGTTCTCAATCTGAATATGTACTCCCCCCATCGCCCCCAGCATGTGGTTCTGTACTATCTGGAGGATCGGTTCACCGGCGTCGCCCACTGGCTGGCCCACGGCCCGGAGGCTATCCCGGATCAATTGCGTCAGGCGGGCAAATTGGTTGATCGCGACCCACCCGTCGCCCACTACTATGACGAGAACCCAGGGCCCGTAGCCGATGCCCCTATCACCAACCAACCGGCACCCAAGCTCATTGTATTATCTGATGAGTGGGAACAAGGTGTACGCAGCGTGCAGCTGCGGCTGAGATCACTTCGCGGAGAACGCCAATTAATTATGCATATAGCCGCCAACAGCGGTCTTACTGCAACCACCGTCAATGACCGACCCCTGTCACTGGAGGCAACCGGCTCCAAAGAGAGTGCGCTGGGCGAGCACTTTTTTATCGCAGCCATTACCGCCTCACCCGAGGGCGCAGAAATCAAACTGACATTCGATAGCACCGCCACCCAGACTTTGTACTACGCCGACCGCAGCAACACGCTACCGTCCACCGGCACGGAGATAAAGGCCGCGCGCGAGCCCCTGGCAACCCCGGTCCACAATGGCGATCGCTGGGAGATCGGCGACAGGCTGACTCTACCGGCGCTGAAATAATTCGATTCACCCATTATCCTAGTGTTATCAGTTGCTTTAACTAGAACTTTAGGTTAGATTTTTGACCCCACAGTATGTCAAGGAGAATTCGTAATGTCAGAGTCTAACCCCAGCCTATTTAATCTGGCGATGTCAGAAGAGACACAACCCCTGCTGCACGCGGTTAAGCAGCACATCGAAGACAACGTCAAGCCAATTACAGAGGAGTTCTTCTCCCTCGACAAGGGCAAGGAAGATCGCTGGTCCTGGCATCCCCGTCAACTGGAATTACTCGAGGGCGCCAAGTCCAAAGCCAAGGATTCCGGGCTGTGGAATTTCTTCCTGCCCAATGCCGAAACCGGTGAGGGATTGAGCAATCTGGACTACGCCTATATCGCAGCCGAGTTGGGGCGCAGCGCACTGGCCTCGGAGACACTCAACTGCAGCGCGCCCGATACCGGCAATATGGAAGTGTTGGAGCGAGTGGGCACCGAGGCGCAGAAGAAGCAGTGGCTGGAACCCTTGCTCAATGGAGAAATTCGTTCGGCCTATGCTATGACCGAGCCCGGGGTAGCCTCCTCGGATGCCAAGAACATCAGCACAACGGCAGTACTCGACGGCGACGAGTGGGTGATTAACGGCGAGAAGTATTATATTTCTGGTGCCGGCGACCCCCGCTGCAAGATCATGATTGCCATGGTCAAAACCAGCCCGGATGCACCGACCTTCAGGCAGCAATCACAGATACTGGTACCTACCGATGCCCCCGGGGTCGACATTGTCGGCGGCATGCAGGTATTTGGCGAGGACAGCGCACCTCACGGCCACATGCATATCAAGTTCAAGGATTGTCGCGTCCCCAAGGACAATGTGTTGTGGGGAGAGGGACGGGGTTTTGAAATATCCCAGGTTCGCCTGGGACCGGGCCGCATCCACCACTGCATGCGCTCTATCGGTCAGGCCGAAATAGCATTGGAGTTGATGGTCAAGCGGGCCAGCACCCGTGTTGCCTTTGGCAAGCCCATTGTCAAACTGGGTAAAAACCTGGAGGTCATCTCGCGGGCCCGTATCGAAATCGATGCCATGCGATTAATGGTGCTACAGGCCGCAAAAGCAATGGATGTGCTGGGCAACAAGGAAGCCCGGATTTACGTGAGTGCGGTGAAGGCGATGGTACCCGAAAAAGTATGCAGCATCATCGACCAGGCCATTCAGATGCACGGTGCTACCGGCATATCCCAGTGGACGCCACTGGCTGGTATGTATGCGGGACAACGCACCCTGCGTTTTGCAGACGGCCCGGACGAGGTGCATCACATGGTCGTTGGCCGTGCGGAAGTTCAAAAATACGATTTGTGGTAAAGGCACTCGGCGCCATTTCCGGCGCCGTTATTTCACCGCTTTGAGCGCATCCATTACCGGCGCCAGACTACAGAACATCTGGCGCTGGCGCTCCTGCAACTCGGGGTAAGGTGGCCCAAAAACCACGTTGGCGCTGGTAATAATACCCGAGTAGCGCTCCTCCAATCGGGCGGGCAACTCGTCGCGCATGGCGACCACGGCAAAGGTGTCGAGCATCTCGTCGGACACCAGGGCGTACATGTTCTCCCAACGCTGCGCCCGCGACAGGGCGACCAGTTCGTCGCAGATCTCCCCCCATCCATGATGTTCCATTACCGCCCTGTAGGCATGGGTTGCCGCATACATGGACAGGTGCTTGCGAATTAACTCCCGCGAATAATCAAACTCCTGTTCGTTAGTGCCGGTAATGATAAAGGGATTGGCACAGATATCGATATCGGAGATCGCCCTCCCCGCCTTTTGAGCACCCTTTTCCACCTCGGGACGCACCACTTCGTTAATATAGCTGGGGGAGTTAAGCGGGTGCAGGCGAATGCCATCGGCCACTTCGCCGGCCGTTCTACAGTTGTATTTGTTGACTGCGCCAACATAAATAGGCACCTCACTAACGCCCTCGATCGGCCCGGGATTAAAAAAAGGCGTATTGAGGGTAAACTGGTAAAACTCGCCACTGAAACATGGCGGTTCTCCGGTTTTGAAATTTTCAAATATCGCCCGCAAGCACAGAATATACTCTTTTAAACGCGGCCCCGGTGGCGAGGGCCAGGGCGTGGAGTAGCGTCGCTCATTATGCCCCTTGACCTGGGTGCTGAGGCCGAGGATAAAGCGCCCGCCTGAAAAACGCTGTAAATCCCAGGCCATTTGGGCGGTGACAAAAGGGCTGCGCGGAAATGCGATAGCAACCCCGGTGCCGATGCTGGCTTTGTGCGTATGCTCCGCGAGGATCATCTGGGGCAGGTAGGGGTCGTGGCCGGCCTCTGGTGTCAGAATGGTGTCGTAGCCCGCTTCTTCCAATTCCCGGCCGTGTTGTGCCAGTTCTGCAATTGAAGAAGAGGCGGTAATGGTGGCCTCAATTCTCACTTATAGTCTCCATACTTTAATAAGCTACATGCGTTGTTATAGACTCTCAATTGTACCGCAGCAATCCTTCTGGCACACTCCATGGAGACATTCACCAGACTATCAATGGTTAAGCCAGAACATGAAGATCACCAAAT
>JABHWT010000097.1 GCA_018657645.1 Halieaceae bacterium | reverse complement strand
CGAGGTGCAGTAACCGGGTGTGGGGGCTCCAGGCGGAGTCAGGCATTGCGTAAAAGCTATCTCGGCATGCCAGCCAGTTATCAGCACTGTACATGGCACACTTACCACGCCCGGTGGTGCCACCGGTGAAGCGCAGAACGAGAAGATCTTCCCTGTCGTCGTTAATGACATTGGGATTGTTGTCCTCCACACCTTCCATCAGGTCCCAGAAATAGTGTACGCCGGGATACTCACGGTCCGGCTGGTCCATAGCCACAATGGTGATTTTCCGCTCCCGAAGCATGACATAATGGCTTTCGAGCAAATCTGCCTCAATGAAGACCACCTTTGCATCCACGGTATCTATCTGGTAAGTGTGATCTTCCAGGCTGTCTCGGTAATTGGTATAGCAGGCGGCGGCCTCGCCCTTCATGGCGGTAAAGAAGTGGAGCAGCGAGGCATTGTCATTGTCGACGATGTTTACCCAGTAGTCTCCGCGATGCAGATCCAGTTTACTGCGCATCATGTTGACGATTCGATTGGTCAACAGGTGGAACTCCCGGAAGGAATAACGCCGATTGCGCTCAATGTTCACAAGGGCTTCTCGCTCACCATAGGCATCCGCTAAGCGCTCACTGATGACACTAAAATCTGCTCTCATGATTCTCACCTCGCTAAGGATGCCTAAAGCATATTGATGTTCATGCTAGCGCTATAAGGTAAACTTGGCTTGGCTGTGCAGTCATAGTACCGGTCTGAACGGCCAAACGAGGTGAGAATAATTGTGCGTGAGCCCGAAAAGCGGCCCGCCACAACGATCAGATTATCGAAGGCTACCTGGCGACTCTCGATAAGGAGGATATTGTCAACCGCGTAAAAAAGCTTATTATTCAGGACCTCTCGTCTGGCCGATGCAGCAAACAGACTGTGACGGAGCAGATATTACTTGTCTGTATGATAGTTCGATCCGCGAGAGCTGCGAATATAAGTGCCGGAGCCATCAGGATAGCAGATCGGCGCCTGTTACCAGAGCAACAGGCGCCGGGATGTGGTTTAGAAGCTGAAGGTAGCCTCTACGCCGTAGATGCGAGGCTCCTCGATCCAGCTTGCGTAGACGCCGCCACTCAGGGGGGCATCCGCAGCCATCGTATAGGTAGTCTCGTCGGTCAGGTTGCGGCCGTACAGTACGAAGTTCCAGCGACCGTCCTGGGAGCTGAGACCCACACTGGCATCGATCTTGGTGTAGGAGTCCTGCAGGGTTTTCTCGTCCAGATCGGTGTCCAGGAACATTTCATCATTGTAGTTTACGTCAATCCGGGTATCCAGTGTCCAGTTCTGGAAGTCATAGCTGTGGTGTAGGTTCACTGCCGCACTGTGCTCCGGCGCGAAAGCTCCGCGCTTGCCGGAGAAGTCGTTCTGACACCCAGCGTCAGCCGCCAGCTGTACCACAGTACAGGGCGCACCAGGATAGGAATCGAACTCGTGATCCAAATAGTTGTAGTTGAAGCCCAACTCCAGGGAGTCAGTAATGGCTACCAGGCCTTCCAGTTCCAGCCCCTGCACCGTCAGTTCCGCGGCGTTGCCCACAACGAAGTTGGTGCCGTTCCATGCGGTGACCTGTAGGTTATCCAGCTCTGAACGGTAGATGATCGCGCTACCCCGGCCCCGACCGTCCCAAAAGGTGTGTTTGACGCCGAGTTCGATTGCATCGACTTCTTCGTCTTCAAAAATAGCGTCATCTGTAGGAGCACCGGATGGCAGCGCGGTGGTGGGGCTGTAGTTGAAACCACCAGACTTGTAGCCATCGGACCAGCTGACATAAGCCATGCCATCATCACTGTAGTTCCAGATCAACTTGACGGAGCCGTTGAAGTGGTCCTCGTCTCGGTCGAGTTCAGTTTGGGTCGTGTAGGTACCGAGTGAGCCTGCCAGTACCGTGGCGGATGCTGCACCTTCCACGCCGGCAGCGGCAGCTGCGGCGGCCACGTAGGCATCATGACTGGGAGAGCCCGCGGTATCCTCGGGAGTGACCAGCAGGTTCGGCGCACCGGGCTGCCCGGTACCAACCTCTGCCCGCTTCGACAACTCCTTTTCGTCCTCGGAATAGCGGACACCGAGTTCCAGGCGCAGTGTCTCGGAAATATCGAAGGTGACTTCACCGAAGAGCGCTACCGCCTCGGTCTCCTGATCGAAGAAGTGATAGCGTGTTACATCATTGATGGGGCCAAACAGAGACTCAACACCGGTCAACAGAACTGCCAGACCGCCCAGGGTGCCATCGAGGTTGGTAAAAGTATCGGCGTAGAATTCCTGTTTCTCATAGTACAGGCCACCAATGACATTGAAGCGCCCATTCCAGTTGGTGGCGACACGGAATTCCTGGGAGAAGAAATCCAGTTCCTCAGCGTCCAGATTGTGCGCCAAGTTAACCGGGTTGAAGTCCACATCCTGGAACTGCCTGAACTCGTATTCTGTGTAACCGGTCAGCGAGGTCAGGGTGTAGTCGCCTACATCCCATTGCACGTTCAGTAGCGCGTTGGTGGACTCGGTGTCCTCCTCGTTACCTCCCGGTACCCAGACAGGGTTGCCGGTCCAGGCCTTGTACTCATTACCACCCTCGGAAACCTCGAATGGCACCAGGCCGTTGGCCATAGCAATAGAGCCCAGTACTGCCGACGTGCGACCACTGGCGATGTACTGGGGAATGAGGCTGTAGTCCGCCTCGGTGACAACAAATTCTGTGCCCTCTCCCTCCATGTCTATACGCGAAATTTTGCCGACTATTCGCAGATCGTCGGTGGGTTCCCAGGTGACGCTCAGCCGGGCCAGGGTGTCATCACGTTGTTGTTCGTCCTCGTTGAATATCTGGTTTTCAAGGTAGCCATCAGTACTGGAAGAGCGCAAAACCAGTCGCGCCCCCAGTGTGTCGGATAGCCCTCCCGCGAGCGTGGCGGTATAGCGCTGGGTATCGTATTCGGGCTCATAAGCCACCGAGAGTGAGCCGTTTAATTCCTCACCCGCCTCTGCGGAGCGTGTTTCCAGTTTGATGGCACCAGCGACCGTGTTCTTGCCGAACAGGATGCCCTGTGGGCCACGCAGTACTTCCACCCGCTCCACATCCACCATGGACTGGGTAAACTGGCGACTGCGGGGCTGGTAGATTCCGTCGACATACATACCTACCGATTGTTCGAAGCCCTTGTTGATACCGGAGCCCACGCCGCGTATGGCCACATTGGTCGTCTGGGCGGCGCGCCCGATCTGCAGGCCGGGCACCTTGGCAGAGAGCTGCTCCATGTTGGTGATACCCTGGGCCTCCATCGCTTTTCCCGATACAGCAGCGATCGCGACAGGGGCATCCATCAGTGTCTCGGTTCTTTTACGAGCGGTAACAACCACTTCTTCCAGGCTCTGGGCCTGGCTGGGCGCCGACTGGTACAGCAGGACCTGTGACACGGCCAATGCCAGGGCCAGCGGTTGGGTCTTGATAGAATTTTTCATAGGGTTCCTCTCGTTATGTAGTTGTAGAAGCAGCTCGCATGGCTGCACTTTTCAATATCGGCAAAAAATATCCTCACAATTACATGCTGAAGTGCTTCTCGCTCACCGTGGATATCCGCTATGCATTCACTGATGACACCAAAATCTACTCTTATGATTTTCACCACGCCAAGGATGCCTACAGCGTATTGATGTTCATATTAGCGCTATGGCGTAAACCATGCTTGTCTGTACAATCATAGCGTCGGTCCGAACGGCCAAACGAGGTGATAATAATTGTGAGCAAGCCCGAAAAGCAGCCCACCACCATGGCGAGCTATGGCCTGGCCATTCAAAAAGCGATGGAAGCCAATGGATACGACGCCGCAGGTATTTTCGCGGCAGCGGGCATTGCCAAGGTACCGTCCAACGATCCAATGGAGCGCCTCACCACGGCGGAGGTGGCAGCCCTGTTCAGGGAGTGCGTCAATCTCACTGGCAATCCATCCGTAGGGCTCACCGTGGCGAGGTTCATGCAGCCCTCAACGCTGCATGCCCTGGGTTACTCCTTGCAGGCGAGTTCCACTTTGCGCGATTGCTGTGAGCGCCTGGTGATATATTTTCGCCTGGTAAGCGAACAGGCCGAAATCCGCATCACTGAAGAAGATCGCCTGTTTCGATTATCTATGCACACGCTTATTGATGGGGTGGCATTCGAAACGCTTGACGCTTTTATGTGCTTTTTGGTGAGGTTATTCAGGTTACTCTATAAGCCAGACCTAAAACCTGTATCGGTGAAACTGGCAAGGCCATGTCCCCCAGGATATGAGGCCCCATACGAAAAAAGTTTCCACGCGCCGGTCACCTTCGATGCTCCCTATTGCGAAATCTCCCTGGAACAGTCCGTGGTTGACGAACCGTTGATTGGCGGCATACGTGAGATAGCCCACCACAACGAGCAGATTATCGAAGGCTACCTGGCGACCCTCGATAAGGAGGATATTGTCACCCGCGTAAAACAACTTATTATTCAGGACCTCTCGTCTGGCCGATGCAGCAAACAGCGTGTGGCGGAGCAGATGTTGATGAGCCCCAGCGCGCTACAGCTGAAATTGACCGAGCGGGATTCCAACTTTCAGGATCTACGCGACCAGGTGCGAAAATCACTCGCGTTGTCTTATATCGAACAGGGCCATGTCAGCATCACCGAGATGAGCTTTCTTCTCGGATTTACGGACACCAGCAATTTTTCCCGGGCCTTTCGCCGTTGGACTGGAAAATCCCCTACAGCATACCGCGGGATTACGCGTTAGCAGGACCAGCAATCCGCTCAATGTCCGATAGCTTCTGCGACCATGGCGCTGCGCCGGTACGGGACTGCTGCACAGGGCGAACCACTGCATGGCACCGGCGTCGCGCTGGGCAAATTGGCCTGGTGCACCACAAAAACGGCCTCGCCGCCGATGTCCGAACGAACAAAATTGTGGTTCCAGCAGACACTACCGCACCCCTCCCCTGTGCCTTGCGCTATTATTAGCTCCTCGCAAATCAGCGGTTGATCCGTTGCTTGCCGGGCATGTGGGCGGACCACTGCCGCGGGCGTTTCTACATTCAGTTTTTCGACAGGGAGACAAATTCTTGGACTGGATTCTCTTTTTACTGGCCCTCTTCAACCTGGTGTCGACGATCATGGTGTTCACGCCACGGATCGTGCCGCGCAAATCCATACCCTTCGTTGTATTCTTCTTCGCCCTGCCGGCGACTGAACTGGCGTGGATCTGGCTGCCACTGCAGGTCTCCATTGCAGCCCTGCTGATCTTGGGTGGTGCGTTGGAAAGTACCATCGGCCTGCTCGCCCTGGCCATATTGCTTGTCACCTGGCCCGGCCTGGCCTGGAACATCCTCAAGGCGGCGGAAGCTGGGAAAGTCCTGGAGGAGGCACTGTGCAACGGGCTGGGCAATGACTACCGCGAGGGAATTCCCGCCATGGCGAAAGCACAATTCCGCGACCAGGTGCCCTTCTCCGAGTGGTGCAACCCGGTCGGCTTTGCCCGGGGTGGGGTCGAGGTGATTCGCGATATCCCCTATGCCCCCGGTGGCGTGCGCCAGCAGCTCAATATTTACCGCCCGTGCAATATGCCCGCAGAGCCACTCCCGGTCCTGCTGCAGATTCACGGTGGTGGTCTGCTCTGGGGCAACAAAGACCAACAGGCGCAGCCGCTGCTGCACACCATGGCCACCCGGGGCTGGATAGGCATATCCATCAACTACCGGCTCAGTCCCAACGTGGGCTTCCCCACCCACCTGGAGGACTGCAAGCGCGCCCTGTGCTGGATTCGGGAGCACGGTGCCGAGTACGGCATGCAAACGGATTTTGTCGCCGTCACCGGCGGTTCCGCTGGCGGTATGCTTACCGCCCTGATGGGGCTGACCTGCAACAATCCCGAACTGCAAAAAGATCACCCGGGCGTCGATACATCCTTGCAGGCAGTGATTCCGTTCTACGGTGTGTACGACCTGCTGACGCGCTACAATCAGCACCCCAACCGGGTCATGTGGGAGGAATTTCTCGGCGACACCGTATTCCACGAATCACCACAGGATAACCTCGAACTCTGGGACCTTGCCTCCCCCATCTCGGACGTCCACCCGGACGCACCGCCGTTCATGATAATCCATGGCGGGTACGACAGCCTGGCGCTGGTTACCGAAGGGCGCGCGCCTGCTGTACACAGGGCGGCGTGTGGGGCCTGAGGAGGCGATGGCCATGGGGCTGGGTGAGATGTGCTGTCCACGGCGGAAGGCCTGCGTAACGACGCCCTGGCCCTGGCGGCGGAGATCGCCGAGGCCGCGCCCCTCGCGGGGG
>JABHWT010000114.1 GCA_018657645.1 Halieaceae bacterium | reverse complement strand
GTATGAAGTTACCCACCTCACCGACCAAGATAAGGCTGCAACTACTCGTCTCGCCCAGATTTTCAGTCTCCGAGCCGATGACTTCGTCCCTATCAAATCAGAAAACTATGGTTACAGGGGATTTTTGACCCTGATCAATCCGGATGAACTCGACCGCATAGAGATCATAAACCCCCATGACCGAGAAAAAACCATGGGTCGCTTTTTTTCAAAATTCGGCACTAGCCTGTACATGTGCTACGGCGAATGCGACGATCTTCCGGGGCTTCGCCGTCGTTTGATGGAACTGGCTCCAAACGACTGGACCGGCGAGACCGAGGGCCCGCTGGACGGTTTGTTCATTCACCCCAAGGCATTGGGGGGCGTCATGCTGGGTGTAAGCCGCACCACCTTTGCCTGGTCCTGGTCGGGAAGTCCCGACCGAATTGCACCCAGACCGACACTATAATGCGCGAGTTGAATAACAGTGCACCGAAAGCACCCGATGTTTGTCTTGCAGTACGCGAGACATTCGGAATTGACAGCGACCTGGAGGTTCTCGGCTTCAGCGAGGCCGAAGAGCATGTACCTGAACTCGATAGCGCCTATCAGTTCGACCGCGAAACGACATTGGCCATTCTGGCCGGCTTTACCCATAATCGCCGGGTCATGATTCAGGGCTACCACGGGTCGGGCAAGTCCACGCATATCGAACAGGTAGCAGCGCGTCTCAACTGGCCCTGCATACGCATTAACCTGGACAGTCACATCAGTCGCATTGACCTGGTGGGAAGAGATGCCATTGTACTTCGCGACGGCATACAGGTTACCGAGTTCAAGGAAGGTATGCTGCCCTGGGCCCTGCAAGGCCCGACCGCTCTGATCTTTGACGAGTACGATGCGGGACGCCCCGATGTCATGTTTGTGATCCAGCGCATTCTGGAGGCCAATGGTAAGCTGACCCTGCTCGATCAAAACAGAGTGATTACTCCCCACCCGTGGTTCCGTCTGTTCGCCACGACCAACACTGTAGGCCTGGGAGACACGACTGGTCTCTATCATGGTACCCAGCAGATCAATCAGGGGCAGATGGACCGCTGGAGTGTAGTTGCCGCCCTTAATTATCTGGCAGCGGAGGACGAGTTAGGTATCGTGCTAGCCAAAGTTCCCTCCCTGAATGATGACCAAGGACGCGAAACGGCCGCCGCCATGGTAGAGATGGCCAACCTAACCCGCAGTGGTTTTATGCACGGTGATATTTCCAGTGTTATGTCCCCCCGCACCATTATTAATTGGGCAGAAAACGAGGCTATATTCAAGGATTTGGAGTTTGCCTTTCGCCTCACTTTCCTCAACAAGTGTGACGAAACGGAACGCCCTGTAATCGCCGAGTACTATCAGCGTTGCTTCGGCACAGAACTACCGCACTCTGTGACTGCGGAGCCGGTGCTGTAGCGCGCCCCATGGAATCACCAGAAGAAGGTCTTAAGCGGGTCACGGCGGCGGCTGTGGCCGCACTTTCCGAGTGCCCTGACTTGAGACTCAGCTTTTCACAGACTGAGGATTCATCATTTACACCCGGCTCTGTCAGTTTGCCCGAACCACCTACCGACATGACCGACAAGGATGTGGCGGACTTGCGCGGAGCTGCAGATGCCCTGGCCATGCGAATGCGATATCACGATCCTGCGCTGCACCGGACCTTCAGCCCGATTAATCACTCAGCGGCTAAACTCTTTGACGCCGCAGAACAGGCAAGAGTAGAAGCGCTAGGTTCGCTACGCCTCATAGGGGTCGCCGCAAACCTGACCACCCGCCTTGAAAATTATTGCCAAAAGTTTTCCAATCCATCTCACCCGGTACCTGGCGCTCCGGTCGCGGATCTAGCCGATGTCATTGCACTGTGGATACGCGAAAAAATCACCGGTGCGCCACCGCCCACTTCCGCTTTGCGGTTGATGACAGCCTGGCGCCCGAAGCTGGACAGGGAGATGGGGGGCCAGGTTGTTCATCTGGCAGCCAGCCTGGATAACCAGGAAGCCTTTGCCAGTGTCATGACTAGCCTGATTGCCAATCTGGATTTTCCGGCGGACTTGCGCGCTGGAGAGGTTTCTGAGGGCGACGAGGAGCAGGAAGCGCAACTTTCCAGCGAGAAATCCACGCTGGCAGCAGTCCCACAAACTGATGACGCCGCTGATCGCCGCCAGACCGTCAGCGGCCGTGCTGCCACGGTAGATCAAGAAACCCTTCACTACCTCGACAAGAAGAGTTCTGACGACAAGGCAATTCCAAGCAGTGCCGACATGCCCGCTGGCCCCTCTGCACAGACTACCTATAGCAGCGCTCAGTCTCCAACGGTGCATTACAAAACATACACCGGTGCCTACGATCAGGTGATCAGCGCGGAGAAACTCACCACCTCTGAGGACCTGACGCAACTCCGCGACCGACTGGATCGCCAGCTACTCCAATTTCAGGGTGTTGCGCGGCGACTGGCCAATCGCCTGCAACGCCGCCTTCTCGCCAGGCAAACCCGCTATTGGGATTTCGATCAAGAGGAGGGGTTACTGGACGCGGGCCGTTTGGCGCGGGTCGTTATCAATCCCGCCCTCCCGCTGTCTTTCAAACTGGAAGCCGAGGCAGATTTTCGCGACACGGTAGTCAGCCTTTTAATCGACAATTCCGGATCCATGCACGGCCGGCCGATTGCTGTCGCGGCCATGAGCGCTGACATCTTGGCCCGCACCCTGGAGCGCTGTGGCGTCAAGGTTGAGATACTGGGCTTCACCACTCAACGTTGGAAAGGCGGCCACGCCCGACAGCAGTGGATCGCAGACAACAAGCCCGACAACCCGGGTCGACTCAATGACCTACTCCACATTATCTACAAAGATGCCGATCAACCCTGGCGTCGCGTGCGCAGAAATTTGGGGCTTATGCTGCGCGAGGGATTGCTCAAGGAGAACATCGACGGTGAGGCCCTGTTGTGGGCCCACGCACGGCTTCTGGCACGGCCGGAGCAACGACGCATTCTCCTGGTCATCTCCGACGGTGCCCCGGTTGACGATGCTACCCTCTCCTCAAATTCCAGTGATTATCTGGAAATCCATTTGAGGCAGGTCATTCACTGGATCCAGACGCGCTCAAGTGTGGAACTCAGCGCCATCGGCATCGGTCACGATGTTTCGCAGTATTACAAGCAAGCTGTAACAATAGCCACAGCCGAGGATCTCGGCGCTGTCATGATGAAAGAGGTAGAAAACCTGTTTGAGGGGAGGCAACGCGCTATACGTCGCTAAGGCGCTATCGGATCCATCGCTACCCTCTACAAACTCGCGTCGACCCTCGAGCTTCCCGCGCCCTCGCCTGCTTTATTGGTCCCTGTAGCGCCTCGCAACACAATCAATGTATGGACTCAGGCCGCGCCCACGGTGGTTTGCAGGCGTATCCAGCCTCCGTGTTGGCATTTCTCGACGTGCCACCAGCATGCCTGTGAAACACCGCCTTGTTGCTGAATTCACCTGTAAACCTGAGCTACCATGGTATAATTCCGAGGTGCCATGGATTGACGCTTAATTAACGCCGGGGTTAGTATGCGGCTACTATATCAACCGAATGTATCAGGAGATTGAGTTTGTTAAACTCAGGAGCACAGACGGACCCAAGGGATACACGTCATGCTCAGCGTGTAATCCTGGCTACCCTGCTCTGGGGGCTGGCGTTCATTTGCTCGCCTGTATCTGCGGCCCAGGTCGAGTATCAACCGCCGAATCTGACTATCATAGCATCGAATGAACCACTGAGCTCAGTGTTGCGAAGCATCGGCGCAAGTATGCGGATTTCGGTATCAACACCCCCGGACCTGAACCCAGTTGTTAATTGCAACATTGTCAATCTTCCGGTGAAGCGAGCAATCAAAAACTTACTGGGCGAATTGAGCTACGCCCTGCAGTGGCAGGAGGGTGGCGAGCGATTGGCAGGTCTCATTATACTGGAAAATGGGTACGGGCCATCTATCATGGTGAATCAGGATACCTCGCCCGCTCCCATTGAGCAGGTGGATTCTGAACAGATATCCCCATCGGGGAATTCGATGCTGCCCGATAAACCGGCTCGACCGACAACGCCCCCCCGCAGTAGGGTCGACCACGCCACTCACTTGGCTGAGCAGAAATCCAGAATGGCAAGCGACAGAGCGAAGTACGAAGCCAGAATGGCCCAGGAAATGGAGGAACTGGAAATCAGAATGGCTGAGGAAAAAGAAAGAGAAGATGCAAGAATGGCGCAGGAAATGGCTGAGGAAGAGGCCAGAGTAGAAATGGAGGCTGCGAGTCAGTCATTCGATGAGCCTGACTATTAGCCTGATTTTATCAAACAACGGACAAATGCAACCCCAGAGCATTAGGCCCAACCGCATCAATAAATGACCAATCTCCTCTAGCCCTTGTTATTACCCCATTAGCAGGCAAAGCGGACCGCACGCGGTGGCACCTTTTAAGATAATGCATGTCTTAAACTCTGGGGGTCGACGACGAAATTTGCGCTATTAATCAAGGACCCCCAGATTATTTCATTTATTTCCGGTATAACGTGACCGAGAATTTGAAGGTTGGCAGCACCTAGCCGTTATATACTCTATTTTTGCAGGTTAAATCACTAGTCAGGAGAACGACATGGACAAGGACATTGGATTATACGTTGTTGCGCTCTGTGCTCTCGCGTTGCCCCAATCCAGTGCCGTGGCACAAACCGCGAATACGGCCTATGGAGAGGGTGCACTTGACTCCTTAACCACAGGCGAGTTCAATTCGGCTTTCGGCGAGGACGCATTGGGCTCCAATACAAAGGGTAGCAATAATGTCGCAAGTGGTTTTTCGGCCCTATTGTCCAATACTGCCGGCAGGGACAATGTTGCCACAGGTACAAATGCACTGCGCTCCAACACAACCGGTAGTAATAATGTTGCATTTGGTGGCGCCGCGCTGTACCTCAACACGACGGGCAAAAACAACTCGGCGAGTGGTTACGCTACGCTGTTCTCCAATACAACAGGCGGCACCAACACTGGCACGGGGTATGCCGCCCTGTTTTCGAACCTAACGGGGCGTGCCAATACGGGAACAGGCTACGCTGCGCTTTTTCATAATATTACGGGAGCCCGTAACACCGGGGCCGGTTATGCCTCTTTATTCAGCAATACGGAAGGGGTGAACAACACAGCCGCCGGTTATAAAGCCCTGTTCACCAATACCACAGGAAATAACAACACCGCGAATGGTTATTTTGCGATGCTTGATAACACAACGGGCGGTAGCAACACGGCCAGCGGTTTTTCAGCCTTGAGAAAAAATACTACCGGCACCCGCAATACAGCCAATGGTTATGCTGCATTACAAAATAATACAAGTGGCATCTATAATACTGCAAATGGCTACGCCGCCCTGATCAATAGCGTAACCGGCAACAGGAACACGGCACTGGGCTTTGGCGCAGGCTACGCAGCCCAGTCCGGCACCGCCAATCTCTTTCTCGGGTATCAGGCCGGCTATGAGGAGCTAGGCAGCAATAAGCTCTATATAGCCAACAACAAGAAAACGCCGCTAATATATGGTCAGTTTAGTGCCACGCCGACATCCAATAAACTGGGAATCGGCACCACGATAACCCCTGTCAATGAGGCCATCTCGGTCTGGAACGGTGCACATCTGTCCATAGGGGGCGTCTGGACCAACGCCTCCTCCCGCAATTTGAAGGATAATATTCAATCACTGGGCACCGAGGAAGCCAATGTGGCCCTGGCTGCTCTCGAACCGGTCCGCTATGTCTACAAAAACTCCCGAGATGAGGAGTATCTGGGGTTTATTTCCGAGGACGTACCCGATTTAGTAGCAACTAATGACAGGAAGTCTTTGGCCGCGATGGATATCGTCGCGGTACTGGCCAAAGTTGTAAAGAATCAGAAATTGCAGCTATCAGAACAGCGGGCGAGCCTGATTGACGCGAGAGTTGAAAATGCAGCGCGACACGCCGAAAAAGATGCATTAATAGACGAGTTGCAAGAGGAAAATGCCAGGTTGTCTGCTCGACAGGACAAATTGGCGAATGATGTATCCAGGCTTCTACAGGCCATAGGTACAGACACACTGGCACTCAGCGAAGCTTGGTCTGGGCAATAAAGATAAGCGCCGTCCGCGGACTGTCTACGGGCGGGGCTAGAATTGCGGGCCCGTACATAGAGAGCCCGCTGCTGCAGTAAGCACTAACCGTGTGTCGAAAACACCCTGCTAGTTGGTACGACTCAGCATGTGCTTGGCCACCGCCATGCGGGTTTCCTCATCCAGGTAATCCTGGGGTGGCATTTCCGGGTAGTCCTCTCTTTTTTTCACGGGCTTGGTCATGTAATCGACAATACCCTGCGGATTATTGGCATAAAGCGCCTGGATAATCTGCACCGGTGGGCCGATCATCCGCCCGGTGTAGGTATGGCAACCGGCACAGATACTCAGGTAGGCCACCTTACCCCGTTCATCAGCGTTGCTTCGCTTTCGAGGTGCCACCGGTGGCAACAGGTAATTGCCGATTTTTTTAGTATGGGTAAATCCACACTCGGCAAAATCATCGATTCCCACCGTGACATAACGATGACGGTTGATGATACAGCTGTCCTTGCTCGGGCCCATCCTCAGAATATCTGGATTGCCTGTTTTCAATTCGGTCAGCATGATGGCCTTGATTGGATCGATCGTGTCATAGCCGTTGTTGTACATGAGATTATCGAGGATCTTAAGGCCGTCGGAGTTAGGGTCAGACTCCGGGTCCACCGTGACATTGGTCAGCTCCGAAGCCGTACCGTGGTCCACCACCATGATGCCTATCGTCTTGTTGTTGGTGATGATGTTGTTCTCGATAACCACGTCATCGGCCGCCATCACCATAATCCCTGTTCCCGCCGGGATTCCACCCACTGTTGAGCCCGGTGCCCCGAAATTCCTGGTATTGTTACCAGATATCCAGTTGTTGCGAACAATGACATCATAAGTTGTCTTGATCGGCAGCCCGGGTGTAATGAAAGCGAGGATGCCTCCGGTATTGTTGTAGACGTAATTACCCTCCACAATTGAGTGACGGCTGTTCTCAATTTCAATGCCCGCCACACTGTCAAACACTTCGTTGTAGGCCACTTGAATATTGTCACTCATGCCCACATAGATCGCTGCATCTTCAATCCCGGAGATCACATTGAGCTCTACCACACCATTTTGGCCGAGCTGCGGAAAGATGCCGTAGACACCGGTATCGACAATTATATTGTTGCGGATCTCAAAATTGTTGCCGGCCTGGCCCATGATCCCATTACCTTTGTATTTGGTAATGAGAAAGCCCTCGACTACAATATTATTTCCACTGTAAAGGATGGCATCATTGAGCACGTCCTGGCCATCCAATACTGCGCGACGGCTTTCCTTGATAACGCCGACCAGTCGAATATTGTCTTTATCGATATACACGGTTTCATGGTATGTCCCCGGCATAACCCGAATAGTGGTCCGTGGAGCCGCATTTTTTACTGCCTCCTGGATGGACTGCCCATCTTCAACCACAATCACCGCATAATCCGAGGACGAACCAGCTACATTGGTGGTAGATCCGGATGACACCAGTTCCTCAACCTTGAGCACAACACTGTCCTCACCATCGGTATCTTTAGCGCTCGGAGCAAGATAACTGACCCCAGCGCCACTATCGGTCATAACAGGCTCTTTGGTGCCACTACCTTTGCCAATAAACATGCCGCCTGCAAAGGCCACTAATACGACGATAACAGTCAGCACTCTTCCTATACTCATGAGGTTTCTCCTTGTTGGGTTTATCTATTGCGTGCAATTAAAGACTTTGATGCGCGGCCAACAGGTGTAAGACCCGATGGTACACGCTCGGGCACTTGTGGTGTAAAGGCCTCGTCGGTCAGTGTCCCCAGAAAATCTACCAGGCGGTCCAACTCGTACTCGCTCAAATTGGGCTCCCATATATGCCAGTGCAAGTGCATGTTAATACCCTTTGGAACGGCATGCCCTCTGCCTTTGGTATAAAACTCGACAGCCTCGCGCAGGGTGGCAAAGCGACCGGAGTGCATATAGGGTGCTGTTTTGGCAATATTGCGCAAACTGGGCACCTTGAATCCACCTTTCAATTTAACTGCGTCAAAGGTGGCCTCGGCCCCTATATCCAAGGCTCTGCCTTCTGGTTCCGGCGTTCCTATAACGGCAATCTGCTGATTGGTAAACAAGGGGGGTGTATGGCATTCCGCGCAACGCGCCACGAAAGAGCGAAACACGTTCATACCCTCTATCTCCCGCTCATTCAGGGCAGCGTGAAAACCGTGCGCATAGCGATCGTAGCGGCTGTTGAGTGAGATCAGGGACGTCTGAAAAGCTGTCAGCAGGGTATATACCTGATCTAGCTCGATGTCCTCTGATTGCGCTTCAGGGAAGGCCTGGCGAAACAGGTTTCTATAGGTAGGGTTATCATTTAAGGTCTTTCTCAGCTGCGCTTCATTATTGCCCATTTCATGTGGGTGATACAAAGGCCCCTGAGCCTGCTCTTCCAATGAACCCGCTCGGGCATCCCAGAAAAGTTGTCTCAGGAAGGCAACATTCCACAGCGTCGGTGCGCTTCTGCCGGCCTCATGCCCATGAATGCCTACGCTGCGCGCTCGATCATCACTAAAGCCTTTATCAGGATGGTGGCAACTGGCACAGGAGACCGAGCCATCACCTGACAAAGCGGGATCAAAAAACAAGTAACGGCCGAGGTCTATTTGCTGGGGGCTGAAGCCGTCGCGATGGGCTGGCAAAGCTGTTTTAGTGCCTCCCACACCCATGTCCTGCAGCGAGTCGTAGAACTGATACATAGTACGCAGTTCGCATACCCCCTTCTGGGTTTTTTCAAAACTGGGAGGACAGCGCGGGTTAAGTACGAAGTCGGTTTGCGCCTGTACGGTAAACGCCAGTATGGATACCAGCGTGGCAACTACGGCCTGGTATGGAAGCGGACCCACCGGCACTACCGACTGCCAATGAAGGCAATAACATCATCGAGATCTTTCTCACTAGCAAGCATGCTGGCCATCATTTTCATTTGTTGTCCGAGCCGATCATCGGGGTGGCTACCGCGAATACCAGCGGCAAAATTCTGGTACTGCCGCTTGAGATAAACGGCTCCGAGCCCGGCTAGCCGCGGTGCATTAAGACTGTCGTTGCCCTGGGCCACACCGCCGTGGCAGGCACCACAAGCGGCGACGTATTGATTCTCACCATTGCGTAGATTTGCTCCGGTAGTATCCTCGGTCGATACAGCAGCCGGCAGGCTGGCAATGTATGCAGAGACATTGGTAATTGCCGAGTCATCGACCAGGGTGGCGGCCATACCGCGCATTTGCATACCGGTGACGTCGCTGGCATCCGCTCCTCTAATCCCGGACCTGAAATTACTCAATTGCCTTACTATATATGCCTCGCTCTGACCAGTCAGCGCCGGCGAATTCATCGCCGCAATGCCCTCACCGCTGGCACCATGACAGGCCGCACAGGTAGCGTACAAGGCTTTCCCAGCATCGGCATCGGCTGCCTTAACCTGTGCCGAAGTGCAGAAAATCAAAGTCAGGATAAATAACATTTTTGTCATGGGAGTTCTCCCGGGCTATGCCCGTCACGTCACAAGCAGCGCATTATGGTTAAAAACGAGATCCGTTCTGCGCAATTTTCAAAATCCGTCAGCTTTTGTCACCATAATTGAAGTACAGCAGCTCTGCGACCCCTATTTTGCGTGTTTCTTACGGTACGCCGTTGGCGTCATGTTTCGCGCTTGACGAAAGGCTCTGTTAAAGGAGCTCAGTGAGCGAAAACCCGCATTCATGGCGATTGTAAGAATCGGTAGTCCGTCCTGGCCGGGATCTGCCAGGCGCTGCACTGTCTCCTCTATACGGTAGCTGTTGAGAAAATCAGCGAAGTTGCGATAACCAAGCCCCTGATTTATCGCCTGCCGCAACCGATATTCCGGCAATTCCAAACGGCCGGCCAATTGACCAATGGTCAATCCCATTTCACGATACATAGACTCTTCTATCATCATCGAGCGAAGTGATCTGACCAGGGCCTCGTCGACCGCAGGCTCGGCGTCTGGATACACGCTTACAGTGCTATTGGGCAAAGGAGACCAAAGAACGTCCCTCTTGTACTGTAACAAAAGGGCATTCATGGCTAGCAACATGCCTCCCACAGGGAGGTATTGCCAGCTGGACAACCAGCCCTGATTGGCAAACATCACTTCTCTGAACAAGATCAAGGCAAAGATGTAGACCCCGTTAATGGCCACAAACCAGAAACGTAGACGACGTCGAGCCTGGATAAGATCCATTTGCCAGTGTTTGAAAGCTTCCCAGGCGGTCAATCCCAGCAATACAAACTCCAGCCCCTGGGGCAGGGAAAATAATAACCAGTCCAGACCCATAATTTCAAACTGATTGAGTATTGTTCCCGCAGCGGGCAGTACCACAGTGATCGCAACAAGGAGCACCTGCCAGGGCTTCAGACGAAAATGGTCATCAAATACACTGGCACTGAATAACCAGAACATACCCGGAACCGCAGTGGACAAGGCGATCACCGTCCAACCCCACGAGGTATAAGCCACCAGGGGCTGTACCAGGTAACAACCAATCGCCAATTGCAGCAAGCCAAACAGGCGCTGACCTACCCCCCATTGGCCGTTTTGCCACAGTAACAGCATGCTCAACACCCATTGAGAAAGGGCAAAAGCGATTGCAGCTACCAGGAATGTTGCCATTGCGGAGGCCTATGTGGCGCCCGGGCGACTCACTTCTGTCGCATCGCCTTGCTTCAGCACCCCTGCGGCACTCGCCCCCACAGGGGTATACCAGATGGGTGAACTCCAGGCACGTTCCTGGATAGTGCGCTGATGATCACTGGAGCAACATCCTTGCAATT
>JABHWT010000157.1 GCA_018657645.1 Halieaceae bacterium | reverse complement strand
TACCGAGCCAAAACCGCCGGAGAAAAAATGCTCGTAAAACGGCAGTTCAGTGGTATCGCCATAGCCGTCTCCATACCCTAATTCTGTACGCAGACGCAGCGTCCAATTCTCGGTAAATGGAAAATAAATCTCCCCGCGATAGGTGAGCTTATAAAACTCCAGGTCTGACCCGGGCACGGCAACCTCTAGGGCCACTGACTGCGAATAACCCCGCGTTGCCATGCGGCCCCGGTTCAGGGTAGATTGGCTCCAACTGGAAGTAATTGTAAAATTCAGATACTCGTCTCCATTCTCATCAAGGAATCCAGGCTCATCCAGTGGAACCAGATAGGAGGGCGGGAGTTCACTGACAGGGAATATTTGCTCTGCAGCCGAATAGCTGCCATCTGCTTGACGAGTGGTCTCGTACCAATCGTGGACGTTAGATTGCAGACGGGGGCTTGCTTTGATTTCCTGTACCGCATATTGGCCGGCCGTAATCTCGTTCTGGGAAACACCAAAACTGAAGCCAAGGCGTTCCGTTTCCTTGATTGGATAGCCAAAGTTAATCGACGCGCCCAGTGTGTCCTGAGTATAGCTAGCCACATTAATCTCGGACAAATCCCTGGAGCTATAAAACATGCTAAAGCCTCGGCTCACACCGTTCTCGGTAAAATACGGGTTAGTGTAGGTAAAGTTGTACAGGTCCTGATATTTGGATTTATTGAAATTGATACCTACCCGCTTTCCCGTCCCCAGAAAGTTATCCTGCTGCAGGTTCAGACCCAGAATCAGCCCGGCATCCTGAGCATAGCCGAAACTTGCGCCAATGCTGCCCGAGGATTGCTCCTCCACCTCAAACTCCAGGTCGATCAGATCTTCAGAACCCGGTACCTCCGGCGTTTCCACTGTGGCTTTGCTAAAAAAACCAAGCCGCTCCAGACGAACTCTGGACATCTCAATTGCCGATGCAGAAGCCGGCGCGCTCTCCATCTGCCGCATTTCCCGGCGCAGTACATCGTCCGCCGTCTTTAAGTTCCCTCTGAAGTTAATACGACGAACATAGGTGCGTTTACCCGGATCGACAAAAAACTTTATCGCCACGGTGTTATCTTGCTTTTCGATCTCAGGTATCGCAGTTACCTTGGCAAAATTGTAACCTTCATTACCCAGTCGTCGAGTCAGGTACTCCTCGGTTGATGTCACTAGTCTCTGCGAATAGGTTTGCCCCTGGGCAATCAGGAGAAAGCGCTGCAAATCAGGCACTGGCAGCACCAGATCACCCGATAGATCCACCGAGCTGACCGTATATTTTTCTCCCTCTGTAATGTTTGCCGTTATATACACTTGTTCCTTGTCGGGTGACACCGACACCTGGGTCGAGTCGATACTGAACTCCAGGTATCCCCTGTCCATATAGTAGGAGGCCAGGTTCTCCAGATCGCCTGTTAGTTTTTCTCTGGAGTACTTGTCGTCGTTCCTAAAGAAAGACAACCAACCCGTGGTTTTAAGTTCAAGCAGGTCGGTAAGTTCTTCATCGCTGAATATTTCATTGCCAACAACATTAATGTGCTTGATCGACGCCACAGTACCCTCGTCAACATCGATATTGACAGATACGCGATTACGCGGCTCCGCCAGCACTTCTGTTTCGATGTTCGCATCATATCGCCCTTGTTGAACATATTGGCGCTGCAATTCCAATTGCATTCCCTCTAGGGTGGAACGCCGGAAAACCTTTCCGACGGCCAATCCAGCGCCTCGCAATCCATCCAATAGGGCTTCGGTTTCAATGGCCTTGTTACCCTCGATATTGATTTCACTAATACTTGGGCGCTCGGTCACCATGACAACGAGCACATTACCATCGCGACCAATCTGTATATCATCGAAGTTTCCGGTGGCAAACAGGCTACGCGCAGCGGCCCGAATGCCACCTTGCTCAACAACATCACCCACCGCCAGCGGCATGGCTGCAAAGACACTGCCCGCAGAGATACGCTGCAAACCCTCGACCCGTATATCAGAAATGATAAAAGTCTGAGCCCATGTCAGCTGCGCCAATAACAACAGCGCGATAGCTGCAAATTTGTGATGGTACTTATTCAAATATATAACCACTGGATAAGGTCAACTCTACGTTTGTTTATACTTATGATCTCTTGCGCTCTGCTACAGTCTCGAAATATCGTTATAGATTGCTATAGACATAATTCCCAGGACAATGAACAAACCCAGTTGATAGCCAAGGGTCTGTATTTTCTCAGGTATTGGGCGCCCCGCCAATAGCTCCAGAGCGTAATACATAAGGTGCCCCCCATCCAATACTGGAATAGGCAGCAAATTCAAAACTCCCAGGCTCACACTCAGTAGAGCCAGGAAGCCAATATAAGATTCCAGCCCCGATTTAGCAGAAGCGGACGCCACTTTAGCAATGGTAATGGGACCACTCAAGTTTTTTGGTGAAATTAGACCCATTGCCATCTTTTTTATGGAGCTGAAGGTAAATCCCACCAGCTCTGCGGTTCGCTTAACGCTGGCAACCGCCGCCTCCACCGGCCCGCGATCAAACTGGCGTACCATTTCCGGCGGCACCTCGGGTATGACGACCCATACCCCCACGTGGCCTACGCTGTCTCCACCCTCCTCTGTAACGCCGTCGGGCACAATAACCAATTGTTCGGTTTGTCCCTTGCGCTGAACATCCAGTCTTATGGTCTGCTCCGGCCTGGCCCGAACGTAATCGACCCAATCCTGCCACAGGGGCATTACCACCCCATCCGCCTGAAGAATCCTGTCGCCAACCATCAAACCGGCACGGGCGGCCGGTCCGTTCTCTACCACTCGCTCGATAACCGGTGGCACTGCCGGTCTGTACATACGTATGCCCAAACCACCAAACAGATCGGGCTCCTCCTGATCGACCAACCAACGATCTAGCACGCCTTCAGATTCATAAACAACGCTCGAGCCAGGATATTTTACGGCAAAACGTATGTTGCCACTATCTCCCAGACGAGCCAGTAAAGCGAAACTGAGAGCTTGCCATGTCGGTGTCTCCACCCCGTCCACTGCGACGATCTCCTGGCCAGACTCCAATCCGGCAACATCCGCTACTGAATCTGGCTGAATTTCTCCTATAATCGGGACATAACCCGTGACTCCAGCCATAAAAAGGAACCAGTAGGCAACAACAGCCAGTGCCAAATTAGCCAGAGGACCGGCAGATACCACGGCTATGCGTTGCAATACCGGTTTCCGATTAAAAGCCTTATCAAGCTGATTGACAGGTACCTCTCCCTCGCGTTCGTCCAACATTTTGACGTAACCGCCAAGGGGGATTGCGGCGATGACATATTCGGTATCCTGGCTGTCGCGCCACGTGTACAGGGGCTTGCCAAAGCCAATGGAAAACCGCAGGACTTTCACCCCACAGCGGCGAGCCACCCAAAAATGGCCCCACTCGTGAATGGCCACCAGTATTGCCAGAGTAGCCAGCGTAATTGCAATCGTGTTTATTAGTTCCATTTTCTATATTCCCCTACCTGTCGCTCTGCGCCAGCTATCAGTTCTTTCGCTACGCGCCTAGCGTCGGCATCAGCTAATTCGACCACAGAGAGGGAGCTGGGTTCAACTACTGGCACCCGTTCCAGACATTTTTCTATGACCTCAGCGATATC
>JABHWT010000264.1 GCA_018657645.1 Halieaceae bacterium | reverse complement strand
GAGCTCTGGCAGTACTGACGATAGGTGTTGCGTCCTTTTTTATTTCGCTATTTTCAGGGCTCGCGAAGCCACACCTGACCGCTCTCCTGATCAGATAAAGCTCTCTAGGAAGCTAACCATTGATAATGCCCCAGCCAGCATTCCCTCAGCTCAAAACCCCTCTGAACTCGGTTTAAAACCAGCCAACAAGGGCTTAGTCACTAGCGCTAATCGGGAGGATTCCAGAAATCACCATGACTCCGCTAGCGGCGAGTCAGGAGCAGCTCATATCGGAGAAGATATGGATGCTAGCCACCCCCAAGCTACTTTCGATAATACCGAACCAGGGAGACACATCGGTCAGAATATGGATGCCAATTCTTATTACCAAAGTACTTATGGTAAGCACGAGGAGCCAAGGCATATTGGCCCGCAATTGAATGCCTACGACGTAACCGGTCATTTTAGACCGTTATTGCTTTCTTGATTATTTTAATCTGGGTGGAGCCAAAGAACTGACAATTTTGATGATCTCTTTCAGATCACTCTCCGTGATTTTTTCATACTCATCAAAGCTATTGAGCGTGTAGCGGGCGAACACGGCATTCACTTTTCCAAATGCGGCCAATAGCTTGTGCCGATGTTTAGATCGCAGCCCTTCCAGCGCCAGCCCTGCATATGCCTCGTTTACCCTATGAGCTTTTTGCCATAATTCCAAGGAGGTGTCGGCAGCAATCGACTGAACCTTTTCAGCGCTCTCCAGCCATTGTTGATAGGTCACCCTATCTGCCATCTGTAAGCCTCTCCAGATCCGATCGCAAGGGGTTATCTGCAAAATGCTCTTTCCACAACCTTGGCGTCAATTCCTCCACCCGCGAAGCCGGATGATTGCCGACTCGCTGCAAGACGTCGACGAGATACTCGTACGGGTTCACGTCGTGCAGTTTGCAGGTCACCAGCAGGCTTTGGATGATGCCCACGTGTTCTGCACCGGCTTCAGTCCAGCTAAACAGCCAATTGCGGCGTCCCATCGGTATGACGCGCAAGGCCCGCTCCAAGTGGTTGGTATCCGGCGGAACATCGGGATCACTCAGGAACACTTTGAGTGCCTGTTCTCGTTTCATGGCGTAGGCCAGCGCCCTGGACAGCGGATTACTCTTCACCAAATCTATTCGCTGGCGCTGTTTGAAACACCAGCTAAAAAAGGCGTCGGCGACTGGCAGGCTGTTCTCGGTACGATAGTTCAGTTTCTCCCGACCATCGATGGCTTTTTCACGCAGGTAAGCCTCGTGCTCATAGATCCGGCCGATATAAGCGAGCGCCACAGCGACCGATTCAGGCTCAGCTTCTTTCGCTTCGTCAAACTTCCGCCGGCAATGCGCCCAGCATTGCGCGTGGGTCAATGCCTGATTCTGCTTTTTAAATTTCTCGTAGGCTCCGTAGCCGTCGGTGACCAGAGTGCCCTCAAACGCACCCAACTGATCCAGAATATGTTGCATGCCCCGCGATTTTGAGAAGGTAAAGCAAACCTCATCGTGCTCGCCATAAATTGGCCAGAAATAGGCAAGATTCATCTTCCCTTTCTTCTTTCGCCCTGCCTTGATCGGTGTTTCATCCATCGCCAGAACGCGACTGCGTAACAGCTGGCGTAATTGGGCCTGACAAACCGGCTTCAACAGGTCAATACTGCGCCTGACCAGGTTGGTCAGGGTACTGCGGGCCACCTTGACCCCATTGTGCTCCAGACGTTGATGTTGCCGGTGCAGTGGGAGATGATACATAAACTTGTTTAGCAGTATGCCTGCCAGGAAACTCACATCGGCAAAGCTCTTGTCCAGCACGTTGTCTGGTGCCGGCGTGGTAATAAGGCGCTGACTGGATCTTTTCTTGAGCACCGGTCGCGTGTATTTCAATATCACCTGGCTGCCAGGGCGTTCCGCCAGTCGGTAGGTGACCTTGTAGCTTACAATCTCGTAATCATCTGCATCTGGGCCTTTAAGCTCAGGTGCCAACAGAGCAATCTCTTCGACTGGTACACTGTCGTCAAATCGCAGGCCACTGTCATCCGGGGAGCCGTCCAATGCGTTCTTTTTGGCCTTGCCCCGCTGATAGCTGACGGTTTTCTTTTCTTCGTCCGGCTGTTTCGGTATCTCAGGCAGTTCTTTGAGTAGGTCGGCGATGGTTTGTTGATAGGGGTTATCCGTCATGTCCCGCTTTTCGGATTTCTCGCCGAACACCTGGCGTTTAAACCAATTTAGCTGGTGTTCAAGGGACTGGATTCTCTCCTCTTTCTGGTCTACAGCGACACGCAACTGATCGAGCAAAACCTGCTGGTTTTGCGCCTCGATTGAGGGCTCATTACGTTTAGTTTCTGCCATTTCCATGGCTGTGGATTATACCAAATTAGTTCGACTGAGGGTGGCGATAGCGCTTTCTTTGCAGAGTATTTTTGATCTCGATGCCCTCTATGATCAATTTGAGCTCTGTCCAGTTCAGCGCCTGCTTCTCACCCGCCGATTTGTTATAGTTGAAGCGCCCTTCTTCTAACCGCTTTGCCCAAATACAAAATCCGCTGCGATCAAAATACAAAATCTTGATCTGTGTTTGGCGACGGTTGATAAACACAAAGGCGTGCCCACCCAACGGGTCCTCTCCTATTACATTTTTGGCCATCGCCGCCAGGCCATTGTAGGATCTTCGCATGTCCGTGGGTTTGGCATAGAGCCAGATCCTGACCTGGGACTCCGGGAAAAACATTAGCGTGTGCGCAATCGCAAAAACATACCGGCACCCAATTCCAGTTCCACCTGCCAATCGGCGTTGCCCTCGACAGAAGGGAGCGAGGCCACCGCAGCAATAGGCTCGGTGATGTCGATGAATTCGCCTGCGGCAGATTGCCCCGCAAATACTTGCTGCCACCGGTGGAAACAACTGGTGGCGATACCCCTTTTTTTACAAAACGCTACCTTGGTGAGCCCGCTGGCCGTGAATTCATCCACCAGTGATTTCCATTGGCCTCGGGTACGCTGGATGCGCTTTTTGGGCTTGAGCGGTAGGGGTGATGGCAGTGCAATGGTTGAAGTGGTCATCGTTGTTCTCCAGTGGTTGAAAAGAAGAATGGTAACGACGTGTTAGGCGAGAAAGAATAACGCCTCAGAATGACCGGTTACGTCGCAGCCACATTGGCGGGGTCAGCCCAGAGGCCTTTGAACAGGCCTCATTATGAGGCTGGGCAGTGTCTGGATATCGGGGGAAGTCCATCTATTATGGATAAAGCGATTGCGCGATATCCAACGGAGTTTCGAGAACAATTGATTACTCTGGTGCGTTCAGGGCGAACACCAGAGGAACTTGCGAAAAAGTGGTAAAGCCGGTTGCCTAGTACCAGACCTGGAGCTCCCCAGCATCGACCCGTCCATGATACTGCTGTTGCTTAATAGGCCATTGGAAGAGTAATAGCCCAGTAATGGAGCAAACTGACTATAGCAACATGCATATATATCAATGGCGTTGATTTGCATCCCAAGTTGACCCTGGAGGCAGCCAGTACCGCTTCCGATGTCGGGGGAGTTCCTACCCGCTGCCACCGTTCTATTTAGTGGCAACAAATAAAAACTGCTCTCCGCCCAAATACCCGAACTCTATTGATTGATAACACATGGCATAAGCGTCCTTAAAGCCTCCTTCTACCATCTGTGCCAGCATTTCCCATCCAAAATGTTGAAAACACAATATACCTTTTTTTGATTTTGCCACAGGGTCGCCATGATACTCTGGGGGCATTATGTGCTCGATATCTTGCCCTACGATTTTTGCACGAATCATATTTGTGGGCGAGTTTGGAACAAACGGAACAGACCACATCATTCTTCCACCAGGCTTGACTACGCG
>JABHWT010000257.1 GCA_018657645.1 Halieaceae bacterium | reverse complement strand
GTCCCTGCGCGGCAAGGCTTTCCGGCACGTCCATATGCCTCCAACCCCTGAAAACAGGCCTCCGTTCGGCGAGCTCAAAGGTGTCCAAAACAGCTAACCTTCACAGCCTACGCATTGAGCCTAGCAGGTTCCGGGGGCCGGCCTTCCGGGGGGCAGCCATTCGAATACGCTCTGGCTAGAGATACTGCCGCAATACCAGGGTGTCACCGCGCTGGGTGAATTCGATATGGCGCAAAAACGACATGCCCAGTAGCACCTCGCTGCCCCCAAGCCCCGGAACAATACCGGCATTTACATCCTTGAGTTCGATCTCCCCGACACTCACGCTGTCCAGTCGGGTGGCGTAGGAGGTGGTTGTGCCATTCGCTGTATGCACCTTGAACGGGCTGCCGCGCCTGATTTTAAGCCGGGCCGCAATGCGGGCTGGTATCGCAACACCGGTGGCGCCGGTATCGAGCATGAACACCACCGGCTGGCCGTTCAGTTTACCGCTGGTGATGTAGTGGCCGTTTTTATTGCGCTTGAGGCTAACCTCACGCACCTTCTCCTGGCTATATTGGGTAGTGAGCGCCTGGTTGGGGTTGTGCTGCTTGCCCAGCATGTCGTTGAAGAAAAAGCCCAATAAAACCATCACCGACACCCAGGCCAGTGCGTTCATGATGGACGCCATGTTGCCAGAGTGCTGCGGTTGTTTGCCGTTAGGACGCACAGCAGATAAACCAGGTTAAGATATGGACGTATCTAGTTGAAATAATTGCATTAAAATCCATTTTCTAGCGTGAGCTGAGCCACTCCTTCTGCAATTTCATGATCCTGCGCGTGGCCGCCAATACCGACATATCCGGTGCTGCGGTGCCATGCCGTCCCAGCGAATCAAGTTGTGCGTAAAACCAGAACTGCAGGGCAAAACCGGCCATCGAGCGGATGCTTCCAATCCGTGTCAGGAACGATAGCCAGCCAGGTAACAGCGACTGCTGATCCTCGTAACGTGCAAGTTCATCCTGCCCCGCCAGTAGCTGCGCCGGCGCATCGGTGTCTATACACATCGGCCGACCCAGTCCGATCAGATCTGCACTACCGGAGGTGATTGCCTTCTCCATGGCTGCGCGCAATCGAAACCCACCGGTTACCATTAATGGAATCGAGACTTTGTCGCGCATGGCCAGGGCGAAGTCGACAAAATAGGCCTCCCGCATCAGGGTAGAGGTGGCAACGTGGGGCGCTTCCTCTTCTTCCATTCCGGCAATGCCGAGCAACTTGGGCTGCTCGTAGTTACCGCCGGAGATTTCGATAAGGTCGACGCTGGCCTGCTGCAACCACTGGGCGACCTGCAGGCTATCCTGGAAGTCGAAACCACCTTTTTGAAAATCGGCACTGTTTAACTTTACCGAAACGGGAAAATCAGGGCCCACTGCGCCACGCACCTTATCTACAACCGCCAGCAGTGCTCGCGCCCTGTTGGGAAGTTCGCCGCCGTATTGATCGCTGCGTTGATTGCTTCTGGGGCTCAGGAATTGCGATAGCAGATAGCCGTGTGCGGCGTGAATCTGCACCCCTGTAAACCCCGCCGCTTTGACAGCTGCGGCACAGATCGCGAAACGGTTAACAATATCTTCTATTTCCGCCACGGTCAGCTCAACCGGTTGACCAAACTGACCACCGGGCAAGCCAATCTTCACCGCCGAGGGCGCCTTGGGGCGCGGATTGACGTTAGTTTGAGTCTGGCGACCGGCATGGCTGATCTGAGCCCAGAAATGATTGCCATTGCGGGTCGCCGCGGTAGCCCAGGATGCCAGAGCTGTCTGCATCTGCGTGCTGGGCTCGCGGTCTATCACCACATTGCCAGGTCGCTCGAGGTGATAGGCATCGACCTGAATATTGCCCGACAACAACATACCGGCGCCCCCGTCTGACCACAGCCCGTACAGACGTTCGAGTTCCGGTGTCGGCAGGCCCTGAGGTGTCGCCAAACCCTCGGTCATAGCGGCCTTGGCCAATCGATTGGGAAGTGTTGCGCCGCAGGGGAGTGCCAGTGGTTGGGTCAGGGTATCGGACATGGGTCATTCACCTGTTGGGTTATTGGGGGATAGAAATCTGCATAATGGGTAGCTCATCCGGCATGCCGCCAAGTGCTACCGCGCAACGGGAAAAGCCATTGAAAACCGCTACCGCTATCGACAAATGAACCAGTTCCTGTGGGGTGAAAGTTGCCAGCAGTTGATTTTTGAGTGAGTCGCTTATGGCCCCCGGATCACCCAGGTATTGGTCGGTGTAAGCAAGAATCAGTTTTTCCCTGCTGTTCAGAGTGCTGCTGGGGTGCTGGTCGTTAATTTGGCTCACTTTGTCCTCGGTGAGCCCCGCTTCAATGGCAAGGTCATAGCGCACACTCTTGCAAAACACACAGTTGACCTTGCGCGCATTCCTGAGCCGTGCCATCTCCACCTCGGCAGCTGACAGGGGGCCGTCTTCCCACACCGCACGATTTAAAGCCATGTAAGATTCCAGGGTTTCGGGTACTAATCCCAGGTTGGAATCGCGGATGATGTTACCGGTGGGATTATCCGGGGGGCTTACCCGTGCCTTGGTCGTCATTTAGTGATACCCCCTTGAGTGTCGGCCCGAGTGGGCAGTTGCCACAACAGGCTTAGTCGGGTCATGCCATCGAGAATTCCCAGTGCCTCAACCAGCGCCACCAATCCATCCTCGCCGTGGTGCTGGACCACCGCCGCCGCTTGCTCATCGGTGATGGCCTGGGCATCCATGGCGTAGGTCTCGGTAAATTCAAGGCAGGTACGCTCCGCCGCAGTGAAAGCATCCGCTTCGGGCCAGCGGGGAAGCGCAGCGCGCCTTGCCATAGCAATGGGTTGCTCCTCCCGCTGCCAGTCCGCCTCGCTGCCATGCAGTTGCGCCAATCGCAGACGGCACAGCTCCAGGGTGGTGGCTGGAATTTGCGGCAACTGCCACAGTCGCTCATAAAGACAATCAAAGCGGCTGGCCAGATCAGGTAGGATGGCCATGACCTCGCTCCTGTTCTCGCCTTTGGTAATCCAGCTCATTCCCTATCCTCGGTTCGCTGATGGGTAGCGATACAACACCGCATCTTATACTGCTTTCCAGGTGCCGACTAATCGCGTTCGCAATGTCTGAGCGCGACCCGCTGCAGATTGACGGGAGGTGTAGTGTCTACGGTCACACAATCGCCCTCGTAAAATCCGGGTTGGCGGGTGATGACGGTGATACTCTCGCCCCGCTGGGTCTGAATGCGATAGGAGTACGCTGCACCGTAGGCTTCCGCAATGGCGGTAAAGGTGGCAGCGGCCAGGGCCGGGTCGCGATTATTGGCGCCTCCGTGTAGGGCACCGAACACCCCGCCCATGACGGCGCTGTGTTCAAGGGAGGGCGCTATTTCCTTCCTTTCTATATGCTCGACCGTGCCATAGATGATGTTTTTGGGCTTGGTGGCATAGGTGCGGGTGGCCGCGAGGGAAGCATGGCTTACGGCCAGGGCAGTAATGACAATAATTAGGGCTTTCATACGTTTAGCTGACCCCCGAGGATGATGGGTTAATGGGCTATTCTAACAGCAGATGGGCCCGCCGGTATGGATTTGAATAATCGCCGCTCGACACGGCTTGTGATCGCTCCGGGGCGTGTTACTCTGGTCGTTTAATTTTGATAGGGCAATGGTATGGCGGCGGTTGATGATCACTATGTCATGGTACTCAAGCGAGAGTGCCCCACGTGCACCTTGATCGAGCCCGTTGTGACAGAACTCGAGGAGGCGGGTTTCTCTTTGCAGATATGGACTCAGGACGACCCTGGATTTCCCCGCAGTGCGTCGCAGGTGGGGGATGACCGCTCACTGGAGCAGTCTTACCGCCTGGCCATTGAAACGGTGCCTACCCTGATTCGATTTCGCGACGAAACCGAAGTCGATCGAACGGTGGGCTGGGACCGCTCCGATTGGCTGCGATTGTTGGAATTGGAATCGTTGGCTGGCGAACTGCCAGCGTTTCGTCCGGGTTGCGGTTCTAAAAGTGTCGACCCCGGAATGCCAGAAAAGCTGGCGCTGAAATTCGGTGACGTGACGTTTCAATCACGCCAGGTGGAGATTGCCGAGCAGGAGGATGTTGTTGAGGCCTGCTACGACCGGGGCTGGAGCGATGGATTGCCGCTGGTACCGCCCACCGAACTGCGGGTGATGAAAATGCTGGCCGGTAGTAAGCGCGATCCCGCCGATATCATCGGTACTGTGCCACCGGACCTGCAGCCCTGCACGGTAGAAAAGGCCGCGATTAATGCGGTAATGGCGGGGTGTAAACCCGAGTACTTGCCAGTGGTCATTGCGGCGCTGGAGGCGGCACTCACAGACACCTTTTGCATGCATGGGCTACTGGCTACCACCTGGTTCTCAGGGCCGATGATTATTGTGAATGGCCCCATCGCCGGCGCCATTGGCATGAACGCCGGTGGCAATGCTCTGGGCCAGGGCAACCGGGCCAATGCAACTATCGGCAGGGCGCTGCAATTGATTATTCGCAATGTAGGTGGCGGCAAGCCCGGCGGGGTCGATAGATCCACACTGGGCAACCCGGGCAAGTACAGTTTTTGTTTTGCCGAGGACGAGGAAAACTCCTGTTGGGAATCGCTGTCGGTCGAGCGCGGCTTCGCCCCCGATGCGTCTACTGTGACCTTGTTTGCGGCCGATGGGGTGCAGGGTGTCGTCGATCAGAAGTCGCGCGACCCGGAATCCCTGTGTCGCAGTTTTGCCCTGAGCCTGGCCGTGGTGGGGCACGCCAAGTTGTGCATGATGTCCGACGTTTTTCTGGTAGTGTCTCCGGAGCACGAGCGTGTGTTTAGAAATGCCAACTGGAGTAAAGCCCAGGTCAAGGCGTGTCTTGCGGAACTAATGCAAAGGCCGGGTTCGGAATTAATGCCGGGAGTTGGTGGTATTGCCGAGGGCATGCCCGAGTTTGTTAAAGATATGACCCTGTCCAAGTTTAAACCCGATGGCCTGAATATCGTTAGGGCCGGCGGTACAGCTGGCCTGTTTTCCGCTATTATTGGTGGATGGCTGGCCAGTGGCGATTTTGGCAGTTCACCAGTAACTAGAGAGGTTTTAGCATGAACGAAGTTGTTTTGGACCCCACTGCACAGCTTAACTCGGCTGCACGGTCTTTGTTGCCGCGGCTCAGTGCTCTGGAGGGAGCAACCATAGGCCTGTTGGACATTAACAAGCCCCGTGGTGATGTTCTGCTGGACCGCATTGAAGCACTGTTTGTTGAGCGCGGCGCGAACATCAAACGCTACAGCAAGCCGACCATGACCCGGGTTGCCCCGGTGGCTGTATTACAGCAAATTGCGACTGAGTGTGATGCGGTGGTCGAGGCCCTGGCCGACTGAGGATCCTGCACGTCGTGTAGTCTACATGACATCATGGATTTGGAAGGGCGTGGTATTCCAGGCGGCTACATTGTGTCGGAGGCGTTTCGTCAGGCCGGTGAAGCGCAGGCGCGCTCTCTGGGCTTTGACCCCTATAAAGTGTTTGTGGAACACCCCATTCAGGATCGCACGGATGCCGAAATGAGGGTGATCGCCGACAACGCCTTTGAGCAGGTGGTCGCTATGGTGGTGGGCGCTCAGTAAAATTTAATGGCCCAGAAAATATGCCTGGCCGCGCCGTCCACTCATTGGCATGGAGGCCAGATTAAACCGCCTCTGCCCTTGCGCCCCGTAGTTGACGGGGCGAGGGCGGTGAACGGTGTCCCGGATTGCAGCCTTCCTCGCTGGGGGTTGTGAGGTACAGATCGATGTTATCCCTAACCACGCTTGGAGAATTATTCCGTCTGTCGCTGCCGATGGTTGTGTCGCAGGGCGCCTTTGCGGTCATGGTGTTTACCGACCGTTGGTTCATGTCGAAAATCGATGCGGTGCATATCACCTCCGCCATGGGCGGCGGGATTGCGTCTTTTTTCTGTGTCTCGCTGTTTATCGGAATCCTGGCCTATGCCAATGCGCTGGTCGCCCAGTATTACGGTGCCGGCGAGTTACGCAAGTGCCCTCGGGTGGTGAGTCAGGGGCTTGTCATGGCGCTATTGGCGCTGCCTATACTGGCCATTGCAACCTACTTTGGTGGCGACGTTTTCGCCGCCATGGGCCATGCTGAAGAACAGGTTGCTCTGGAGAAGACCTATTTTTATGTTTTGATGGGGGGGAGCTTTTTCACCTTGTCCAAGTGCTGTATAGCCTCCTATTTTGCCGGCATCGGTCGTACACGGGTCGTCATGATCTGTGATGTCGCCGGTCTGTTAATGAATGTGCCGCTGTCCTACGTGCTCATTTTCGGCAAGCTGGGTATGCCCGCGTTGGGCATAGGCGGCGCTGCAGCGGGCACGGTAGTGGCGCTGGTTTTTGCCAATGGTCTGTTTTTTGCCTTTTTCCTGGCCCGGGAGCACCGGGAGAGGTTTGCGGTACTCGACTCATTTCGGTTTGACAGCGGTATTTTTCGCCGCTATTTGCGACTGGGTACCCCCGCTGGCCTGGAAATGTTCATGAACGTGGCAACCTTCAACCTGTTTCTATTGATGTTCCAGTCTTTTGGCGTGGCACAGGGTGCCTCTATGGCCATCGTGTTTAACTGGGATATGCTGTCCTATGTTCCCATGATAGGCCTCAATATAGGCGTGATGAGCCTTATTGGCCGGTTTGTTGGCGCCGGTGACATGACGCGGGTCAATCAGGTCATTGCCGCCGGATTTATACTGGCCCTGGGCTATTCGGCCACCCTGTGCCTGCTGTTTATACTGTACCGGGTACCGCTGGTGGAGGTGTTCACGCCGCCAGTGGGAGACTTTTCCGAAATCCGCGACCTGGCAAGCTATATGATGATTGGCTTGTCCACTTACATGATGGCTGATGCCATTATTCTTATTTCTGGCGGGGCACTACGCGGCGCCGGTGATACACGTTGGCTGATGTTTACCTCGGTCTCACTGCACTGGGCAATGCTCATCGCTCAGTACTTTATAATCATGGTCTACCAGTTTGGCCCGAAGGTATCCTGGTGGGCATTTGTGGTGTCGCTTCTGGCGCTGGCTTGTGTCTATTTTGCTCGCCTGATGGGGAATACCTGGCGTCAGCCCGAGCGCCTGGCGCGGGTGATGGCAGAATAAATAAAGCCTTCTGCGACCGAAAGTCGAGGTGGATGGCTGCGTGAGCTTCACAGGAACCGCAGTTTCTCTGGTGTACGTCTCAGTACAGGAGCACCTTGATCGAGTCCATGAACGAAGTCATTTACAGTGTCGTATCGTGCCGGCCGCGTTTTTTCTGCGCGCTGCTATTCCATTCTGGCATCAACAGCCAATAAATCCGCCAGTTGGTCAAAGTGGTCAATGACGATGTCGGCGTCGTCGGCAAATTCGGGCCGGGCATACAGTACCGACACCATGCCCGCGTTGGCGGCGGCCTGGAGGTCGAACAGGTAATCCCCGACGTATATCAGCTTATCAACAGCGATCGCCCATTTGTGGGCCAGCGACAGCAGCCCCTCCGGATTGGGTTTGGGCGGCGCATCTTCCCGAGTGATCAGATCAATGGATTCTATCGACAAGGCGCTGAGCGTATGGTGCGTAGCCACGCGACTATTGCGAGTGACAATGCCGGTCGGCATGCCGGCGCGCTGCAGGCGCTCAATTAATTGCTGGGCCCCTGGCATCCACCGCGCTATTCGGGCTCCCTGCATTTCGTGGCGATGGATGATGGCTTCTGCACGGCTGCGTTCAGTCTCGCAGCTGAGACTCTCCAGTTGCGCAAGTAGGTCTGTATCCTCGGCGAACCCCGTTTCCCGGCGAATGGCTGCGAAGTCCAGTTGCGAATCGACCAGCGTGCCATCGAGATCGAAAATGACGCCCTCTATATGCGACAGCACAGGAATCAGAACGTCAGTATCCGACGCAACAGGCCGTCTTCACCGCGTTGCTGTTCGCGCACCCGCAGCATTTCGCTGATCTGCGTATCTATCTGCTCTGCCACCTGTTCGCGAATGGCGGTCAGCTTGTTTTTGGTCAGGTTTTTTCCCTTCAGTGCGGCCAGATCCACCGGCTCCCCGAAGCCGATATAACAGCGCTGTGGTTTGGGCAGCAAAGAACCCAGTAAGCCCATGGGAATAGGGGGTAGCATGTCGGTGCGGGTATCGTCGGTCAGTAGCCCCAGGCGCTTCAGAATGCCACCCAGTGGTGAGTTGGGAAGCTCGTGGCCCTCCATCAGGTGGCCATAGAATTCGTCCGGGCCCACCAGGCCCATCGGCATAATTGTGTAGCCGTGGGTGGCTGCCAGCCTGACAAATCCGTATCGCTGCTTCCACATCAGGGTATACATCTGGTCCGTGGATTTGGCCGCTTCATGGGCCCCGCCGGGAAATACCAGCAGGTCGCGACCATCCTCCATCAGGGCTGCGCAGACATCCGGGTGACCGATGACCGCGCCCTGGTCCAGCAGTTTCTGCTCGGTGGCGGGCGTCCATAGAAACTTGTCCCCCAGACCGCGCAAAAAGCGGCCCTGCTCCTGATATAACGGCGGCGCCAGCACCAGGCCATCCAGGGCAAACAGGGAGTGGTTGCCGACAAACAGGCAGGGGCGGTCCGGAATATTGTCAGTGCCTACCAGCATGGGATTGAACATGCGCTTAACCAATTGGTAGCTGATGTTCAGCATCAGGCCGCCGGGCTCGGTTACCGCCAGTGCGGACTCGATGTGACGGGCAATGCCATCCTCGTCAAAGGGTTGGTTGTCTTTATCAAACTGGGCCATGGTTGCCTGTCGGTCGCGTGTCGAAAATGGGGCGCATATTATAGCGGCTTGACCGAGATGTGTCACAATCCGTTTTGATCGGTGCTGGGTAGAGCGTATTCGGATAACCGGCCCCCGGATGGCCGGCTCCAGGAAACTACTAGGCTCAACGGTGAGGCTGTAAAGGTTAGCTGTTTTGGACACCTTTGAGCTCGCCGAGCGGAGGCCTGTTTTTGGGGGTTGGAGGCACATGGACGTGCCGGAAAGCCTTGCCGCGCAGGACGCGCGTCAAGGCGGGCCCCTGAAAACAGGCTGTAGCGAGGGAAGCCGAAGGCCGGGCGATGGTGTCCAAAACAGCTAATCTTTGCAGCCGTCTCCAATGTCTAGTGAAAAAAGTAGCGTTGCCGGTGGCCGGACATCCGGATGTGCACTATCTAGTTTTAAGCTTGCACTGGCGGAAACGAATCTTCTAGAATGCAAGCCGGCTAAAACCTGGGAAACTAACGAGACGATGCAGGGAAAACATGTTGCCATTACCGGGCCCACAGCGGGCATTGGCCGCCACTCGGCAATTGCACTGGCAGAGTTGGGTGCCGAGCTGACACTGTTTTGTCGCAGTGCAGACAAGGCCAGGGTGCTGGGTGACGAAATTCGGGAAGCCGGCGGCCCCGAGCCTACTGTTATCATCATGGATATGGCGGATATGTCCAGCGTGCGTCGGGCCGCGGCGGAATTTTTGTCCTTACAGCGGCCACTGGACGTACTATTGAATAACGCCGGAATTGTGAATACCTCGCGGCGGGAAACGGTGGATGGATTTGAAGAAACCCTGGCGGTCAATCATTTCGCACCCTTCCTGCTCACCGGTTTGCTGCTGCCCGCCCTGATGGAGGCCAAGAAGGCGCGCATTGTTATGGTGGCATCGAATGCACACCACTTTGTTCGGGGCATGGGTTTTGACGATATGCAGGCCGAGCGTGGGTTTAAGACTTTTCGCGAATACGGTCGTTCCAAGCTGGCCAACATTTTGTACGCCCGTAGTCTTGCCAGTCGGCTTGAAGGGCAGGGTATTACAGTTAACAGTTTGCACCCGGGTGCGGTATCTACCTCGCTTGGCCTGCAAAACAAGGGGCTGGTATCTAGCCTGTTACCCGTGCTGTTAAAGCCATTTTTCAGGACGCCGGAAAAGGGAGCCGAGTCCTCTCTTTATCTGTGTACCAGTGATGAGGTGGCGGCCACATCCGGTGGTTATTTCTATAATTGCAAACAGATACCCCCCAAGGCCTGGGCCAGGGATGAGGAGGCGGCGGCGCAATTGTGGGACTATACGGAAAAGACGGTAGGATTCTCATATCCCACTTGAAGGCCACCTCTGAATAATGCCGAGGCATTACACAGAGGTGATCATGAGCCGGGATTTAAATTTACAACAATCAATCAGGACATTATTAATGGCATATTCAAGTTTGGAACTACGCTCGCTGGTAACCCAGGACAATACATTGGAGTTATCGCTACTGGATGTCGACATAGCGGATCCGGGACCCGATGAGGTGGTGGTGAAAGTGGAAGCTGCGCCGCTTAATCCATCGGACCTGGGCTTGCTGGTAGGCCCTGCTGATATGGCCAGTGCCCGGCAAAGTGGTACTGCGGAGCGCCCGGTCATCAGCGCAGATATCCCGGAAAAACTGATGAGAATGGTGTCGGCGAGAATAGGTGACTCCCTGGCTGTGGGTAATGAGGGTGCCGGGCGAGTGGTCGCTGCAGGCAGTTCGGACGCGGCGCAGGCCCTGATGGGCAAAATGGTGGGTGTTATCGGTGGTGGCATGTACACCCAGTATCGGTGCCTGAATGTATTTCAGTGCCTGGAGTTGACGGAGGGTACTACCGCAGAGGAGGGGGCGTCCTGCTTCGTCAATCCACTGACTGCACTGGCCATGGTAGAGACCATGCGAATGGAGGGGCACAAGGCCCTTGTACATACGGCGGCGGCCTCCAATCTGGGACAAATGTTGAACAAAATTTGCCTTGCCGAGGGTGTTGACCTGGTAAATATTGTGCGCAAGCCCGAGCAGACGGCAATACTGCGAGATATAGGGGCGAAGTTTATATGTGACTCCAGTGAAGACAGCTTCCTGGACGACCTTACCGATGCGCTGGCTGCCACCGGGGCAACCCTGGCCTTTGACGCCACTGGGGGGGGCAAATTGGCCAGCCATATCCTGAGTTGCATGGAGGCCGCAGCAGCGCGCTCGATGGGCGATTACAACCGCTATGGTTCCGACGTATTCAAACAGGTGTATATATACGGTGGCCTGGATCGGGGACCCACTGTTTTGAGCCGTAACTTTGGTTTTTCCTGGGGCATTGGCGGTTTTCTGCTAACGCCCTTCCTGCAAAAGGCAGGGTTGGAGAAGGGCCTGGAAATGCGGGCCAGGGTCGCGGCAGAAATCAAAACCACCTTTGCCAGCCACTACACCCAGGACGTGTCCCTGGCGGGTGCCCTGTCACTGGAGGCGATGGCGGTCTACGGCAAGCAAGCCACTGGCGAGAAGTACCTGATCAGGCCCCAGCAATAGCGCGCCGATCAACCTATCGGGGCATCTAGCCGTTGGCACGAACTGATGCCCTTCCGGCCGGCCCCCAGAAACTACTAGGCTCAATGCGTAGGCTGTGAAGGTCAGCTGTTTTGGACACCTTTGAGCTCGCCGAGCGGAGGCCTGTTTTTAGGGGTTGTAGGCACATGGATGTGCCGGAGAGCCTTGCCGCGCAGGACGCGCGTCAAGGCGGGCCCCTGAAAACTGGCTGTAGCGAGGGAAGCCGAAGGCCGGGCGATGGTGCCCAAAACAGCTAACCTTCGCAGCCGTCTCCAATGTCTAATGAAAAAGAGTAGTGTTTCGGTGGCCGGCATTCCAGTGGCCGGCATTCCGGTGGCCGGCCACCCGAATGCGCACTAACTTACTGTGTAGATTTGGCCGTATTGTTGTGGAATAATGCGGCCCGTTTATCAATTTGCCATAGGGGTACCAGAAATAATGCAAGCTGTTTTGACGTGGGCATTTATAGCCCTCGTGTTTTCCATGCCGGGCCTTGCCGCCTCTACGGACCACCGCGTATTTGAGTTTACCTATCAGGTATCGGCCGATGATTTTCCGGCCAATGAAGCGATCGACATCTACATTCCGATGCCGGCCGAACACGCAGGGCAGCGTATTATCCGGCAGAATCTTGAGTCCTCGCTGCCGGGGGAGCAAGACCGGGAAAGCAAATTCAACAACGGCTTTTATCACATCCATCGCCCGGCCAACGTCGACGCGCCCATCGAAGTGTCCTTGAGTTGGACCGTCATCCGTCTGCCTGTGCAAGCGGGAGACAATAGCCAATTATCGGCAGCGGAGCACGACAGTTTCCTCTCCGCTAACAAGCTGGTGCCCGTAGGCCACCCCATCTTGCAGCCCATACTGGAGGAAATTCATCAGCTGCGAGTCGATGATTCGCAAGCGGCCACTGCGCGGGCGATTTACGATTGGGTAGTGGACAATGTCGAGTACAAAAAAATTGGTAGTGGCTGGGGTAATGGCGACACATTCTGGGCCTGCAACGAACGCTATGGTAATTGCACGGACTTCCATGCGCTGTTCATATCACTGGCCCGCTCGGAGGGAATCCCGGCCCGTTTTGAGATTGGTTTTCCGGTACCCGAGGACCGTCGCGGGGGGGTGATTGGTGGTTATCATTGTTGGGTGCAGTTTTATCTGCCACAACAAGGTTGGATTCCCATTGACGCCTCGGAGGCTGCAAAACATCCGGAGAAGCGCGAACTGTATTACGGGCGACAGCCGACCGACCGAATTCATTTCACGACCGGGCGCGATCTGGTTCTATCGGGCAACAGTGCAAGTGCGCCACTGAATTACTTCATCTACCCCTACGTTGAGGTGGGTGGAAAAGCCCATGAAGCAAAGCTTGAGACGCGTTTCACATACCAGGAAGTTGATTAACACCACCAGGAGGGAGCGCGAAAGCGCTATCCTCCCGGGTTTAGAAAAGGGAGCATGCCATGACCGATACCTATAAAGCACTCATCGCCAACAACGACCCCGAGTTTTCCGTTTCCTATCAGCAGATCGGCGAGCAGGAATTGGGCGAGGGTGATGTTACCGTTGCGGTGGAGTATTCCACGCTAAACTTCAAAGACGGTTTGGCGATGACCAACGCCTCGCCGATTGTGCAGAAGTTCCCGCTGATTATGGGGGTTGATTTTAGCGGCACTGTGGTTGAATCCGACCACGCCGGCTTCCAGGCGGGCGACAAGGTGGTGATGAACGGCTATGGCTGTTCGGAAAATCGCAACGGGGGTTATACCGAGCGTGCACGGATCAATGGCGACCTGCTGGTGGCCCTGCCCGAGTCGTTGACCAGTCGCCAGGCCATGGCTATCGGCACTGCGGGCTATACCGCCATGTTATCGGTTATGGCGCTTGAGGAGGGCGGTATGACTCCCGACCGTGGCGAGGTGCTGGTTACCGGTGCCGCCGGCGGTGTGGGAACTGTGGCAGTGGTATTACTTGCCGGACTAGGGTATCGGGTTGTTGCCTCTACCGGGCGTATGGAGGAGACGGAATTTCTCACCTCTCTCGGTGCCGCAGAGGTAATTGATCGCCAGACCCTGTCGGAACCGGGGAAACCAATGCAGCGAGAGCGCTGGGCCGGAGTGGTTGATTGCGTTGGCAGCAAGACCCTGGCAAATGTTGTTGCCCAAACCCAATACGGTGGTGTGGTCACTGCATGCGGATTGGCACAGGGGGCCGACCTGCCCTTGACCGTGTTACCTTTTATTTTGCGCAACGTGCAATTGCAGGGTGTCGATTCGGTGCACGCCCCCATGGCCCGTCGCCAGGAGGCCTGGCGGCGCCTGGCCTCGGAGCTGGATATAGCCAGGCTGGAGTCACTGTCCTTTGATCTGCCCTTTAGTGAAGTGCTGGATTCTGCACCAAAAATTCTGGCGGGTCAGATTCGAGGCCGGGCAATTGTTGACATGGGTCAGTGACCCAGGCCAAGCCACCTAGATAACTTTAACCCCGGCAATATAGGGGTGAATGGCCATAGTGATAGCAACGATGACTACGCCAATAATGAGGGTGACGATTTCGGCGCTAATGCCTGGAATCGACCCCTTAATCCACACCCCATCCCGCCGATTAATGGCAAATATCTCGAGTACTGACCAGATTGCCATACAGCCGAACAAGAGGGTTGAGCGGTCATCGCCATTTAACATCAGATGAGCCAGGGCCCACAGCAGAACACCGGTTAATTGAGGGTGGCGGACCCATTGCAGAAGTCGGGAGTTGCGACTGGCGGTAACCATTAAAATAAATCCGATGACAATCAATCCCAACGCCGGCAGCCGCAGAGCTTCGATCGGTAGGTATAGTAAGCCCGGATCGATGCTACGCCAGCCGCTTATCATCAGCCCAAAAGATGCCAGCAACAACAGTGCGAAACTGCCCTTGTAGCCACCTTCGCCCAATCGGCCGCGCCAGCGAGCCTTAATGGCCGGCGCCATGGACGGGATCAGGTGGACGCAGGCGAACATGATTAGCCCGATTATCAGTAGAGTCATGGTTGTATTTCCTTCCCTGTCGATGAAAAACCTGGATTACACTAACATAGCATCCTCGCGAACAAAAATACCCGAGGGCGCTTGTTCCCGCTAAACCGGATAGAATGTGCACCCACTTAAGGAGAACCGAATGATGCGTCTGTTGTTAGCCCTGTTGTTATTCAATTATGCAGCTTTTGCCTACACCGCGCCAGCCGATGATTTACAGGCACTGATCACTGAGCATTGGGCCTGGTTCCTCGATCAGGAGCCGGAAACACGTAGTTACACGGGTGACCATAGTGCCGCTGATCGCTGGAATGACAGGAGTCTGGCTGCCCACTACGAACGCGATGCCCGGCGCGCTCGCTTTCTCTCGGAGCTTGGCAGGATTAATACGGCAGATCTCGGTTCCGAGGACCAACTCAATCACGCCATGTTGACTCAACTTTTGCAGAACAAGCGGCGGCGTCATGCACTGGGCCTGGATCTGATGACTCTGTCGATGCGCGTGGGCCCCCAGCAACTTTTTACCATCGCCGAGTACTCCCCCTTCGAAACCGAACACGATTATCGCAACTGGATATCGCGCTTGAAGCGGCTGCCGGTAGTGCTGGACCAAAGTCGGGAATTGCTGGAGGAGGGCATTAGCCGCGATAGAGTGCAACCGCGTGTAGTTATGGAGCGCATTCCCGGACAGCTGGACAAGATAATCACTCCGAACCCCGAAGACAGCCCCTTTTATCAACCGTTCAGGACCATGCCTGAGGCGATGGACCCGAGCCTGGCAGAAGAGTTGCAAGAGGCCGGCCGCACTGCAATTCGCAATCTGGTGGTACCTGCCTATACGGATTTCAAGGATTTTTTTGTTTCCAGCTACCTTCCAGCCAGTCGCCAGCGTCCCGGTATTGGTTCTTTGCCGGAGGGAAAGGAGTTGTACCAATTCCTCGCTAAAACCTTTACCACCACCAGCCTCTCGCCACAGGAAATACACGAGATAGGGCAGCGCGAGGTGGCTCGAATTTTGTTGGAGATGGAGGAGGTGAAAACCCAGGTTGGCTTTGAAGGGGATTTGCACGCGTTTAACGAGTTCCTCAGGCACAGCCCACAGTTTTATTACGAGACGCCAGAGGCGTTGCTGGAGGGTTACCAGGCGGTGTCAAAACGGATAGACCCACAATTGGTGAACCTGTTTGGCACCCTGCCGCGCATGCCCTATGGGGTCAGGCAGATTCCCGCGGAAATAGCACCCGATACTACCACCGCTTATTACATGGAACCCGCAGCCAACGGCTCCCGCGCCGGTTACTTCTATGTCAATTTATACCGACCGGAGGTGCGGCCCAAATACGAGATGGAGGTGTTGAGTGTTCACGAGGCCGTTCCGGGTCACCATTTGCAGATTGCCCTGGGGATGGAGATCGATACGCTGCCCATGTTTCGCAAACTAAGCTCTGTAACCGCCTTTGTCGAGGGTTGGGGTTTGTATTCCGAGCGTCTTGGTTACCAATTGGGGCTCTATAAGGACCCCTATTCCCGTTACGGGCAGTTGACCTACGACATGTGGCGGGCAGTGCGCCTGGTGGTCGACACCGGCATCCACTACTACGGCTGGAGTCGGCAACGGGCGATCGACTACTTTATGGCGCATGCAGGTAAGACCAAGCAGGATATTGTCAATGAAATAGATCGCTACATCGGTTGGCCGGGGCAGGCCCTGGCCTACAAAATAGGCCAGATGAAAATGCTGGAATTGCGCGAACGGGCGCAGCAGACCTTGGGCGAACGCTTTGATATTCGCGCTTTTCACGATGAGCTGCTGGGTGTGGGCGCCATTCCGCTGGATGCCCTGGAGCGACGCATGGACGCATGGTTGGCTCGCCAGGGCTGAGTTGGATCCGTGGTCTGAATCCGCTACCCGGCGCGAGAGAGTGCCGGGTAGCGGTCGGTGATTTAGGGCAACTGTCCCCTAAAAATCGTCCCCTAGAAATTATACCCGACAGTCAGGCCATAGGTCCGTGGCTCCAGCAGAAACTGGTTGGTGGCCAGGCCCACGTTTTGATCGCCCAGGAACTGGCCGGTAACGTGGTCGTCATCCTGGATATTGCGCACCCAGGCCTCGGCGTACCAGATATCGTCTGCACTGCGTAGGTGCATGGAGGCATTCCACACATCCCACTCGTCGATTTCATCATTGGGTGCATTAAACACCCGGGAGTAGAATGTATCCTGCCAGTAGTAGTTGGTACCCAGGGTGAGTTCCATGCCGTTGTCCAGGGGCCACCTGTAGGAAATGCCAAGGTTATAGGAAAGCTCCGGCGCATTGGTCAGGCTGTTGCCGGACAGGTCGTAGGGTAGTCCGTCGCAGCTGGGTACTCCACCGGCGCAGCCAGGGCCGATATAGACATTGGCATTGGGCGAGGTGATGATGTTTTCGGTGGTGCCCAGTTTGTTGATGTTGGCCGGGTCGATACTCTCGAATTTATCAATCTCGGTATCCAGCCAGGAGATATCGGCACTGAACCGCCAGTGCTCGTCGGGCGCCCAGATCAGTTCGGCCTCCATTCCCTGAATGGTGGAGCTTTCAATATTTTCGTTCAGAGCCGTCTGCTGGGTGATTTTGGCGACCTGAAGGTCCTCGAAGTCGTAGAAGAAATAGGTCAGGTTGGCCTGCAGGGTATTGTCGAGCAGGCGCGTTTTGGCACCGAGCTCGATAGAGTTGATAAACTCCGGTTCAAAGTTGGCCAGGCTGGGATTGCCGCCTGTTTCCGGGTCGAGCAATGTAGACTCGGTGGATATCGGGTTGAAGCCGCCACTTTTGTAGCTGCGCGCCAACGTGGCATACAGCATTATCTCGTCGTTCAGGTCGTAATTGATATTGAATTTGCCGGTAACTTCCTCCCACTCGCCACCAAACTTACTGTAGCCGTTGTTCTCCTCCCAGGGAAGATCGAGAAAGGTCAGGTAGACCGATCGCTGAAGTGATCGCTTTTCCTCCTCGGTGTAGCGCAAACCCAGGGTCAACGACAGTTTATCGCTGGCCTGCCAGTAAACCTCGCCAAAGATAGCTTTGGTGTCCAACTCGAATGACCGGGTGTTATTGTCGAATATGCGTACCTCCGGGGGCATGGGTTCGGGGTAGAAGAAGGAGGGTGGATTCGCGCCAAAAGCTTCCAGGGCGGCGGAGTTGACAATATAGTGGTTTTCATTTTCGTACGTCAGCCAAAAGGCCCCGAGCAGGAAGTTCCAGTCGCCGCTGAAATCCGAGGCCAGACGGAATTCCTGGCTCCATTGTTCCGGGTCTGTGGAGGAACGGTCGGAGCTAAAGGCACGAGCGGCAGTGAAGCTGCCATCGGCCCCGAGATTGGTTGTCACCTCATAGGGCCATACTTCGGAGGCAACGGTGAAATCGTAGTCATTGCGGGCATCGAATTCTGAATTGTGATAACCGGTGAGCGAAGTGAGGGTCAGGTCGCCCATTTCGTGATTGATCTCAAGCGAGACGATGGTGTCCTTGACTTCGTAAATGGGTTCAAAGTCCAGATTCTGTTTGCGTGGGTCTGAGGGTTTTATGCTGCTGGCGAAATCATCGTAGGGGAATGCACCGAGAAAGCCCAGAAGCCAGCCGGTCACGGTGGCGTGGCTATTGGTACCCTCGTCGGCCAGACCTGTTGGCAGGCAGCCAATTATGCCCTCGGGGTCTTTCAGGCACTGCTGGTTGCTGCCCCGCATGCGGCTGTCATCCTCTTCCATGTAGTTGATAACCAGTGTCGCATCGGTGCTATCGCCGCGCCATTGGGTGGAGGAGCGAAAGGCAAAGATGTCGCGGTCGTCGATATCGTTGCCTGTATAAATGTTATCGACAAAGCCATCGCGCTTGCTGTAAAAACCGGCAAAACGCTGTGACCAGTTGTCATTGATCGGCAAATTGAGCGAGCCGGTTACTTTATAGGCGTTGTAGTTACCTACTGATATCTTAATGTCACCGCCAAATTCGTCATCCGGTCTGTTGGGCAGGACATTGATAACACCCGCAGTAGTATTGCGCCCGTACAGCGTGCCCTGAGGGCCACGCAACACTTCGACCCGCTCGGTATCGAAAAATTCGGTTTCAAAAATCCGGCCATTGTTGAGGTATACGCCGTTGAAATGAATACCTGTTCCGCTGTCGGCGGCGGAGCCGATGGCGTTGTTACCGATGCCGCGGATGGAAACTGAGGCCGTGGTAAAGTTGCCTTTGGACATCAACATATTGGGAACCGACATCTGAATATCCATGGCGTTGTTGATCAGGCCGCGTGCCAGTTCGTCGCCCGTAAAGGCCGATACTGCTATGGGGGTATCCTGCAGCGTACTGGCGCGCTTCTCAGCGGTGACAATAATCTCTTCCAACGTGCCGCCCTGGGCGAGGGCTAGCTGACTATAAATGGCACTGGCCATCAACGTGGTGGCAAAAGGGATTGCAGTTGCGCGTATTCGCATGGAGAAAGCCTCTGTTGTGATTATTAAAAACAGTTACAGTTAATGTTGATACCGAACACAAGCTAACAGAAACTAGTCAGGGGGTCTAGCAGCCCGTCGGACTCAACACAGTTCTTCAATGGAGGTGCCGGCGAGAGATACTGCCGCGCGACTAGTCAGGCTCAACCCGCCTCGTTGCCGGTAAAGATTCTGTCCTGATCTATCGAACTGCCACTGGCACCGGTAAGAATCAGAATGTCCTCCAGTATCAGGTACAGGCAGGGAACCAGGAACAGGGTAATGACGGTGCCCAGCAGTACCCCAAAAGCCAGCGAGATGGCCATCGGCACGAACATGCCGGTTGACAGGGTGTTGTCCAGAATCATCGGCGTCAGACCCACAAAAGTGGTCAAACTGGTCAGCACGATGGGGCGGAAGCGGACCGTGCCCGAATGGCCTACCACCCGGCTCAAACTCTGGCCGGATTGACGTTGCTTGTTGATATAGTCCACCAATACCAGGCTGGAATTCACCACCACGCCGGACAGGGCGACAATGCCCAACAGGGAGAAGAACACAAGATCCTGGCCCAGGATGAGATGACCAACAATGGCGCCGACTGCACCGAAGGGGATTACGCTCATGATCACCAGAGGCTGCAGATAGGATTGCAGGGGAATGGCCAGCAGGGCATAGATAATAACCAGGGCCAGCCCGGCGGTGCTGAACAGGCTGCTCATCGATTCAATGCGCTCTTCGGCCTCGCCCGCCAGGCGGTAGCCAACCCCCGGGTAGCGCGCCAGAATGTGCTGAATGTCGGAGCCCTCCAAATCGGCGATGATGGTCTCGGGATTGGTCAGGCCGCGGTCAACATCGGCAATTACCCGCACCACCCGGTGACCGTCGACCCGGTTAATCGTGGTGTAACCCCGGGCCAGGGTGCCCCGGGCCACACTGCTAAAGGGCACCTCGGTGCCATCGCGGGTTCGAATGCGCATGTTTTCAAGATTGCCCAGAGATTCCCGTTCGCTCTGGGGATAGCGCACCATCACCCGAATATCGTCTTTACCGCGCTGAATGCGCTGTGCCTCGTAGCCGTAGAAAGCTTGCCTTACCTGTTGGCCGAGATCGCTCATGGTCAGGCCCAGGGCGCGGGCTTCCGGCAAAAGTTGCAACTGTACCTCCTGTTTGCCCGCTCTGAAGCTGTCGCTGATATCGAGTACACCATTGTATTGTTGCAACACGCCACGCAGCTCTGCGGCAGCGGCGCGTAAGTCGCCAAAGTCCTTGCCATACAGCTCGATATCGATGGCGTTGCCCAGACCGAAGGCCTCCGAGGTAAAGCGTAGCTCAACCGCATCGGGAATACTGCCGCTGAGCTCGCGCCAGCGATTGGCAAATACAGTGGTGGAAGTGCCGGAATAATCGCCCGGCAAATTCAGTTCGATCCCTACCTCGGCAATATTGCTGTTGTCCATGGTCGGGTTGAAGGCGACACTGCCCTTGGGCAAAAAAGAACCGATGCTTGAAAAGACATGCCGAATCTTACTCGTTTCGCCCTCGGCCAGACCGGCATCCAGTTCGGCTCCGAGTTGTTTTGCAGCCTGCTCCAGCCGCGACACGGCAAGCGCCGTTTGTTCAACCGGGGTACCCTCGGGCATGGTCACGCTGGCGTATAAACGCGTACCTTCAACCGAGGGGAAAAACTGAAACACCATGCGGCCGCTGACAAATAGGGCCAGGGTACTGGCAAGAATGCCAATACCAATAGCGAGGGTGACATAGCGCCAGCGCAATGCGCGCCGGACCAATGGCAGGTAATAGTAGTTTGCAGCCACTTCCAGGCTGCCCGACACCCGGTCCTGAAACTTGAGCCAGCCATTCAGCCAGCGATTGTCTCCAGGTTCTTTTTCCGCCGCGCGGTGGGCCAGGTGAGAGGGCAGCACCAGTTGCGATTCGATTACACTGAAAAACAGGGCGATGATAACTACCAGCCCAATGACGGCAAAGAAACTACCCATGCCACCTGGAATATTCATAATCGGGATAAAGGTGGCCATGGTGGTAAGCACGCCAAAAATAACCGGCACAGAGATTTCCTGGGTGCCATCCACTGCGGCCTGTAGGCGGTTCTTACCCAATTGTTCGTGGGCGTAAATGCGCTCGCCCACAACAATGGCGTCGTCCACCAGAATGCCCAACACTAAAATAAATGCCATCACCGACACGGTGCTAATGGAAATGTTGGCAACCGGGAAAATGGCAATGGCGCCCAGCAGAGCAACCGGAATACCCGCAGCGACCCATAGGGCCAGCCTGAATCGTAGGGACAGGGTTAATACCAGAAGCACCAGCAGCAAGCCGCTTCGCGCATTTCTCGACAGGGCCGCCAGGCGATCGACCAGATCATCCGATTCATCTTTCCAGATAGTGAGATCAATACCCTCCGGTACCTGTGTTCGGGCCTCGAGCAGGTAGCTTTTTACCCGATCGGCAATGAGCAGGACGTCTTCCGTTCCCACCCGAGAGACCTTGATTGACACCGCGGGGTCACCGTCGATGCGAGCGCGCAGGTCGTTGTCCTCAAAGCCATCGACTACAGTGGCAATTTCGCCCAGGGTGACACTGGTGCCGTCGCCGCGCGTCAGCACCACGATATCTTCGAATTCAGGGCCCCAGTAGGCCTGGCCTTTGGTGCGCAGCAAGACCTCGCCACCCTCGGTTTTCAACGACCCCCCCGGCACGTCCAGCGAACTTCGCTCGATGGCGCGTCCGACTTCAGCCAGGGTCAGACCGTGGCGTCTGAGGGTGTGCTCCGACACTTCAATGGAAATTTCATCGGGCCTGGCGAACAGTAATTCGACCTGGGACACGCCGGGCAATGCGGCAATATCGTCGCGCATTCGCCGGCCGATATTTTTCAGGGTGCGCTCATCGGTATGGCCCGAGATAACCACTTCCAGCACCGTCGCGATGATGGTGACCTCGGCGGTGATGGGCTTTTCTGTCTCCCGGGGAAAGGCGTCGATGGCATCGACCTTGCTTTTGATGTCGTTGGTGACCTTGCCCTCG
>JABHWT010000116.1 GCA_018657645.1 Halieaceae bacterium | reverse complement strand
TCTGATTACACTCAATAAATCCACGTCTATCACTCCTTGGAGCTCCTGCGTCGCTTTCAGCAAGAGTCGGATGGTTACGTGGGTCAATATTCGATGCAAATATGGGGGGTAAGTGGGTCAATTTTGGATGCAATTTAACACACACTTGTCTCTCGATAAGCAGAGTCCGGTACCGCGATCAATTGAACCGCCAGAGCAGGGGAAGGTTGTGGCAATTTCTCATGTCGGTGGTCTTCATCATGAGTACCGGCGAGCGGCTTGATAGACCGGCTGGGTTGCACTCCGTTTCAGGAGAAGAGCTACTACTCGCGACGGCTTGCGCGGGTGAGCAGTCAGTGGTGCTCTATATTCTTTGCTAATCGGCTACGTTTTATCCAAGCTGAACCAGCCCCCCTTACTTGTTGAGCCAATTCTGTGCCAAGAGTAGAAATTGAGTCATGGATTGAGTTTTTGGTAGGGACAGGCAATTCAAATCAGTTGGCCAGGCGCAGCGATTTCTCTCGAGCCACGTAGTCACTTGTCAGTACCCGCCATGCACAGCCAGAGTTGTCTGCCTAGTGGGCCAGGTGCCGATCGAAAAAACGCGCTGTGAGTTCAAATACCTGGCGCGACTCTGGTACATCGGTGGCCATGAAGAAATAGTGCATCAAACCCTCGTAAATATGTAGCTCGGATTCCACGCCAGCGGAAATCAGGCGCTGGTGGGCTGCCAGGGCCGAGCTCAGAGCCATGTCACGGGTGCTCGATATCACCAGCGTAGGCGGAAAAGCGGCCATTACAGCAGGGTGGTTCACGGGGGCCACTAGTGGGTCATCCCAGCTCGCACCTTCGAAGTAGGGCATGCTGTCGTCATCGCCAAGTGTTGTGTTGAGCACTGTCGAAATCGGAATTGAATCACCGACCATGAATTCACCGGCGCCGGAACAGAAGACGCCAACTGCACCGGGCTGGGGGATATCGTGAGCCTGGAACCAGGCCACACTCTGGGCTGTCAGTAAACCACCCGCCGAACAACCGAAGATACCAATTTGTCCGGGCTGGTGTGTCTTTAACAGTTCTTTGTACACCTTGGCCACATCTTCGCTGGCGGCTGGGAACTTGTGCTCTGGCCCCTGCCTGTAGTCGACGCTGATGACCTTCATCTGCGCGACGCTGGCCACCGGGATCGACTCCAGTTGCCCCTCGGTGCGGGCACCGAAAGTGAAACCACCACCGTGCAGATTGATCAATACGCGCTCAGTGTTTTCCGGCGGTATACCAGCCCGTGGCGTGAATACCTCGGTATACACGCCGTTGATTTCCAGAGGCTCCTCGTGAACCGGGTACAATTCGCGCGCCTCTTCAATAAAGGGCCCGTAGAGATATTCATCGAGCATTGCGCGTTGCTCGGCCACGTCACCTGTGACCATAGTGCTGAAATGTGGCGAGATGGTCTCCATCATGGCAGCAACTGCTGCGGTCGACTCAGGGCTTGCCAGCGCCGAGGGCGCTACACTCTTGAAGTTTTGGGAGACAAAATAGCCGCCAACGGCGGCCGCACCAAGAACCAGCCCCAAAATAAATCTGATCATCGTTTTTCCAATTCCTTTTTAGCATGTTCAGCGGCTGCCCTAAGTATAAGGGAGATTAACGCCACCTTTTCAATCAATGCAGTATACACAGCTGGCCGCAGATAACCCTTGCTGCGGAAGGCGCTCAGAGCCCTCACCCAACCACAAACCTCCCCTCCAAATAGCCAATAATTTCCCCCGACTCATACATCCATCGATACCCGCTCTCACCTTCCCCAATCCTGAGGCAAGGCACCTTCAAATCTCCACCGCCGGCCAGCAGCTCTTCCTTTGCAACGGCACTGCGTTTCACATCCCGAGTCTCGATAGTGAGTCCATGGCGCTTCATAGCCCGGCGCACCTTCACGCAAAAGGGGCAGGCTTCGTATTGATACAGGGTCAGGTTGGCAGTCTGTTGATCGATACTGGACTGCTCCTCTGGGTCGCGTTGGACCGACTTTGGGGTGAATACCCAGTTGAGCAGCAGAATGAGCTTGCCGAGGATCAGGCGGATGATTTGCATAGTGGTTTCCAAACGGTGGCTATGGGGTAGAGCTCTATCTGCGAGCGTCCGACCCCAGTCTATGGGGAGTTACCCATGTCCCCGGTATAGTCGGA
>JABHWT010000122.1 GCA_018657645.1 Halieaceae bacterium | reverse complement strand
CAAATTATCCGCCGGGTCGCCAATGAATTTCTGGACCAGGCCTGCATCGGGGAAACAATTGAAGTGGATGGCGAAACCCTGCCATTTAGACCGGTGGCCATAGTGATGGGTAAAACCGTTAACAATGGATGGGGCGCCTACCAGTGCTGCTGGGCCCGAACCGTACTGGCAACACTGGTGGGGGGACTGGAAGTGCCGGGGGGAACACTCGGCACCACGACCCGTTTGAATAAACCTCTGGGCAATCGTCTCGCCAGCTGTACGCCGGGCGAGGATGGTTTTATGGCCACCCCATTGAACCCTACTGGACCGGATACCTGGGAGGAAAACCCCAGTGGTCGCAATGCGCACAAGTCACTGGTTCCCATTGTTGGGAGCGGCTCCTGGAGTCAGGCTCTGGGGCCGTCGCACCTGGCCTGGATGTTTCTGGAGGGCGCTCCCGAGGGGTGGCAACGACCCGATTATCCCGATGTGTGGATTATCTACCGAAGCAATCCGGGGAGCAGTTTCTGGGAGCTTGAAAAAGTCCTGGGAACCGTAGCAAAAATGCCCTTTACCATGGCTTTTGCCTACACCGTGGATGAAACCAACTACATGGCAGATTACCTGTTGCCAGATGCCCCCGACCTGGAGTCCACCCAGTTGATTCGTATCGGCGGCACCAAGTTTGTAGAACAGATATGGGAGCACGAGGGAGTGGCGTTGCGCCAACCCATTGTGGAGCCCCAGGGCGAAGCGGCGGATATGACCTGGATAGCCACACAATTGGCCAAGCGCATCGGGCTGCTGGAGGCCTATTACACGGCAATAAATCGGGGTGTGGGTGGTTTGCCATTGAAGGGTGAGGGTTTTGACTATTCACTTGACCCCACCCGCGAGCACAGTGTCGATGAAGTCTGGGATGCCGAGTGCAAGGCCGGGAGCACCGCCTACTCCCAGGGTGAGGATACTCACGATCTGGCCTGGTTTAAGGAACACGGGTTCTATACCGTGCCCTATAAGCGGGAGGACTGGTATCTCTACCCGACCATGCTCAGTCAGGGTCTGCGTTTTGAACTACCCTACCAGGAACGATTGACCAAAGCGGGAACAGAACTTGGCCGGCGCTTGCACGAACGGGACATTCACTGGTGGGATTCGCAACTTGAAGAGTATCAGGCTATCCCGCTTTGGCATGATGTGCCGGCCCTCTATGAGCAGGCCCTGAAAAACAGCGGGGGCGAGCCCGACGACTATCCGCTCTGGGGCATCACCACCAAGAGCACCCAGTATTCTGCCGGCAACAATATTTCGATCCAGTTAATGAACGAGGTGGGTAGCAATGTGCGCGGCCACGGCTCGGTTATTATGAACGCCGACACGGCACAACGGCTCGGTATCGCCAGTGGCGACAGGGTTGAAGTGTCATCTCATACCGGCGTGACTCAGGGCAGGGCCGAAGCCATACAGGGCATCCGGCCCGACACCATCTGTATGGCGGGCCAGTTTGATAACTGGGCTACGCCCTATGCCAAGGATCTTGATTTCCCAAGCCTCAACAGCCTGACGCCTCTGTCGTTGGAGCTGACCGATGCCACCGGGTCGGGTGCAGACCTGGTCCGCGTGTCTGTTAAGCCCATTGGAGCAAAGGCATGACACGTTATGTAATGGTCGCCGATCTTCAGCGCTGTGTCGGTTGTCAGACCTGCACCGCGGCCTGTAAGAGCGCAAATGCCACACTGCCGGGCGTTCAGTGGCGCCGCGTGATGGACATTGAGGTGGGTGAGTATCCAGATGTGCAGCGCGTGTACCTGCCTACCGGTTGTCAGCACTGTGCGGACGCCCCCTGTGAAACCGTATGCCCCACCAAAGCCACCTATACCCGAGATGATGGCATCGTAATGGTCAACTATGATCGCTGCATCGGCTGTGGTTATTGTGCCGTGGCCTGCCCCTACGATGCGCGCTACAAGGTCGACGAAAAGAATTTTGCCTATGGCGAAGAACCCATGCCGCACGAAGAGCAGCGCTTCAATGAAAAGATGATTGGCGTCATGCAAAAATGTACCTTCTGTGCCGATGTGATTGACGCCGGAACTGCCAAGGGACTGACTCCCGGGGTCGATCCAGAGGCAACACCGGCCTGCGTCAATTCCTGTATTAGCGGTGCACTCATATTTGGTGATGGGGAAGATCCCGACAGCCCCGCAAGCCAGGCGCTGGAAAAGTCGGAGTCATTCCGAATGCACGAGGACGCGGAAACCGACTCCGGATTTTATTACATCTGGAGTAACAACCCGGAGGACGCAGGGTGAAGAATCGTTACGGACTCAAACGCGGCCCCCACCCCCGACTGCAATCGTTCTGGGATGCTCGCGCAGCCGGCAACTTTATCGGCGGCGGTACCGGTACCGGATTGTTGATCATTGCCGCACTACTGAGTGTATTGGGGGAACCGGTGCCGGCACTCCCCATTCTGGGGTTGGCTGGAGTGGCCTTCGGACTGATTATGGTGGGCCTGGAAATCGGTCGACCCTGGCGTGCGATAAATGTACTTTTTAACCCCGGAACGTCCTGGATGACACGGGAAGCCTATGTTGCCATACCGGTGTTTTTGTTCGGAGGAACAGGCATATTATTCGATGGCACAGTGCTGGGAAACAACGCCATCGTGCTGGCGGGGGTGTCCGCCGCGGGCTACCTGTATTGTCAGATGAAAATGCTGGAGGCAGCCAAGGGAATTCCATCCTGGTGCGAACCGGCACTCAAAGCCTATATTCCGGTGACCGGTATGGCCGAGGGTCTGGGTATTGCGCTGTGCGTGCCTGCGGTAAACGCCAGCTCAATCGCCTTGTCAGCTTTAGCACTGCTTCTGCTATTACGCGCGTTTCTATGGTTCAGGTATGTGGCCGCCTTGCATCGCAAGGGGGCGCCAGCGAAGACCTGCGCCGTGATCGATGCTGTGCGCTGGCCCTACGTCCTGCTGGGGCACCTGCTACCGATTCTGCTGTTGTGGCTGGCATTGCTCCTGTCATCCAGCGTTCCAGTCGTGCTGGCCGGCCTGCTGGCGGCCAGTGCAGGCTGGTATGTCAAAATAGTGATCATAACCAGAGCGGCACAGACCCGCGGTTTCGCCATCCCCCGTACGCCAATACGTGGCAGGGGAGAAAGCCGTGTACTGAACAACCGGTAGCAGGACGGGCGGTCGTACGATAGAGGGGGAAGAGGAGCAACGAGATGCTAGAAGTACTAATACTGGGCCGTGGCGGTCAGGGAGCACAGACAGCGGGCAATTTGCTGGCCCAGGCTTTTTATAGCGACGGGTTTTATGTGCAGACATTTGCTACCTATGGCGGCGCGCGGCGTGGCACGCCGGTGAGCGCCTCTCTCAGAGTGGACGCCGAGCCCATTCGCTTGCGCTGTGATATCGAACAGGCTGCCGCTATGCTGTGCTTTGATGACAGTTTGCTGGATGAGAATTTCCTGCGCCGGGCGAACAGCGAAACTCGCATAGTAGTGAACTCCAGGCAATCCCGGGAAGCGTTCTCGAGCCTGGGCGACTATCAAATTGTGCCAATTGATGGCCTGGGAATCGCCCGCAATAACGATATGGGCACCGTCGTTAATTCGGCCCTGCTCGGTGCCTTTGTGGCAGTGCTGGATCAATTGGATATCGAGACAATGTGTCGTGTAGTACTGGCTTCTGCGCCAGTGAAAAAAGAGCAGAATGTCGCTGCCTCCCGCGAGGGTTTCCGTCAATTTCAAATGACTCACTAGTCGAGGATTGCAGCGATGAATCAACCCGCATCCCCGCTTTGGACAACCGGCCTTTCCGATGCACGCAAAACGGGTACCTGGCGCAGTGCAATGCCAGATTACCGAACGGCTCCATCGCCCTGTCTCGGTGCCTGCCCCGTCGACGGTCGCATCGCCGCATGGATCCACCAACTTGGCGAGGGGGATTACCGGGCCGCCTGGTTGACCCTGATGGACAACAATCCCTTCCCGGCCATTGCCGGGCGCATATGTCATCACCCCTGTGAGAGCGCCTGTAATCGCAATGAGTTGGACACGGCGGTCAGCATCTGCAATCTGGAGCGTTACGTGGGCGACCTGGCACTGGCCGAAGGCTGGACCATACCCCAAAGCGCCAATCGCGAAGAATCGGTGGCAGTGGTCGGTGGAGGCCCTGCCGGTCTGTCCGCTGCATACCAGCTACGTCGGCTTGGGTATCGGGTAAGCCTGCTGGAAAGCCGCGATCAGTTGGGGGGGTTAATGCGCTATGGTATTCCCGCCTACCGGCTCGACAAATCGGTCCTCGACGGAGAGATACAGCGCATTCTGGATATGGACGTAGAAGTTCATCTCAACGCCGAGGTCAAGGACTGTGACGCACTACGCCTCTTACGGGTCGACCACAATGCCGTTTACATGGCCACCGGTGCCGCCCGATCAAAACGCCTGCCAAATCTGGATTACGACCAGCCCTGGGTCATAGACAGCGCCGATTTTCTGGCGGCTACCAACGCCGGGCTGGCGTGTGATATGGGGCAGCGACTGGTGGTGATCGGTGGCGGCAGTGCGGCCATCGACGTGGCACGAACTGCAGTTCGGCTGGGTAAACAGGTGTCCATGCTGTCGCTAGAGCCAGATCACCTACTACCGGCGCAGCGAGTGGAAATTGACGAGGCGCGGGAGGAGGGCATTGAGTTTGTCACTGCTGCCATGATGTCCTCTGTTGCCGTGGCGGAGGGTGGACTCGAAGTGGCCTGTATTGGGGTTAAATTTCAGCCCGGCGCAAAGCGTGGGGAATTCAACGTGGATCCAATCGCCGGCAGCGAATTCACTTTACAGGCCGACACCCTGATTCCAGCGATTGGCCAGGATGCGGATATCGAGCGCTGGGCCGAATTGCTGCAAAGCGAGGGGCCAATTGTCAGCACTGATGACAGGTGGCAAACCAGCGCACCGGGCGTGTTTGCCGGCGGCGATCTGTCCAGTATGGAGCGATTTGTAACGCAGGCCGTGGGCATGGGCAAGCAAGCGGCTCAGGAAATTGATCGGGCTATCAATGGAGGCCAGACCGATGTTGACCAGACCGCTGTAGGCGAAGTAAGCATTGATGCCATTAACACGTACTATTATCCCCCCGCTGAGCGCAGCCAGGAGAGCACTGTATCGGTTGCGCAGCGCCTGAAGAATTTTGATCAGGTGCAGCTAGGCTTTGATCCACAACAGGCAGCAGCGGAGGCCGCTCGCTGCTTCAGCTGTGGTACCTGCATCTTTTGTGACAGTTGCTATTACCACTGCCCCGATATGGCAATCACAAAGCTGGATTTGGGCTACGAGGTAAAAACCGATTATTGCAAGGGTTGTGGCCTGTGCGTTGCAGAGTGCCCGACTGGCTCCATTACTATGCGCGATGAACCGTAGGAAGAAGGCAGATGAATGACACTACGAATCGTCAGTTATTGAGTGGCAATCACGCTGTGGCATGGGGCGTAAAGCTGGCGCGACCCGATGTTGCTCCGCTATACCCTATTACCCCACAGACACCGATATTGGAGAAGATCACCGAATTTCAGTTGCAGGGCGAAATGGAGGTGGAATTACTGACTCCCGAGTCTGAACACTCTGCCATGTCGGCCTGTCTCAGCGCCTCGTTGACCGGTGCCAGGGTGTTCACAGCCACCTCTTCCCAGGGCCTGTTGCTTATGCATGAGCTATTGCATTATGCAGCCGGTGCCCGCGCACCGATTGTCATGTTCAATGTCAACCGCACACCGGCATCCCCCTGGGGCTTCTGGCCCGACCAACTGGACAGTTTGTCCCAGCGAGATACTGGATGGGTACAGTTGTATAGCGAGTCTGCCCAGGAGTCCCTCGACACTACCGTCCAGGCGTTTAGGATCGCCGAATCGGTGGGGGTACCGGTAATGATATGCCACGATGCCTTTTATGTCTCCCATGCAGTAGAGCCGGTAGATATCCCAACTGCCTCGCAAGTCGATGAGTACCTGCCGAGATTGGAACGGCCCCTGCGCCTGGATACAGCGCTCGGGCAATCTTTTGGAGCCCCGATTGACCAGGCCACATGGAATCGTAGCCGACGTGAAATGGCGGCAGCAATGGACAAGGTCTATGCGGCAGTGGTTGAGGCGGGCACCACCTGGAATGCACTGTGCGATCGCCAGTACGGCCCGCTGGAGCATTACCGCTGCGATGATGCGCAGGTGTTAATTGTCACCATGGGCAGTATGAGCGGCACGGCACGGGTGGCGGTAGATGCTTTGCGAGAGGAAGGTATTGCCGCCGGATTGCTAAAGGTTCGCTTGTTTCGGCCCCTGCCTGGACCAGCTTTGTGCGAGGCTCTCGCCGGCGTGCCATGTGCGCTGGTGCTAGACCGCAACTATTCACCGGGTATGGGCGGCATCTTACACCAGGAACTTAAAGCTGCCCTGTATGGAATGGCCGATGCCCCACGCCTGCATGGCCTGCTCGCTGGGGTCGGTGGTGTCAACGTCCCACCGGGAAAAATTCAACAATGGGTGACCGACTACCGCGAGGCCGAAGCGGTACCCGAAGCAATATGGGTGGAGTAGTAACATGGAAATGATCGACTTTCACGAAGAGGAGCTGTTCCGCTCCGGCCACGTCGCTTGCGGCGGCTGTGTCGAGGCCTTGTCTTTGCGGGTTATCATCAATACTATCGGCGAGGATGCTGTAGCCGTAATACCCCCCTCATGTGGCGCCGTAATTTGTGGCGGCTATCCCAACAGTGCATTGAAGATTCCCGCCTTTCACACCACTATAGAATCGGCCGCAGCCTCTGCCAGCGGCATCAAACGAGCGCTTTTAGCCCAGGGCAAACCGGATACCACGGTTATGTGTCTGGCCGGCGACGGTGGCACCTATGATATTGGCTTGCAGGCCCTGTCCTCTGCAGCGGAACGCAACGAGGATATTCTCTATAT
>JABHWT010000127.1 GCA_018657645.1 Halieaceae bacterium | reverse complement strand
GGAGGTCATGGCAATGAACCGCTGGGATGCACTCAAGCGCTTTTGGGAAAGATCGGCATCCTGGGCGGTCAAATCACGCCTGCATCGGTATTTAGCACACCTGAATTATTTTAGCTCGCAACCCCGCTACCCATGGATTCACTACCGCTCAGAGGAAACCGGTTGGTGGCGCAACGCAGTTGAGCCCACCCGTCGCTACCCGGTTACTGTTGCCAGAGAGCTCGAAAACTACCGGCACACCCTGCCATTGGCGCGGGAATTAAAGCGGGAACTGGATGCAAGGGATGCCCTGCTGGTACTAACTATGGTACCGTATCTGAACACACTATCAGGCCATTTGCCCTACTTATCGCAGGAGTTAGCTGTGCCCTATGTATTGCCCTCATTCGAAAATATGTACACTGCCGATGGCTCACACCTCCACCGCGTTAGCGCGCAGGCTATTTCGGCGGAGTTCTGGCAAGCCTTCATTACACTTAAACCGGTCCGAGATAAGCTCTCGCTGAAGTAGATGCCCCTCAGGACTTTGGAATGCTGGCACAAGGAGGGCAAGCAATGCACCCGGCCACAGCAATAATTAGCCTGCCCCGCGGTATCGTCAAGATCCGCAATCGCTGGCGCAGCGACTGCTATATTCACATCGAGCATGAATCACTCGAAGCCAGCGCCATCGATATGGGTTGGCGGAGTGCGTGTTGGAGGTTGCAGCCAGTGGACGACGCCCCTTTTGTGCAGATCTGTAACGAGTGGCACACTCAAAAGTTCCTGCATGTGGAGCAAGGAAGTTTGAGCTGTGGCCCAATTGATCCGAATTGGTTCAGTGCACAATGGTATGTAGAGCGGGTTAAAGGTACTCGCTTCTTCCGCTTCCGTAACCGGTGGCAGGACCGTTTTTATCTTCACTGCGAGGAAGAAACACTGGAGGCCGGTGACATAGGTGAAAACTGGCGCAGCGCCCAATGGGAACTGGAGTAACAGCACTTACATGAACGACAATTACTACCAAAAATTTCCTCCACATGGTTTTCCCAAAAATAACGACTTGAAAGTGATATTCACTTCAGGTGAGCGGGTGGACTATGAAGGATATATCAATGCGCACCCACAGCGAAAAGTCCAAATAGACCGTGCGCGCGGGTTTTTGGATGCCTTTGAAGCCGATCGCGAGAGACGGCAAAGGGCACTCCGGGGCATTCTGAAGCACCGTCATCGCAATAATACCGTCTTGGCAATGACACTCAACCGCGGCTTTGCCGAACTGCTGCTCAACTGGGTCGAATCCTGTGACCGCCACAACATCGAAGTACGGTCCTGGACCGTGATTGCAGCACTGGACGAAAACACGGCGCAAATGTTCGAGCAACTGGGTTTTGCAGTCTATTACCCCGGCCCGGCCTACGGTCTCCAGATTGATCGTGCCGTGGATTGCTACGGGGACGGAAATTTCCGGGACATGATGTTCGCCAAAAATGCGGTGGTGAAGGATTTGCTCGACATCGGCTTCAATGTTCTATTTCAGGACGTTGACCTGGTTTGGTTAAAAGACCCCTGGGACTTTCTGGAAGCTCCAGATCGCGGGATGCTGGACGCCCAGTTCATGTACGATGGCCCCAATCCCAACTATGCCCCATTGCATGCGAACAGCGGCTTCTTTTTCTTGCGCAACACACCACAGTGCCGCAATTTCTGGCAGCAAGTGTTCGATAACTTCGACAAGGTATATGTATATGGAGGCCAGCAACAAGCGGTGAACCAACTACTGGTACACCACTATTTCCGAGGCCTGAAGCTCGATCTATTGGGAGAAGCAGAGTTTGCCAATGGCCACCTGTTCACACTGGATGATGTGAGTCGCCTACCGCCAGACCCCTACGTCATTCACTGCAGCTGGACTAGCAATCTCGAGCACAAGTTAAAGAAATATCGACTGGCCAAGCTCTGGTTTTTGTAATCCAAACTTGCAGTATGTTGCCGCCTTTCAAATACAACGGGACTACAGAGTCACTAACCCCGGCCCACCAATTCGCTCCTGAATTCCAAGCAGTTGGGATGCCTGTTGAACGGGCCGGGCACCTGGCAATGTTCAGTATATCTACGAAATAAATTCTTGACTTGGCTGCCCCTGCGCATCGACTATAGCACCCAATATTTTAGGAACTCAATATGGGTATGAGGTCAAAACTTACCGCTTTTCTTTTACTACTCGCCAGCTTTGGCGCGGGCCTCTCAGGCTGTGAAATGGACAGCCAGCCCATGCCTGCCAACACACTGACATGGACCGATTTCGACCGCGTTCGCATGAGCCGCATGGAGGGCGAACTCAGTGATCTGCGCACTATGCTCAACCAGTATTATGGCGGCCATGCCGTACTTGATCATAGTTGGTATCTGCCCGGGCACAACCCCTCCCGGAAGCAGGGCCTGGCGTTCCTTGCATCGAAGTTTGCTCGCGCCGTTGTGTGGCAGGACCCATTGGTGATTGGCACCATCGGAAGCTCAGTGGTTGCTGGTTTCGACAACTGCCGCTACGACTGTTACCAGCAGCAACTGCAGCGAACACTGGGACCGGTTTTGGCCACAGCCGGTAGTCGCCTGGAAGTACGCAATAGTGGCCAGGGAGGAACATGCGGCGATTCATTCGACAACCAAATCTGGTGCCAATCGACACTGGTGGGTAGCGATATCGATATAGCACATTACTCCTGGACTTACTTCGAGTCCGGGCAGGCAAACAAGGCGGTAATTGCCCACGAAATGTTCTACCGCTGGTCTTTGATGATGGACCATGCGCCATCGCCGCAGTTAATCTACGCCAATGATTGCGGCAAATTACAGCCCCGCGAGCAAACCCTGGTGAATGCCTACGCTGTATTTGGTGCAGATATACTATGTATGACCCGGGGACTGGCAGAGCTGGGTTATCAACGCCGGGAGTGGGGGGAGATGGGCGATCCGCTGCACTCAACCTCGCGCGAGGGTGCCGCCAGGGGGACCAGTGAACTGCGTCGAGATTCACTGGCTGTGATGTACCGCAACTGGCACCCCGGGCCGCTCCTGTTTCAGACCACGGCCGACGTACTAGCCTGGCGCTATAGCGAGGCACTGCTGCTGGCCCTGGAGTGGATTTCCAAGGAGCCCGACCCCAAATCTCGCTGGCCACGCAAACCCACTAAACTTGGCCTGGCGGACTTGCCACCGCCGTTGGAGTGCCCGCCCGAGTGGTGCAATGTGGACAGACTGCCCGTGTGCGTTAATTTCGAACACCCTGTATTCGGCAAGCCTGACGTCGCGTTACTGGCTGCGCTGGAACGGGGCTGGGTATTCGACCCGGGCCGTGCGGAGGAGCAGAGAGCCATGCCCGCCGAAGAAAAAAACCTTCCCCAGTGCCGCCATCCCAATCGCTGCTCAGGCTGGCGGGTACCGCCCGATCAACAGGCAGGCGCATTGTCTTTCAGGCTCCCGGCCCTGGAGCTTGGTATGGTGGCTGTGTGTTGCGGCAGTAAAGGGTGTGGTCAAAAAATGCTTGAGGCCGGCGCCGAGTTTCTGATCGATGGCAAGAAACCGGTTGTTGCCCCGCAGGCGCACTGGGCAGACAAATGTGTACAGGTCCAGGGGCGAATACCAGAGAGAGACCAGGCTTCCAAATCCGGGGGAGGACAACCGGTCAGGCTGGATATTACCCTGCCTGCCACGACTCAACCCCTGCCACCCATTACCCATGTATTTGGCTTGTAGTTAAGTGATTTGCATATGACGCAAAGCAACCACAGTCAATTACTCAGCACCGATGAAGAAGTACAACTGCGTGCTGCAATCGAGCAAGATCCCGGAACAGCTCATTTTCGAGGGCGACTCGCGCTGCACTGCTGGCGCAGTGGTGATCTCTCAGAGGCACTTGGGTGGATCGATTCCAGCCTGGAAATTGACCCCACGAATGTGCACTATTACCGTATTCGCGCCAATGTCCTGGTGGACAGAAATCTGAGTGCCAGAGCGGTCGAAACGGCGTTGAAAGCGACAGAGATTTTACCTGAGTCAGTATTGGCCAGGCTGCTAACAGTGCGCATGCTGTTGGCTGACCTGAAGCCGACAATGGCCCAGGAAGCCCTCGATGCAACTCTGGACCTGGACCCAAATCATCAGCAATTGCATGAGATGAAATCCCTGCAAAAGCAAATTCTCAATATGATTAGTCAGTCAAAGCGGGATCCGGTGAAATGGCTGTCGCGCAAATTACAAAAACGAAAAGCCAATGTCGCGGGAGAAAATCAGGCTCTGGCCTGAGGTTCGTTAGTAGCCACACTACTGTTACTTTCTGATGCGGCTATCAGAAGGATGCATATGCCATTCCACCAGCTATCGCAAGCGGGCTCGTGCTTATCTGTTTTCGGGTCGTTGACCTCTGGAAGAATAATCTCCTTGCGATAGAGTACATTCACCCCAAGGTCGCGCAGTGCATCCTGCGTCCCCGTTCGCACAGCATCCCAGTTCCAGTCATCGATAATTACGACAGACAGCGGTGCCAGAGTGGCCAGGAAATGCTCGATCGCCTTATACTGACTCTCATAGCTATGGGCACCATCGTAAAGGTAGACATCAAAGGGACCCATGATAGTCGAGTCCATCGCAAAACAATCCCCTACAACTAAACTCAGATTATTGTCGCCCTTAAACTGTCGAACATTCGTCTCAAATACCGATTGCCTGCCATTAAACTGTGAAAAATTGTCGATGCAAGTCAGGTTCATCTGGTTACCGACCATAGCGGCGACCGTGGAGGCACCATTCCAGGACCCGATTTCCAGGTAACGACAGTCCTCAAAATTGCAGATATTGTTGTAAAAATGGCGAGTCAGGGTGCCACAGTACCCATTCACTGCAAGCGCTGCCGCATCCAGATTCGATCGCTCGCACTCTGCCGCAGCGAGAGCGCCTACGATATGCCCAACCCATTGTTCGCGGTTACGGGGTTTTTCCGGACGCCCTCTACTGTTACCGTCGAGCGCCAGTTGGTCGGCGAACCGCAGCATGTAGTCGTCTCGCCGGCGCACCTCTCCCAGTTGTTCTTTGAAACGATTTTGCTGCTGGCAGTAATGGTGGAAATATATGTCAGTGTCATCAATCTGCAGCTCTCGTCCGCCCTCCTCTAGCGAGTGCAGGCGTGCAAAACGCACCTGATGAGGGGAGATCAACAGCTTTTGCCGTTTGCGTCCCAGCCTGGAGCAGCGGGAATGGCGAAAGGTCAGGGGCGCATCAATAACCTCATCGAACTCCAGCGCTCCCTCGTACTGGAACCAACGCAAACCGAATGACAGGCCATCGACGTTGGCATCCCGATAGGGCTCCACGAACTCAGGCAAGGTTTTTCCGGGGATGCGCAGGAATTCGTCCACGTCCAGAAAGCCGATCCAGCGCGAGTTCGCGAACCGGTTCAGAGAATGGGCCTCTTGCTGGGGCTGCGCGATCATTTTTCGCGGCTGCTTGATATTCCGCCAGCGGAAATCCCATGGAATATAGGTGACCTTGCCCGCTTCCCGGTAGGGGCGCAGTATAGCCTCCAGGCCTTTCCGGTCGGCAGTTTCGTTATCGTACACAAGCACATGATCAACTTTAAGGCAGTTTAAATAATACTCCAGAAAATGTCGCACCCAGCGGTTCTCGTTCTTGATCACCAGGCTCATCAGTACATTGAAGGCTGGTGGCGGTCGAGTAGCTAATTTAAATTTCTGTACGTGCTGCCCGGTCTCAATTCGGAAGCTTATGCTGTCATTGGCCCCTAGCGATCGCTCCAGGTGCGGGTGCTCAAAATCCATCAGAGCGCAGGGCTCCCAGGAGTCGAGGCGATGCGGTATATATCGGCCTGGAATTCGCTCACCCCGGTATACCAGACACACTTTTTTAACATCAATGCCCAGGGCAACCGGGTCCCAGTCCTCGTTATACCAGGGCATGACCGCGACGCTCTTGTTGCGCTGTGGGTGGACGAAGATATCGAGGAATAGAAAGAACTTCTCGCCATCGATAGCTGCTACCTGCATGGCGTTGACCGGCAGAGCCGTTTGAGAACCATAGTCGATTCTGCTCAACCCATTCACTGCCGAATCTGTATGTCCTGAGGGTAACTTTCGTTGATTATCCACTCGCACGAACACGAGTCCCGAGCGCCGGAAGTGGCCGCCCCCGGCGATCTCTCGGGCCGTCTTCGTCAGGTCCTCATCCAATCGAAATCCCAGGCGGCTGACTTTCTCAATCCAGTAGTCACTGTTTTTGCAATTAACATGGTGCCACCCTCGTTGTCCTGGGGGTGCAAATGTCATCAGAATATACTTGCGGGCAACTGAAAACGTCGCGAGGAAATGCTGCGTGTAGCACTCGTCGACGTGCTCGACAAACTCGCAACTCCAGACCAGGTCCCAGGCCCCCTCCGGAAGATACGGACCGTCGTTGAAATCATGGCGATGATGCCGCTGCGGAATGACGCTGTCGCGCCGCGCCTGCACACTGCCGTCGACCCCCTGTACGCAACAACCCAGGCTTTCAAAATAGGCCGCTGCATGCCCCTCACCGCAACCCACATCCAGTACCGACTCTACCTTAAGAACCTCCTGAACCCAATCCCACAGCGCCGGATTGTAAGTGGCACCGTCTCCGTGATCCCAGCCTTCGCTAACAGCAACTGGATGTCGGGAACGCATGTAGCCACCCAGATGTCCCTCATCCACATTCATGGCAGGATGGTGCTGGAAATCACTATTGGGCACCGCTTTGTTGCCCGTCCGGTTGTCGGCGGCACTCTCACCAGGCTGTATGGGTGCCAGAAGAGTCTCGGTGACATCAAGTGCAGAGGCAGGTTCCAGCCGGATGTGGGCTATATCCCGGCTCGAAAACGTCAAAGCGGAATACCCGTTATTCAATGGTAATTGCAGCAATCCGTATGGCACGAGGCTGGCACCGGATGTTGCGGAAGTAGCAAGCTCTCGCAGGGGCACAAGGTGAGGGGAGTTTAGGGGAAGCTCAAAGTCATGCAGGCGACCATCCCGCAATTGAAGTTCCACGCAAACCAGATCGCCAGATTGTCCTGCCCGATCAGGCCCACTCTGCTCCAACAAGTGACACCAGGATTGACGAGGGTGCATCAACCAGACGGCCTGCCCCAAGTGCTCACCCCGAGCCGCAACAAAGCGTCGGGCACCCAGGCTCAGGGCAAGCTCTGCCATGGATCGACTGTCGCTAGCCAGTTGGTCTTTGTTTCCAGTGCTGCGTAAGTTGACAGCGCGTACCTTTTCCCCACCGCTGGCCAGTCTCCTGCCCACTGCAGAGAACTGCTCGTCACTATCGGTAATCACGCACAGGGTTTGATCCTCTGGCAGCGGTAGAAGACGGGCCGGCCATGAGTTGATTTGGGTTAATTCAGCATTGACCTCATTCGCTGAATCGGCTCCGATATGCAGCGTGGCGTAGCCTTCGTGAAGTGGAAAATCACCCAGCATGTCATCAATGCGATCCTGACTGCCTGGTGCAGGCCAAAACAGCATTTGCATAAAAAATCCCAGAATCCGATGAAAACCCTGCAATGGCGTTGCACCAAAGCTCAGTCGCTCCGGCTGAAAATCGGATAGTGTTTGAAATCCCAGATCGTCGGCCTGTGCAATGTGCTCTACAATCCGAGCCGAATTAACATCACTACACTCGGGAACCAGAGGCTGGACCAGATTATGCCAGTGACCGCCCCCCTCTCGAGAAAGGCTATCGGCGTCCAGCAACAATTGCCTTTGCTGCGTAAAGGCATAGATCATAGCCCGTGCCAGGCCCGCCAATTCCGCCAGAAAATCAGCACCGGATAAGCGGTACACGACTACTTTCTTATAACCGTTATTAATGCGAAGGTACTGCTCGCGACGCTGTCCAAGTTGACTGCGCAAAGCACTGCCGGCCCAATGAAACTGTGCTCGACCAACCCTGTCTTGCGGATCCAGGTCCACAATATTGTCATCGTAGGTAAAAACCGCGTCGAATGCCTCGAGGTTGTCCTCGATAAAAGCGTAACTGCACCAAGCTATCCCCCGCGATTCCAGTAGCCAGGCCACGCGCTTGCGTACCTTGTACTCCATGGCTCTCTCGAGCTCGTTATTGGTGTAAACCACCAGATCTTCAGCAGTGACATCCTGATGTCTCACTTTGTCCCAACCCAGCTGTTCACAGCGGTGGAACTGACAGGTGTAGCCGCCACCGAATGTGTCGTTCACCATTTTTATTGATTTCATTACGTTCCCAAGCTGCCTGCAATGGATTGCGATAGCCATTATTAAACTAGTACAGACCTGAGGTAAAGACGCAGAGCTTTAAAAAATACCGGCTATCTCTGCCGCCGGGTTGACCTTATGGCCAACTAGTGAGCAAAATGTACTACCCGTCATCCAAATGGCATTAAGGAGATAGTATTGAAAACAGCGCTAGTATGTGGCGCCGGTGGTTTCATCGGTTCACACCTTGTAAAACGGCTCAAACGAGAGGGGTTCTGGGTGCGTGGCGTCGATCTGAAGTATCCGCCGTTTGCGGACACCGAGGCCGACGAATTTATCCAGGGCGATCTGCGCGACATGCACATCTGCAAGCAAGCCATCGACCGGCAATTCGATGAGGTCTGGCAGCTGGCAGCCGACATGGGTGGCGCAGGTTACATTTTTACGGGTGACAACGATGCGGAGGTCATGCATAACTCGGTACAGATCAATCTTAATCTGCTTGAGGCCTGCCGGCAGGGTAATACCCGCCGCATATTCTACTCTTCTTCCGCCTGCGTATACCCGGAGTATAATCAACTGGAACCGGATAACCCGAAACTGGAGGAAAGTAGCGTATATCCAGCGGCTCCAGACAGCGAGTACGGCTGGGAGAAATTATTTAGCGAGCGCATCTACCTGGCCTACGGTCGTAATCACGGCATGGAGGTGCATATCGCCCGTTATCACAACGTGTTTGGTCCCGAGGGTGCATGGAACGACGGCAAGGAAAAAGCCCCGGCGGCGATATGCCGCAAAGTGGCCGAGACGCCGGAAGGAGGCACAATAGAGATCTGGGGCGATGGGCAACAAACGCGCTCCTTCCTGTTTATTGAGGAGTGCCTGGAGGGCAGCACGCGGCTAATGCGCTCCGACTGGTCCGGCCCAGTCAATATTGGCTCCGACGAAATGCTGTCTATCAATCAATTGGCGACAATGGCTATGCAAATAGCCGGCAAGCAGCTACTAATCAACAATATCCCCGGTCCGCTGGGGGTTAGAGGCCGGAACTCGGACAATCGCCTGATTGCCGAGAAGCTGAACTGGGCACCATCACAACCTCTCATCCGGGGCCTGGAGAAAACCTATGCCTGGGTCGAGGCGCAGGTGAACGCTTCCCAAGCGCCATAACCTGGCTACCAAAGAGGGAGATAAGCGGCAGCAGTTTGTCCAAGCGCTACTCCTTGGCTGCCTCCTCCCAACGAGTGCACTGCGCCCAATCAGATTCGGAGTGAATGGTTACCGGGTCCGGGTTAGCGCCGGTGAACACATCGGGGTGCGCGCGCTTGTTCTGAAAATCGAAACCTGCGTATATTTCGTAATCGCGCAGGGTCCGGGCCCGACCCAGCCCATAGGGCCCCAGTCCGTGACCGCCGTCACTGTATATCAGCCGGTGCAGCCGCT
>JABHWT010000119.1 GCA_018657645.1 Halieaceae bacterium | reverse complement strand
TAGTCGCTGAGGAAATCGTCCATACCGCCCAGATGACATGCGCCGGGAACCCCTTTACGCGCTGGCAGTTTGCCGGATTCTGGATCAAGCTGCCGCTCATCGGCTGCGGCTATATCAAAGACTTTCTCATGGCTGTTACCCTGCCCATCTACCCAGGCTTTGATAATCTGCGCCCGATCGAGATTGGCCCCTTCTGGGTCTTTCGCCGCCATAATCAAAAAGCGCGGAGATTGCTCGCCACCCTGAGATCCCAGTTCGCCCCCCATCGGCACACCTTGAGCATAGGCGGTTTCGATCATATTGGTCCTCGACAGCATCCCCTCACTCAGTCCCCAGCCGCCAAAAAAACGCAAAGTAATGCGCGGGCCCGACGTGGCATAGGTTTCTTTTCTTTGCAAAGCATCAAACAGGGATTCCCGGGTGTTTTCCTCCGCCCATACACCGGCCAATCCCCCTGAGCTCCATCGCGTTACCGGGTTGACTCCTTCAGGCAATAGCAAAATTTCACCGGTCCGCAGGCCCGCACTTCCGTCGAGCATGGGCAGCTTGCCCGTGTAATTGCTCTCCTGGGTCGGCGAACTGGCATTATGGCTATCGCTGGATCCGATCACCCCGTATTTAAACGGATTAAAGCCCTCGCTGTGCGCAAACTCCATACCGGTTCTAAGCGCATCGCGCAGGTAGCTGCCCTTTATACTGGACGGCTGGTCACCCACGGTAAACAGGGATTCACCCAGCAGTTCAAAATCCGCAAACTCATCTTCCGTTGACAGCAGCGGATGCGTTTCAGAACTACCCTTTATCTGCAATATTTCGCTAATCGGCTCATAACGGCTACGCAACGCCGCGTATTCCGCAGTGAAAGCCCTGCCCTGGGAATCGACAGAGGCATACATATTACCCTGGCTGAAGTTGGCATTGTGAGGAATGGCCATTGCCACCCTTCCCTCCCCGGTTTCCTGATCCAGGAAGCGCCACAAATCTTCGGGCCGCTGGCTATTCAGTGAGCTGAAGGGAATCTCGGACACCTGATTGCTGCGATAGATCACATTCCGGTGCATATGCGCCAAAATACTACCGGCACTGGCCGACCATTCGTAGCCAATAAACGAGGTAAACACACCCGGTTCATAGTTTTTTTCAGCGGCGTCAATGGTCTGCTGCCAGGCCGACAGATTAACCACGTTATTCACCGCCTCTCCACCGGGACTAAATCCATTTTCTCGAATATGATTACTCGACTCAACCCACAACTGAGTCACTTTCAAGGGACTTTCGCCACGTAGAATCTCCGCTACAGTCTGTCTGTTAGTGGGAATATCCAGGTTTGCCAGGCGCGCCTGCCCCATATATTCAGCGTGATCGGTCACCGCTGCAAAATCCAGCGGCCTGTCAATCTGAATTGGAAAGCCCGCGGCATGGGGGATTGCCTCGCCCCGGGCATACTTGTAGACATCCTCGGGCTCTGTTCTAACACCCAGCACATAGGCATCGGTGGACAGACCGGTATGAATATGAAGATCACCAAAAAACACCTGTTTGTTACTCTGATAGACGCGTTCTGCGAGTGCCGGTACAGGTCTACCGTCAACATTACCCAGAGGGTTTAACGAGGGGTCATCCAGTTTTGAACAAGCGGCTGGCAACACCGATGACAGCAATAAAATGCAGCTGAAAAGCGATTGTTTCACAGTCAGGGATGTCCTCTGAGATCATAAGATTCTTCAGTATAGGCGAAATGAAGGGCGTTGGGGCTGACGAGACTACTTTTTGGCGTCAAGTCTTAAGATGCGAGACTCACTTGAGACTTCGGGGCACTCTGGTTGAAGGCAGGAGCTAATCCCTTTTATACTTGTGGTAGGACATAGCAGGAGCCGCAAGTGGGCGTAGGCGGATTTTTTATAGTGCTGGCGACGATTCTTATCTATAAACTCGCCGAAGCAGATAATCGTAGGGGCTGGCTGTGGTCGGGTATTACCCTGGTGATTATTATGCTTCTGACCAACGTCATCAAACTGGGTGCGATAGGTGTGTACATCGGTTTTCTTATAATGCTTGTACTGATGTTTGTATCCAAACCCATCAGGCGCCTCTAAATATACCTGTTTTAGTTGGCCACGCGATTTAAGTTTTAGTCTATTATAGTCATTAGCATAGAGCACCTTTGAATACTCTGTCAGGAATACAAAATATGCGATCAATTGCAGTAGTTATATTCATCACAGTATTGACGACCTTCCACTCTGTTTCCTTTGCCACGCAAACTGGCCATCAGCCCTGGGCAGACACTGTGTTCACGTACATTAAGAAGACCTATGGCCCGACTGCGGAACAGCGCATGCGCAAAATAGAGAGCATCATAGCCATCAACTACAATAAGCCGGTTATGCAAAAGCTCGATATCACCAATTACGCAATGAACCACCTGCCGTGGATCGCAGATCGGAAGAAATATAATGCCGATGACTACTGGGCGACACCATTGGAAACCATTGCAACCTTCGGTGGCGATTGTGAAGATATCGCGATTTCCAAATTTGTGATGCTGCGCCACATGGGCATACCGGCGAAACACCTGAGGCTCGCCTACGTAAAAATCATACGCACGGGGGAGTCGCACATGGTCCTATTGTATGTGGAAAATCCGCACCTGCCCATTCCGCAACAACGTTCCCTGGTGTTGGATAACTACGTGGGGCGAATCCTGCCCGGCAAAGAGCGCACAGATCTAATCGCTGTCTACGCTGTCGATGGCGATAACAACGTTGTTCTATTTAATGATGACGGTGTTAAACGGACCGTCAAGGCAACCGTCAGTAAAGCCAAGTATGCCAAACTGGACAAGGTCAAGGAACAAATCGCCGCCAACCAGGATAAGTACCAGGCGTTGAATGGCGGCAGGCCGCTTTACTGAAACATACTTGCCAGGGAATTCTCCTCTACCGGCGCCACATTAATGCCGACCATCCGCGGCTACGTCCCCGGTTTCCCTGATTGCGAGTAGTCCGTTATTTCTTTGGCAAACCCGCGAAAATCATCTACTGATTTTTCACAGATAGCGAAGACTATTTCCCAATTAATCACGTCGTAATTGTGGACCGCGACATTCCTGAAGCCGACGGCTTTTTTCAAAGCTTCGCTGGTCGCCGACTGAATAGCTCCGAGCGCCATGAGTGAAGAAAAAACATCGCCCATAGTAGTGGGAACTGCTTCATCAGACTCGCTAATAATGTGACTGCCGATATCAACACAGAGCTGCACCGCCCGAGTGAGATTCAGGACCAGAATATCCTGAATATCGGGGTCCCGGATCAGCACCTCAACATCGAGGGGTGTTTTTTCCTCAACGCGCTGTATACAGCGACGAAGTGACTCAAGCTTTTGCGCCAGGATCACTTGATCCATGCATTTTTCCTCTCGGTCAGGATTCTTTGCTGCAGGGGAACGAAATCAGCAGTATTTATCAGGTGTTTTGTCAGGAGCCCCGCATAAGTAGTACTTTTACCGAAGAGTCGTTTTCCCTTAAAAACCTGCCCGAGAACAGGCTCGGCCGCGTAATACAAATCAACAATATCAACAGGCCGGCCAAACTCAGCCCCTATCAGCTCAATCAACTCCAGCTTCAGACCGCTCGATATTGGGGCGTCAGACAGCAGCGCCAAATCAATGTCACTTTCAGG
>JABHWT010000316.1 GCA_018657645.1 Halieaceae bacterium | reverse complement strand
GGTAATACACTCCGTCCTCCTCGATGCGCTGGTAGGGGGACTCACCGGCCAGCAACAGGTATTCATCGAGCGCATCACACAAACTCATCAGGCGCGATTTGTACAGACCGTAATCTGCCGCCAGTCCATTACTACCCACCGGGGCAACAATGCGCGCCGAAACCGAGTAATTGTGACCGTGTAATCGCTCTCTCTCAGTAGCGGAGAAAATAGTGTAGTGCGCAGCAGAAAACTTGTGGATTTCCTTGTCGATATAGAGTGTGGTCAATCTTTCCATCTGGTGTACCTCGAGGTCGTGGTTCTATTGTCACGCCTTCACCTCTCCAGCGCAAACCTGCTAGTCAGGGCTGCCCTGGTGTACCCGCGAAATTTCACCTGCATTAGGGTATAGTCCAGCTTCGAAAAAGCCTATCTTCAATGACCAACAGGTGCCCTGGCAAATGCAGAGCTTATGGAACGACCGCGAGGCAGAGGCATTTGCGTCCAGCGATTTGGACATGCGTGTTTACACATCTCGGTTACTCGGTAGTAGTCCCGATCTCGTTTTACACGGCGGTGGCAATACCTCAGTCAAGGTCACACAAAGCAATCTCTTTGGCGAGACAGAGGATATTCTCTATGTAAAGGGCTCCGGTTCCAATCTGAAAACCATCGGGGCTGAAGATTTCTCCCCCACCCGCCTGGAGTATCTGAGGAAGCTGGGCAGCTTAGCATCAATGACCGACGCTCAAATCGCGAGAGAGCTCAAGGCATCTCAAATCAATCCAGACTCTCCAGCACCCTCGGTTGAAGCTATTCTGCACGCCAGCATTCCCCATAAGTTTGTCGATCACACGCATACCGATGCGGTGGTTGCGATCAGTAATACCCCGGATGGCGACCTGACTCTGCAGGATTTATTTAGTGATCGTGTCCTCATATTGCCCTACATCATGCCCGGATTTGCGTTGGCCAGGCAGGTCATTGACGCTACCCAGGGTATCGACTGGTCTACACTCGATGGCATTTTTTTGCTGCGCCATGGTTTATTTACTTTTGGTAATGATCCGCGAACCAGTTACGAAAACCATATCAATTTAGTCACCATGGCCGAAGCACTGCTACATAAATCAGGCGCCCTCGATACACCGAAGGTGGCCCGCTACCACCCCACAGCAGATGATTGTCTGGCTCTTGCCGCACTGCGTCAGACGGTGAGTCATTATGCCCGACAGCCCATGCTCGCTCAGTGGATGTTGGATGAGCACAGTGTAGGGTATTCGAGCCTGGAAAATGTGATGGACCTGGCCACGAGAGGCCCCCTCACACCGGATCACGCGATTCATACCAAGGGTACTGCTGCCATTCTCGACGCTGAACCACTGCAGGGTGTCCACCAGTTCGCAGCCGGGTACAAACAGTATTTTGACAGACACGCCGATGAGCATTTGACATGTCTGGACACAGCCCCTCGCATTGCCATATGGAGAAATCGAGGCATCCTGGCTTTCGGGCAGAACTGTCAAGGCATCGCGATAGTCAGCGATATCGCTGCGCAGACTGTCAAAGCAGTGCAATGGTCTGAATCACTTGGCGGGTGGGATGCCTTACCCGAACAGGACATTTTTCATATTGAATACTGGGAACTGGAACAGGCCAAGCTCCGGCAGGTCGGTCCCAGGCCGATCTATGAAGGCAGAGTTGTACTGGTAACTGGAGCAGCTTCAGGTATTGGAATGGCTTGTGTCAGCGAATTTTTAGCGCAGGGTGCCTGTGTCGTTGGATTGGATATTAACCCCGATGTGCAAAAGAATTTTGTTTGCAAAGGCTATCTTGGCCTTGTCTGCGACGTCACCGTCAGCGATCAGATAACCGCCGCTATCGAACAAACTGTGAGAGAATACGGTGGCTTGGATATTGTTGTTACCAACGCAGGTGCATTTCCTCAGAGTCAACCCATTGCAGAGATCTCCGATGACAGTTTCGAGAAATCACTGGCTTTGAATCTGAATAGCCACGTAAGCCTGATAAGGGAAGCCACTCCCTATTTAAAACTGGGAATTGATCCATCTATCATCATAGTTGCATCCAAAAACGTGCCTGCTCCAGGACCTGGGGCGGGAGCCTATTCGGCGGCAAAAGCCGCTCTAACCCAAATTGGTCGCGTCGCAGCACTTGAAATGGGCGAGTTTGGTATTCGGGTCAACACACTGCACCCCAATGCAGTGTTCGATACCGCTGTGTGGAGTGATGATGTGCTGGAACAAAGAGCAAAGCACTATGGTTTGAGCGTTGATCAATACAAGCGCAACAATGTACTGAAAACAGAGATTTCCTCTGCCGACGTGGCGCGACTGGCGGCAACCATGGCGGGATCGAGTTTTTCCAAAACAACCGGGGCACAGCTGCCGATCGACGGCGGTAATGAGAGAGTGATATAGGCAAACAAACATCCCGCTAATGGGGCGATCGACTCAACCAGTCCAGTCTTTGTACTTAATGTGGGCTGGCTTGGTGTTTGCTTTGTTCTTGAGCGCCTGATCTCCCAACCATTCAAACCACTCTCCCCAGGAGGGCTGCTGTTGTTCCGTGCGCAAATCATTTTGCAAACGACGCATTTTTTTACACATCACTGACACGATGCCCCCGGCCAGATCCAGCACCAGGTCCATGGGCGCAATGCCCTTGAATGCCAACAAACCCATTGTTTCAAAAGACGTAACAATTGTGATTGCTGCCAGTTCGTATTGAGGTCCCTTTGCTCTCAATTCCTCCAGGCTGATACCATCGGGTACCGCTTGTAATAGTGCAAGTGCCTCGGCAAGGTCGCGGCTATAAAAAGTCTGTGCCAGGTTGAGAGCTACCGCGTTGCGCTGCTGAACCCGGAGATGACGGAGCTGATACCAGCCAAAAGCCAAACCGCTGACGATGCTACCAGCACCTATTATTTCGGCCAGGTTGGCCCAGGTCGACAGTGGTATATCTCCCATGGAACAGCCTCTCGTCGATTTATGAGTGCGGATAGTGTAGCCTCTTCCCGGCAATTGTCCAAGATGCTAGCAATATGGATCAACCTATGAAGACCGCGATTATTACGGGGGCCAGCACCGGTATTGGCTGTGCCTCTGCTCAGTTGTTTTGCGATGCTGGATACGACGTATTCAATCTGTCCAGAAGAGAGTGTCCGGTCGCCGGGGTCAACAATATCCAATGTGACATGACATCCGCCACGGCGATTGACGAAGCCTGCGCGGTTTTGATCAAAGCCATTGCGGGACACAGCTCGGTCGCTCTCGTGCACAACGCCTGCCGAATGAATAAGGACAGCACCACTCAATGCTCGAGCGAGAACTTGCGACAGGCTTTGGAGGTAAATCTCATCGCCGCCAACAGCATTAATCAGCAGTTGCTGCCTTTGTTGCCGCCCACATCCAGTGTCCTGTACATCGGATCCACTCTGTCGGAAAAAGCCGTGGCAAATTCCTTCAGCTATGTCATATCCAAGCATGCACTATTGGGTATGATGCGCGCCAGCTGTCAGGATCTCATGGGCAGCGGCACGCACACCGCGCTTATCTGTCCCGGCTTCACAGATACAGAAATGCTGCGCACCCACCTGGGTAATGACCGGGAAACCCTGCTGGCGATCGGTGGAATGAACAGCTATAACCGGCTGGTGACAGCTGGGGAAATAGCAGACCTCATTCTATGGGCCCACGCCAACCCGGTGATCAACGGCGCTGTGCTACACGCAAACCTCGGTCAAAAGGAGCACTGACCCTTGCCTTCTGCCGAAGCACTGTCCGAGCGTCGCGAGCGCGTATTTCTGATTCTGGCAGGTACCTTTTTATGTGCTATGACACTGCTTAATGTGATCGGCATAACGCGCTTCATTCAACTTGGCCCAATGGCTTTGGCGGTTGGTGTTCTACCCTATCCCCTGACTTTTTTGTGCACGGATTTAATCTGCGAGTTGTACGGTAAAGCCAGGGCTAATTTTTTGGTAAGCGTCGGTCTGGGCCTTAACTTTTTCATCCTGTTCATCCTGTTCCTCGGCGATGCCATTCCCTCGGTGCCCACCCAGAGCATGCCGCCCTGGCAGGTTCTGCAACTGGCGGCACCGGTCGCCCTGCCCAATGGCGATGTTGTAGAAAACAGCGTGGGACTTTATCAATTGATTTATGCCACAACATCCGGTGCGGTGTTTGCATCCATGCTGGCCTATATTGCGGCTCAGTACTGCGATGTGCAATTGTTCCACTTCTGGAAGCGCGTGACTAAAGGTAAATATCTTTGGGTAAGAAACAACTTCAGCACACTGATGAGCCAAATGGTGGATTCCATAATGGTCATCTCCGTCACCTTTGGCGCCGCCTTGCTGCGTGGCGATATGGTCCTCGAGACACTATTGGTGCTGATCGGCAGCAACTACCTGTTCAAGGCAACTGTTGCATTGCTGGATACCGGCCCCTTCTATCTGGGTGTGCACTACTTGCGAAAATATCTACATATAGCTCCCGAAGTGCCCTAGCCCACTCCCGCCAGGGACAAAGGTGCATCAATAGCAGCCTGCATATACTCCCGGGCCAACTCTTCGGCAACAACCTGGGTTTGACGATGCCCGCTGTCGGCTCGCCGCAACACCTCGCCAAGTGTCTGTTCGATCCGCTCGATATGAGCCCGTGCAGCAACTGTACCGGATCCGGCTCGCTGATAATGTACGTCGATAATTCCGCCGGCATTAATAAGAAAGTCGGGGCAGTAAAGAATTCCCCTGGCCTCCAAACGCGCGCCATCATCGAACGTAGCCAACTGATTATTGGCTGCCCCTGCAATTATTGCGGCCCTTATTTGAGGAATGCTCTGTTCGTTGAGCACGGCCCCCATGGCACACGGCGCCAGGATGTCAACGTCGGCACTTAGAATATCGGCAGATTCAAGCGGCAATACATCCAGCTCCGTTACTGCTCTGTTCAGGTTAGTCGGATTTATGTCGGCACCATACACCGTGGCACCGCCAGCTCGGAGGTGTCTCGCCAGATGAAAGCCCACATTCCCCAACCCCTGGATGGCCACACGAAGTCCCCGAAGCGAATTACCTCCCGAACGGTGCGTGATGGCCGAGAGAATACCGAGGTATACTCCCAGAGCAGTGCTGGGCGAGGGGTCACCACCATAGCCGTTGTCCTGAACGCCGCTTACGAATGGGGTGCGTTCCCCCATTATGCTGATATCTGTTACGCCGGTACCGGAGTCTTCTGCCGCTACATATCGACCGCCTTGGGACTGAATAAAGTCACCCATGGCTTCCATCAAGGCGCGAGTTTTCTCCACGCGCGGATCTCCCACAATGACAGATTTGCCACCACCCATCGGTAAACCGGCCAAAGCCGACTTATAGGTCATACCGCGCGAGAGTCGCAAAACATCGTGTAGAGCCTCCTCATCACTGGCGTAGGGGAACATTCGGCAGCCCCCCACTCCAGGCCCCAGTGTCGTGTCGTGAACTGCAATAATTGCGCGCAGCCCCGTCTTTTTGTCGGTGCAAAAAGACACCAGTTCATGTTGGTCATAGGCCGGGGCAGAAAAAACACTCATCTTTACACTCCTTTTATCTTAAGTTCTATTGGGTCTCACGCCGCATCGATGAAATCGATGGTTGGGGCTGTGCGCAGGCCACGAAATTTCTTTAAAAGCTCGCTCCGCTTTAGATCCATTTGCTCTCGATGGCGGTTCTTAATGTGGCCGTAACCACGCAATCTGGCCGGCAGTTCAGCCAGTTCTACCCCTGTAGCGTAATTTTTCGTCGCTAGCTCACTCTCCAGAACATCGAGTATCCCCTCGTAGTCGACAATGTCAGCACGCTCTTGCTTTCGGTCTGCGGCGTAACCAAAAATATCCAACACGGTGCCGCGCAAAAATTTGAAGTAGGACAAAAACCGGAATACGGTCAACATCCAGGGTCCAAACTCACGCTTGATCAATTCACCTGTGTTGGAATCCCGCTTGCCAAACAGGGGAGGGGCCAGGCTGAATCGCAATTTGAAGCCGCCCTCAAACTGTTGTCGCAGTGTGCGCATGAACTGGCCATCACTGTACAGCCGCCCCACCTCGTATTCATCCTTATAAGCCATCAGTTTGTATAGATTTTGGGCGGCAGCGTAGGTGACTGAATGCGTCTGTTCTGACTGCGGATCTACGTTAGACAGGCGGGACAGGCGCTCTCGGTAATGCTCGGCATAGACTGCATTCTGGTATGCAGTGAGTCGCGCCGCGCGGTCATTAATAATGTCTTCCAGAGAATTGGGCTGTTGATCACTATCGTCGACTTCCACAAGTTCCATGATTTTTTCAGGTTGATTCGCGCAACGTCGACCCCACAGGAATGCCTGCTTATTGAACTCTACCGCAACTCCATTCATTTCTATGGCCTGAGTCAGAGCCACCGCCGACACTGGCACCAGGCCGCGCTGCCAGGCAAAGCCAAGCAGAAATAAATTACTGGCAATTGAGTCTCCCAGCAATCTGGTCGCAATTTTGGTCGAGTCGATGAAGTGACAATCCTTTTTCCCCACCTCGGCAATGATGGCGTCCTTCATGGCGCGAGCGGGAAAACTCGCATCGGGGTTCAATATAAAAGACGATGTGGCAACCTCCGCTTCATTGACTACCGTGCGAGTACGCCCCTGGGCGACTTTACCCAGGGATTCATAGGCGGATGTGACGACCAGATCACAGCCCAATAACAAGTCCGCCTCACCGGCGGGAATCCGAACTGCCAGTATTTGCTCCTGCTGACTACTCACCCGGACATGGCTCACCACGGCACCAAACTTTTGCGCCAGACCGGTTTGATTCATTGTTGCGCAGCCCTTTCCCTCTATATGCGCTGCCATTGCTACCAGGGCGGTAATGGTCAAGACACCGGTACCACCAACGCCAGTCACTACGATATTCCAGGGTTTATCAAGCGAGGGCAGCATCGGCTGCGGCAGTGGCTCAAACTGCATGTCTGCATCGTCAAAACTGACTGACGGCTTTGCTAACTTCCCTCCTATCACGGAGACAAAGCTGGGGCAAAAACCCCGGGCGCAGCTGTAGTCCATGTTGCAGGCATTCTGGTCAATTTGTCGCTTGCGCCCCAACTCGGTTTCCAGTGGCAGTATCGAAAGGCAGTTGGACTTGATGCCACAGTCACCACAGCCTTCGCAAACTGCCTCGTTAATAAACAGCCGCTTGGGTGATTCTTCCATCAACCCCTTCCGGCGCCGTCGTCGCTTTTCGGCTGCGCAGGTTTGCTGGTAGACAATAACCGAGGTACCGCTAAACTCTCGGAGCTCCCTTTGCAGACCATCCATTTCATCTCTATGGTGTAGCGAGTACCCCGACACATCGCGAAACTGACGGCGCCACTGGTCGGGATTATCACTGACCAGTGCTATGCGAGGCACGCCCTCGCCGCGAAGTTGAAGAATCAGATCTTCGATGTGCAGGGAACCGTCGATAGGCTGCCCCCCGGTCATCGCCACCGCGTCGTTGTACAGTATTTTGTAGGTAATATTGACACCGGCCGACACCGCTGCTCGTATCGCAAGCAGTCCGGAGTGAAAATAGGTGCCATCGCCCAGATTCTGAAACACGTGTTTTGTGTCGGTGAAAGGTGCCTGACCCATCCAGGTAGCGCCCTCCCCTCCCATCTGGGAAAATGTATGGGTCTCGCGATCGGGCATCCAGGTCGCCATGTAATGACAGCCAATGCCGCCCATCGCCCTGCTTCCCTGGGGCACTTTGGTAGATGTGTTATGTGGGCAGCCCGAGCAGAAATGGGGAACGCGTTCGATGTTTGGTCGCCCAACCGCCAAAGAAGCTTCCTTTTGCTCGATCCATTTTATTCGCTGATCCAATTGTTCAGATCGAAAGAATGGCCTGATCCGACTCGCTATAGCCACCGCAACCATTGCTGGAGTCAATTCAGCCAGATTTGGGAGCAAATCGCGGCCTTTCTCATCAAACTCACCAAACACCCGGGGCCGCGCCTTTACCGGATAGTTATACAATTGCCCTGTCAGTTGATCCTCGATAATGGATCGCTTTTCCTCCACTACCAGTATTTCTTCAAGTCCCTCGGCAAAGGCGTGGGTAGCGCTGGGCTCCAGGGGCCAACTCATGCCAATCTTGTACACACGTAGGCCCATTTCCGCCGCAACCGCTTTTGTAATGCCCATATCCTCCAGTGCCTGCATCACATCCAGATAGGCCTTTCCGCTAGTTGCAATGCCAAACCGTGGGTTGGGGCTATCCAGAACTATTCGGTTCAACCCGTTCACTCGGGCAAACTCCCGGGCAGCATAGATCTTGTATTTATTAAGTCTTAACTCCTGCTCCAATGGCTTATCCGGCCAGCGTCCATGCACGCCATCGACTGGCAGCTCAAATTCCTCCGGTATGATAATTTTAAGTCGGTTAGGGTCAATATCGGCAGAGATAGCGGAGTCCATATTTTCAGTAATCGCTTTCAAGGCAACCCAACAACCGCTGTAGCGGGATAGTTCCCAACCGTACACGCCCAGATCCAGTACTTCCTGTACGTTTGAGGGACTTAAAACAGGGACCGAGGCACCTATGAACATATGCTCCGACTGGTGAGGAAGGGTTGAAGATTTGCAGGCGTGATCATCTCCTGCAACGGCCAGTACACCGCCATATTTTGAAGTGCCAAAGGCGTTCGCATGCTTAATCACATCCATGCTGCGATCCACTCCGGGCCCCTTGCCGTACCACATGCCAAACACACCATCGTATCTGGCTCCCTCAAACAAATTGGTCTGTTGACTGCCCCACACCGCTGTTGCCGCAAGATCTTCGTTTACCCCGGGCTGAAAAACGACATTGTGCTTATCCAGCCACGGCCGGGCATTCCACATGGCCATATCGACACCACCCAATGGGGAGCCGCGATACCCCGATATGAATGCCGCTGTGTTAAGGCCACGTTGCTGGTCGCGCTGATGCTGCAACATTGGGAGACGAACCAGTGCCTCAATGCCCGTCATATACGCTCTGGTGGCATCCAGCGCGTACTTGTCATTGAGAGAAACCTTTCTAAACACCGCTGAGGAATCGTTGCTCATCCAGAAATCCACTATAGTTTACGTGTCATGGAATTATTACGTACTAATGCTGAATATTTTATTTTATTTAGCCTCTATATGCCGCTTACTACGCATATTTTATTCTATATAGTGTACTAGTGAGGCAATATCATCCTCTCACCTTGTTCGGCAAGAAATCGATACTCTCAAGCTGCACCAGGCTGTTTCCACTATGAGCGTTGGTTTGCATCGAACATTGATCCGGTCTTTGCATTGAATTGTTTGCCAGCCATGTAAGCATAATCTACCGATTTACCAACAGATTCTCCCACAGGAACTGTAGTTAAGCTCTCGCGCAAATCTTACGCATCGTTGGATCAATACTCAGCGCAAAGCAACATGATACGAGGGATAGTTCAGTAAACAGCAGTGGCATGGCATCAACGCGGTACTACCAAAATACAACCATGGTATTATTCAGAGGTGCCTTAAACAGCTTTGCTCCGTGTCCGCTGCACAACAGCTGCAGCAATTTGCTCCACCACTTGGCTGCTCTCCACGAAGCGATCAAAAATTGTATATTGATAAAAGGGTCAATAATCGGTGCAGAAAGATAAAGGCATGAGAGTAAATTCAGGCCCATATTCTGAAAACACGCTTTTTTACCTGGTATTACTGGCCATCGTCATGCTGGGCGCCTGGGTGCGGCTAAGCCAGTTCACACTGCAGGTATTGCTGGATGACGAATGGCATGCTATTCACCAACTGCTCTTTAAAGGACCAAAGGAGCTGTTCCTGACATTTGGGCACGCTGATTTCAGTATTCCCCTGGCATTGATGTACTGGCTTGAGCAGAAACTGTTTGGCTTGAGTGAACTTGGAATGCGCTGGCCGATGATGGCCGCTGGCCTGTTGACTCTGTTGGTGTTTCCACTGTATGTGCGCAAATATTTCTCCTGGTCTACGACCCTGGTTTTTTCTCTTTTACTTGCTGTTTCTCCTATGTTGGTTTTGTACAGCAAGACAGCTAGGCCATATGCACTCACCTTATTGCTCTCCTATGTCGCTATGGGGGCATTTCATAGGTTTATCATGGCTAAGCAGACAAACTGGAAACCGGGGTTTGTTTATGCTGTTTGCGCGGTGCTCGGTGTCTGGCTGCACCTGGTAATCTTGCCCCTGATCGTCGCACCGTTTTTAGCCTTCGGGTTACCGGCATTGATCGACCGAGATCGGGACAGATTGGGCCGCATTTTTTACCTTGGCGTGTTTACGCTCGCCGGTCTGCTTGCGGTCGTGGTGCCACCGATGCTGGGCCATCCGGAGGCACTGGGGGCTAAGCTTGGCCTGCAAACTCCGAGTCTGCAAAGCTACTATGGAACACTTTTTGTCTGGCTGGGCACACCGTCCACTGAGTTCATGTTAATCGGTGTGTTTTTTGCCGCCCTTGGTACGGGGGAGCTTTGCCGAAAATTCCCACTTACAACCAGCCTGCTGACCGGCCTAGCACTGACCTTCGTTTCGATTTTGTTAACCCGGCCTGCGTGGGTCAATCACTCCGTGACGTTGGCAAGGTATCTACTGCCTGTGATCCCTGTATTATTACTGGCTATATCACTAGGTATAAGAAGAGTGTTTGAAGTGGTTATCCGTAATTGGGGGCACTCAGGAAAACTGATCTCCCTGACGGCGATTATCTCCGCATTGTCCTTTATGGGTTACCAATCTCCTTTGTTAAATATGCTGGCAAAACCAAACTCCAACAGTTTGCACTCAGTGTACTGGTTTGATTTTCGATCAGAAAAGAACCAGATTGCCCATTACATGGATGATTTTTCCGTCAGCCCTTTCTGGCAGGAGCTCGCTTCCTTTCCACAAGATACCCTGAAAATTGCGGCGGGTCCTTTCTCGTTTGAAACATACCATTGGGATGCGGCACGATGGGAGCAAATTTCACAACAGCGGGTGATGCCTGCTTTCTTTACAGGGTTTTGCGTGAAGCGCCGCTGGGGAGAGGTACCAAACGACCGTGGCTTCAGGTTTCAGAATGTAGCCTATCCTGGTGAAAAGGGTGATCTGAAAAGAAGGGGCTTCGACCTCCTTGTTTATCAAAAGCCATTCACCCAATCGACAAAAGATGGTGAAATAGCATTTGGCAAGGATACTGCAGCTTGCGGGCCGGCATTGCGGGAACGCTTTCCCGCGCCGATTTACGAAGACGAACAATTGGTGGTCTTCCCCGTCTCAGACAGGATGAAATATCAGATCAATGTTGAACGATAAACGGTTAATGGTCGTGATGCCGGCATTTCGCGCTGCCAGGACATTGGAAGCTACGTGGCGCGGCTTACCGCATGACATCGTTGACAGGGTTTTGCTGGTCGATGATGCCAGCAATGATGAGACCGTGGAGATTGCAAAAAAACTTGGGATTGACGTTCTACTACATGAGATCAACCTTGGGTATGGCGCCAACCAGAAAACCTGCTACCAGGCTGCTCTGGAAGACGGCGCTGATATCATCGTCATGGTGCACCCTGACTACCAGTATGAACCAAGGCTGGCAACCGCAATGGCGGCAATGATCCAGTCGGAAGTATACGACATTGTCATTGGTTCACGCATAACCGGCGGCGGTGCATTGCGTGGCGGCATGCCATTGTGGAAATATATCGCAAACCGCGGATTAACCGCATTTCAGAACCTATTTTTGGGGGCAAAGCTGTCTGAATACCACTCTGGCTACCGAGCCTATTCACGCCAGGTTTTGCAGACGCTGAATTGGCAGGGCAACTCGAATGATTTTGTCTTTGACAACCAGTTCCTGGTACAGGGGATCGTATCGGGTTTTCGCATGGGTGAGATTTCGGTACCGACCAAGTACTTTGATGATGCGAGTTCAATCAATTTCAAACGCTCGGTTCAGTATGGATTCGGGGTTTTGTCCACTTCCGTAGCCGGCTTACTGAAACGCACTGGTCTTTACCGGAGTCCGCTATTTAGCCTCTCCGAGATCAATCGCCCGTGATGAATCGCATAGGCCGGGTTTTCAGTGCCGTAACAGCCTCAAGAAGTAATGGAGGCTGGATCATACAGTTGATGCAGCACCTGGCGACCGGTGTGGTGGCTATGACAGCACACTATGTCGTGATGTGGTTGGCACTTGCCATTCAACTAACACCTGTTCTTGCAACCACGGCCGGGTTTATCGTGGGTGCAACTACCAAATTCTTCTTTTCCTATTTTCATATTTTTGAACCGGAAAGAGGAGTGGCTAACGCAATACCTCACTATATTTTGGCACTAGCCCTGCAAATGGCGGTCAATGCCGGATTGCTGACAGCGCTCCTATCCATTGATCTCCCCGTTTGGCCCGCGCAGTTATTGACTACAGTGTTGCTTGCCGGTTTTAATTTTCTGGCCTACAAATTTTGGGTGTTCAAATAGTTGGCCAATAGGAATAACACCCGATGCATTAACTCATTACAGTTTAATCGAGTTACATGCGAATCTACACACAGCACATAGGTGCCCTAGCGCACCTCACCACTCGACCTGGCTCTACCATAGAAATCTGGCGTAAATATACAAGTACAACCTAATTGGTTTATTATAAAAGAGCCACTACACGGCAATACTGCACCCAATATAGGGTTTTTCACGCACAATTTATTCTGGAATATATATTATGAAGGCAATTTCATCCTCTCATCTTGCCCGGCAGGACATTGACATACTCAAGCTGCTCCAGGCAGATTCCACTATGAGTACCGCCAGCATTGCGGAGCGCATTAATGTCTCCCAATCCCCTTGCTGGCGCCGGATTAATCGACTGGAACAGGAAGGCGTGATCAGGGGCCGCGTTGCTCTGCTGGATCGATCCGCACTGGGGATGGATATCGTGGTGTTCGCCACAATTAACCTAACGTCCACGGGCCGCCAAAACCTGATGGAGTTCGAGCGCGATATTGTTTGTCACCCCGAGGTGATGGAGTGCTATACCATGACCGGCATATGGGACTATATGCTCAAAATTGTCACCAGAGATATTCGGCACTACGAGGCATTCGTTCGCAATACTCTGACTGCAAGCCCCTCTATCAGAGAACTTCACTCGCACATGGCAGTAACAGAAATCAAAAACTCCACCGCGTTACCGCTGGACACTCAGTTGTGATTCACTCACCCTGGATGGGGCATAATGCATAGTAAACTTCCCGATGTGGGTACCACTATTTTCACCCATATGTCGGCACTGGCAACTCGCCACAAGGCCCTGAATCTGTCTCAGGGGTTTCCGGATTTCGACGCTCCCCTGCCTCTGCGAGAGGCATTGGCCAGGCGCGTAATGGAAGGGGACAATCAGTATGCGCCGATGGCTGGCGTAATGCTGTTGCGAGAGCAAATTGCGATACAACTGGCACGTCACCACGGCGTTCAGTGCAATCCAGATTCCGAAATAACAGTTGTGCCGGGGGCCACGGCGGGTATTTTTTGCGCCATTATGGCCAGCGTTCACCCCGGGGATGAGGTCATTGTATTTGATCCGAGCTACGACAGTTATGAGCCCTCTATTAATCTGGCGGGAGGCCGGGCGGTTCACATCCCACTCACCCCCGATCAATTTGCTATCGACTGGGAGCGAGTAGTGTCGGCGCTATCGCCGCGCACCCGAATGATAATAATCAACTCCCCACACAACCCCTGTGGCAGCACTTTATCCAGCACAGATCTCGCCGAGTTGGCGCGACTGGCAGAGCAACACGACCTACTGGTACTGAGCGATGAGGTGTACGAACATCTTGTATACGATGGCGCGAAGCACCTTAGCGTTCTCCAGTCCTCCATCCTTCGCGCCCGAAGTTTCGTCACCTTCTCATTCGGCAAAACATTTAGCGTTACCGGCTGGAAAACAGGGTATTGTGTCGCCCCACCTGCCCTGACAACCCTGCTGCGCCAGGTCCACCAGTTTGTATCTTTTGTCGCAGTAACACCCGTGCAACTGGCGCTGGCAGATTTCATGGACAGCCACCCTGACTACCCGTCCACCCTGGCCGATTTCTACCAACACAAGCGCGACCTGTTCTGCGGGGCCCTGAAGGGCTCTCTTTTTACACTGACCCCCTGTGCTGGAACCTATTTCCAACTTCTGGACTACCGGGCTGTCAGTGAGCAGGCAGACACCGTATTATGTGAGCAATGGACCACAGAGCATGGCCTTGCATCGATTCCCATATCCGTTTTTTATCAACAACCACCCCTGCAGCACTATCTTCGCTTCTGCTTTGCCAAACGCGACGAGGTCCTGCTGCAGGCAGCAGAAATACTGCGGAACATGACCTATGAATAATTTGTCTGCCACCCTGATCCAATGTGAGCTGGCCTGGGAGAGTCCCGAGGACAACAGGAACCAGATCGGTACAGTGATAAAGGCGCTGACCGAGCCCACAGACTTGATTGTGTTGCCGGAAATGTTCACCACTGGGTTTTCAATGAATGCCGCTGCTAATGCCGAGGAACCAGGCGGTGCCACTGAGCAGTGGCTTCAGGAGATTGCCGCGGCTAAAGATTGTGCCGTCGCAGGAAGCATAGCTGTCCGCGACCAGGCAGGCGTATTCAACCGCATGCTCTTCGCTACACCAGAGGGCCTGCAGCACTACGACAAGCGCCACTTGTTTCGCATGGCCGGTGAAAATAAGCGCTACTGCTCCGGCTCCCAGAGGGTAATCGTTCGCTGGCGCGGATGGCGCATAAATCTACAGGTGTGCTACGACTTACGCTTTCCGGTTTTCAGCCGCAATTGCAATGACTACGACCTGCTTCTATACGTTGCCAACTGGCCGGCCAAACGTAGCATGCACTGGCGACAATTGTTAATTGCCAGAGCAATAGAAAACCAGGCTTGCGTGATTGGGGTGAACCGCATTGGCAGCGATGCCAATGGCTTGAGCTATCAGGGTGACAGTCTGGCTGTCACCGGTGAAGGTCTGCTACTAGAAGATATGCAAGACGTAAGGGGTACAGCTCAGGTAAGTTTCAACAGCACCGACCTGACTAACTACCGGCAACGATTTCCCTGTCATTTCGATGCCGATAGTTTTCATTTGGACTAGGGCTCCTCAGGTCACGCTGAGGTGCCCTGGAAGCTTACTCCTCGTACTCTACTTCCAACGTCGCCATCACGCGACGATTTTCACGGCGGCCCTCGCTGGTATCATTACTCTCCACGGGCCGTGATTCACCAAAGCCTGTTGCCCGCAGACGACTGGCGGGAATACCGTGTTGGTTAACCAGCAAGTCGACAACTGCCTGAGCACGACGTTGCGACAATTTCTGATTGTAGGTCTCGGGACCCGCACTATCGGTATGACCTTCAACATCCACGTAGAGATCTTCAAAGCGCTGAAGAAATGCGCCCAGTTCGGAAATGTCAGTGAAGTAACGCTCTTCGACTTCGGCAGAATCAAAGGCAAAATTCACTTTTAGTTTGATGGACGCTACCCGCGCGACCGGTAATGGGCAGCCATCGGCGTCAACCCGAGTTCCCGCTTTCGTGCCTGGACATCTGTCTCGGTCATCGGTGACACCATCTCCATCGGAATCTAGTGGAGCCGGTGCCGCCGCAGCGACCACCTCGACAACGTCCGCTTTGACCTTACCGAAGTAATAGTTAAAGCCCACACTGACCAGAGTGTCATTTTTGCTCTCATCCAGACTGCGCATTGCCCTGGCCTCAACCCGCATGCCAATTCGGCCAGACATCATCCAACGCAAACCCGCGCCTAGATTAAGGGTAGTCTCCACGGTGTCATAAGCTCCGGCATCGATATCGATCTCGCCCCCTCCCAGCAATATATAGGGTCTAATGCGATTGCTCTCATCGAGAAAGCTGCCACCGTAATACAACATATTAAGATTCCAGGTCGCGACATCGACATCGGCGCCATTTTTAATATTGGTCTCATCTTCCGCATACATGAACTCAGCGGCCCAATTGTCGCTCAGAGCCAGCTCGAAACTCACCCAGGGAGTCGTTGTTCCATCGAGATCTCGCTCGCCATCAAAGTTCCATTCGGCGAACCCCGCTCCCAGAGTCAAAGGTATTTCAGCAGAAACCCGGGAAGCCAGACCCCAAGATGCAATAACGACTAAAATAGCCACTATACTTATCTGTTTTTTCATTTTTATCGACTCCATAATTATTACCTCTTCCATTTGAGTTTACCACGGAGGTTGTTCATACAAGAATAGTAATTATTACTGTCTTTTCACAACGTAATCGCCTCTACCAACCCAGAACACTCTTCACAAAGGGAATGGTTAATACCCGCTGCTGCGCCAGAGATGCTTTATCGAGTTGCTCTAACAACGCCAGTAACTGCCCCAACGCCCGGGGCGCGCGACTCACAATATAAGTAGCGAGTTCCACAGATAGTGACAAACCGCGTTGATCGGCTCGAAAACAAAGAATCGCCTTGCGAACCTCGTCGTCGGGCACAGTCAGTTGATACACTATTCCCCAGCTCAAACGCGATTGTAAATCGGGCAAATCGACGCTCAAAGCACGCGGTGCAGCATTGCCACTCACCAGCAATTTGCACCCATGCTGCCTGGCGCGATTGAACAGGTGAAACAATGCCAACTCCCAGGATTCATCCTGCAAAACCGAGTGCACATCATCCAGGCAGACCAGATCAAGTAACTCCACATCCCTAACCACTTCCTCGGGAGAAAAATCATGTAAATCAGCCAGCGGCAAGTATAGCGCTGACTTTTCCACCATGTGGCATGCCGCCTGCAAGAGATGTGATTTGCCCGTATCAGCTGGGCCATAGAGGTAAACAATGGGTTCGCCGCTCGGGTCCCGCTGCGCCCTAAGTGTGGTTAAAATTGGCTGCAGGGCAACGGAGCCACAAAAATTATCCAGCGTGGCATCGTCGCGTAATCGTATATTCAGGGCCAGCTGTTGCTGAACGCAACCGCTCGAGGTCACTCTCCGCCCCCACCGTAGACATCACTGGCAATATAGTGACTTACACCATGTCGGGCAAACACCATACTAACAGCCGCCAGCGGAAGGGCCAGAACGACGCCAATAAATCCAGCCACCTGACCACCCGCCAACAGGGCAAAGATGACTGCCACCGGGTGTAGACCAATTCTGTCTCCCACCAGTACTGGGGTTAGAACCATGCTCTCGATCGCCTGCCCCACACCAAATACCAGTACCACCCACAGCAGCATACTCCAGTCGTGAAACTGCACATAGGCGACTATTAATGATGCCACCGCACCCACGGCAAAGCCGAGATAGGGCACAATACTAGCCATGCCCGCTATCAGACCTAGTAGGCCCGCCATTTGAACACCCAGCAACCACAAGCCCGACCCGTAAATCAGCGCCAGTGAACACATAACAAAAAACTGTCCTCGCATGAAGGCCCCAACGACTTCATCTGCCTCCCCGACTAATTCCGATGTCTTTTCCTGCCAGGCTATCGGTAAAATGGCAAGAGTCTTTGCCATCAAAGTGTCCCAGTCCCGCATCAGGTAGAATGCCACCACTGGCACCAAAGCCAGATTTGCTATTCCCAGCAATAGGGAGGCACCCGACCCGGTAAGTGTTCGCCCTGTATTTGCCACGACCTTGCCTACCGATTGCCAGTGATCCGCCAGTTGTTGAGACCAATCCAGCTCAGGCAGCGCATCAATCGGCAAGCCCAGGCGCTGTTGCAGCCACGGCGCTACGACATCGACAACCCACCCGTAGATCCCAGGAATCTTCTGGATCAGGACATCGAGTTGCTGCGCAAGCAGGGGGATTACAAACAAGGCACTGGCTACAAAGATGATCATCATGAGCATGAATACCAATACCACGCCAAGCGTGCGCTTGAGCTTATGTCGCTCCAGAAGATCCACTAGCGGGTCACCCAGGTAGGCGACCAGCGCACCCAGTACAAAAGGCAACAGGATGGGCTTGAGCATATAAAATAGCAGACCAACACAGGCCAGGACCCCCAATACCAGGGGCCATCGATTAACGGGAACTTCTTTGTGCTCGGGGTCTAGTTCTGCCATTGGTAGCTCAGTTGATCGTTTCCGGTGGAAGGCAATTGCACCAGGCGCTCATTCAACGCAATAATGGCTGCCAGCTGCCTGGCACTTGCCTGTGCCACCAATCGCAATTGGATTTCGCCGGCGCGAATCACCTCCAGATTAGCGTGCTCGATTAGCTCAAGGCCCTCCAACCAGGTAATAATGTTAGCGTAATCGGCATAATTGTAAACGCCCGTGACGGATACTCCGATACCATGTGCTCCCACCATAGACGGCGCAACAGCGTAGCGCGCTGCCATCTCCTCGGCTACAATCGATGCGCCAGAGCGTAAAAAAGCCTCCGCGCTATCGGCACTAATAGAGCGATCAACCCGATGCTGGCCAGCAAAATAAGTCCATTCTCCGATCCACCGTCCGGTCGAAACTGCGACCAACCGACCGGCCAGAATATCCTGCACCCCATAGCGGCCGGAGGCGGCGCGAAGGGAAGGTCCGTGTAGACGCCATACCTGTTCCACACCTACTCTGGAAGTATCCACCAGATCATACAGAGGAATTTGAACGGGAACTCCTCTGCGCGAAAACTCCCGATCCAATTCACTCATCAGTTCAGGCACTAACTCTTTAGTGGCAAACTGCCTTCCCTTGGGTCCATCTACCACCAGCCATATAAGCACTGGCTGCCGGTTAGCGGTCCACAGGGGCTCCTCCGCTTCGGTCAGTAATTGAGAAATTACCGAATCATCAAACTCCAGCCGAAGCGCCAGGTCGCCCGTTGCGCCTTCATCCAATGTATAGGAGTATTGCCTCACATAACTCGTAGCCCGCTTGAGTGCCGCAGCAATTACCGGGTTTTGCAGCACTGCTGCACTGCCAGAAACTCTCACCAAAACTTCGGACAATGCCTCGTGGGATGCATCCAGACGCGCCTGCTGACCGTGACCCGCCACCTCGACTTCTGCCGCGTATAGATCCTGCATAACCAGAGCATGGCCAGAATATGGCATCAAAAACAATAATAAGGGTCCAAAAACCCGGCACACAACCCGCAACAAAACGCTCTTCCTGTTGAAATTGATTGCTCGTATTGTAGCAGTCCTCGGGCACAACATCAGGGAAACGGGGCGAATGGCATCAATGAGTGCATTTTGCCGGTTGTTTTGAGGTGTGCTGGCCTTTTATTCAGGCTAAAATATGCCGTTTCCTATTTTCCTCTGATTCGATGGGAGCGTCTCAATCCATGACCAACAAACAGGTTTCCCTGAATTACAAAGATGCTGGTGTCGATATTGACGCTGGTAACGCGCTGGTGGAGAGAATAAAAGGCGTTTCCCAACGCACTCGACGCCCCGAGGTTATGGGGGGACTGGGGGGGTTTGGTGCTCTGTGTGAGATTCCAGCAGGTTACCAACAACCCGTATTGGTTTCCGGTACAGATGGCGTGGGCACTAAATTGCGACTGGCAATGGATATGGGAATCCATAACACCATTGGCATTGATCTGGTAGCCATGTGTGTAAATGATCTTATAGTAACCGGTGCCGAGCCCTTGTTTTTCCTCGATTACTATGCAACTGGGGCACTGAGCGTGGATACTGCGGTCGCCGTGGTGGAGGGCATTGGATCGGGGTGCGAGCTGGCCGGGTGCGCCCTGGTAGGCGGCGAAACCGCCGAGATGCCAGGCATGTATGAGGGCGAGGATTACGACCTGGCCGGCTTTTGTGTCGGCGTGGTAGAGAAATCGAAGATTATTGATGGCAGCCAGGTTTGCGCGGGGGATAGTCTTATTGGTATAGCGAGCAGCGGACCACATTCCAATGGATTTTCACTGATCAGACGTATTTTGCAACACAGTGGCGCAAATCTGACACAACCTCTGGGCGACACCAGCCTGGGTGAGGCGCTTCTGGCACCCACCATTATCTACGTCAAAGCGCTGCTCAATGTGATCGATCAGATTCAGGTCAAGGCCATGTCGCATATTACCGGCGGCGGCCTGCTGGAGAATATTCCAAGGGTGCTGCCCAAGAACTGCAAAGCCATTATAAACGCCAATAGCTGGAATTGGCCGGACGTGTTTCGCTGGTTGCAGCAACAGGGCAACATCGAATCCCAGGAAATGTACCGAACCTTCAACTGCGGGGTAGGTATGGTCATATGCGTGGCAGACAAGGACCAGGCAGCGGCAATTGCCCTCTTACAGGCGGCGGGACTGAGCGCTTGGGAAATCGGACAAATCAGCGAGGGGAACCAGGAAGTAGAGTTACAGCCGGGCAGGGGGCTGTGAGGGCGGGCATTGCCATTCTCATCTCGGGGCGGGGGTCGAACATGCAGGCAGTTATCAATGCATGCGAGCAGGGCCACCTCGATGCCCAGGTCTGCGTCGTGATTAGCAACAACCAAGATGCTACCGGGTTGCAGTATGCAGCAGAGGCTGGTCT
>JABHWT010000133.1 GCA_018657645.1 Halieaceae bacterium | reverse complement strand
TGATAGCCGTCGTTATACGCCGACATGCCGTATCGGCGAAGCATTTGTCGGCGTGCCATTTCAGCCGCGTAGCGGGCATTGAAACTGATCTGGGCACCATGGTGTCTGGCGGTCACCGGTTGATTCGTAGCCGCCTTGCTTTGGGCATCGGTAATATATCCAAGGTGTGCCATGCGGTTGAGAATCCAGTTGCGCCGACTCTCGCCGGCACGTGCGCCGCTAATAGGATTGTTGCGAGAGGGGGCCTTGGGAATGCCAGCGAGCATTGCCCATTGGGCGAGATCGAGTTCATTAATACCTTTTCCATAGTAGACTCGAGATGCAGCTTCAAAGCCATATGCACGGTGTCCGAGGAATATCCGGTTGAAATACAACTCGAATATCTCCTGTTTGTTCAGGGCCCGTTCTATTTCAATAGCCAGCAGGATTTCCTTGAACTTGCGAATGAAAGTGCGCTCCAGGGTCAGAAAGTAATTACGGGCCACCTGCATTGTCAGGGTGCTGCCACCCGAGCCTTTCTGCCCGGTAAGCACTAATTCAGAGACCGCGCGTAGCAGGCCTGCGATATCGATGCCCCGGTGATGAAAGAAATTATCATCCTCGGCAGCCAACAAAGCGTTCACAAATGTCTCCGGAATCTCGTCGAAGGACAGGGGGTTACGCTTCTGTTCACCAAACTGCCCTATCAGGTCGCCCTCGCGCGTGTATACCCGCATTGGGGTCTGTAATTTCACATCCCGCAGCGTCTCGACATCTGGCAGGTTGGGACTGAGAAAGAGATAGACTCCCGCCAGCAGCCAGAGGGTGCAAAAAAAGGCGAGAAAGTTAAGGTGCCATACAAAACGGAAGAATTTCATAGATTTCTTATAAAACAATGACTTGGGCTTCATTTTCTCTTCGAGAAGGTAAGCTGGGTAGTAATTATATGCTTTTTTTCGCTTTTGATATAACTGTGTCTATGTTATATCTGTTATTTAATGTATCGGTGTATGAAACTGTCCTAAGTTAGTGATACTGATAGGAAAAAATTTGCTCGGTATATCAGGAAAGAGAAAAGGGCTGGCGGTACTGGGGTTGGACATTAGTTCAACGACCGTAAAACTGTTGGAACTGAGCTGTGCGGCGGGTAAGTACCGGGTCGAGAGCTATGCCGTGAGCTCTCTTCCCGCGGATGCGGTGATAGAAAAGAATGTCAGTAACATAGACGGCGTTACCAATGCCATTTCCAATGTTATAGCCCAATCCAGAACTAAATTGAAAAATGCCGCCGCTGCGGTAGCAGGTTCGTCGGTCATCACCAAAATGATCGATATGCCCGAGGGCTTGAGCGAAGATGACATGGAAACCCAGCTCACCCTGGAGGCCGATCAATATATCCCCTACCCCCTCGAAGAAGTTGCTATTGATTTTGAAGTTCAAGGAGCGTCGGAGGGTAGACCCAATGAGGTAGAAGTTCTTCTCGCTGCCTGTCGCAGAGAGACCATCGATGCCAGGGTAGAGGCTATCGAGGGGGCGCAGCTAACGGCCAAAATAATGGATGTGGAGGCCTATGCAATGGAGCGGGCCTTTGGCTTAATTCAGAATCAATTGGAGCTTGAAGAGGAAAACACGGTCGCAGTGGTCGATATCGGAGCCACAATGACGACACTTAGCGTTCTCAGTAATGGCCAAACCATCTATACCCGCGAGCAGCTGTTTGGTGGCAAGCAACTGACTGACGAAATCATGCGTCGTTATGGACTGCCCGTGGAGGAGGCTGGCCTGGCCAAGAAGCAGGGTGGGTTACCGGATGATTACGAGCCGGAGGTACTGTCGCCATTTAAAGATGCAGTGGTGCAACAGGTTGCCAGGTCACTTCAGTTTTTCTTTTCTTCCAGCCAATATAACGATGTGGATTACATTATTCTCGCAGGAGGGGTGGGTTCCATGGCGGGGTTGGCAGAGCTGGTAGAGGAGAAACTCGGTACCTCGACTGCCGTCGCTAATCCATTTGCCGACATGACAGTCTCGTCTCGCGTGAATGCCGTCGCGCTGCATAAAGATGCCTCAGCAATGATGATTTCCTGCGGTCTGGCTCTACGGAGTTTTGACTAATGGCCCAAATTAACTTACTGCCGTGGCGCGAAGAGCGACGCCAGGAGCTCAAGAAAGAATTTCTGGGAGTCATTACCTTTATCGTTGCTCTGGGCGTGGGCCTGATATTGGCCGGAGATCGAATTGTGAGCGCCCAGATAAGTACCCAGAAGGAGCGTAATCAGTATTTAACGGATGAAATAGCAATACTGACCAAACAGGTGGAGGAAATTCGCAGCCTGCAGCGCAGGCGCAATCAATTATTGGATCGGATGCGGGTTATTCAGGAGTTGCAGGGTAATCGACCGATTATTGTGCGGGTATTGGACCAATTGGTTCGCACCGTCCCCGATGGTGTGTTCTACACGGCGATTCAAACCAGGAACAAGGTAATTACTATTACCGGCATTGCTGAATCCAACAACCGGGTCTCCAGCCTGATGCGAAGGCTTGATTCATCGGAGTGGTTTGCGGACCCTAACCTGGATGCAGTGCGTGCCGCGACGGCCTATGGAGATCAGGCGACATCATTTAGTCTGACTGTAAGGATAGAATTACCGAAATCCGAGGTGGGGGAGGCCTAGGTCATGGCATTTGAAGATACCCTGCGCAATCTTCGTGAATTTGATGTCAATGACCTCGATTTTGACAACGTTGGATCCTGGCCGCTAGTAGTTAAAATCCTGATATGGATATTGTTGTTGGTGGCGCTACTTGCCGGTGGATATTATTACCATATCGAAGGGCTACGAACCCAATTAGCAAAAAGTGAGGCCGAGGAGCAAACACTCAGACGAGAATTTGAAAAGAAGGCGTTTCAGGCGGCCAATCTCGAGGCCTACCGGCGCCAGATGGAGGAAATGGAGGAGTCTTTCGGCGCGTTGGTAAGTCAACTTCCCAGCGACACGGAAGTCCCAGGGCTATTGGAGGATATTACCAATAAGGGGTTACTCAACGGCTTGGATATAACAACTATCGACTTGCAACAGGAGCAAGCCAGGGAATTTTATGTCGAGTTGCCGATTGGAATTGCAGCTTCCGGGTCCTATCATGACCTGGGAGCGTTTATTAGTGGTATGGCGGGCCTGCCGCGAATTGTGACTTTACACGATTTCGATATCAGGGGGTCGGGAACAGACTCGAACAAGCTCAGCATGAGTATTACAGCTAAAACGTATCGCTACAAGGATGGAGAAGGCCAATGAATGGTCGATTCCTAGAGTTTCGATTCGTGCTCCTGTTATGTGGCTTTAGCCTGGTTCTTGCCGGATGTAGCAACCGGGACTTTTCGGACCTCGATGCGTTTATGACCGACAAACGGGGCCGTCCAGGAGGCATTATAGCGCCTATACCCACATTCAAGGCTTACGAGGCGTTTTCCTATAGTGCGGCGAGCCAGCGCAGTCCGTTTGACCGGCCTATAGAGGTAAAAAATATTTCTCAATTGCGGGCCATCAGCGCAGTCAAACCCGATCATACCCGAGCCAAGGAGTTCCTGGAGCAATACACATTCGACTCGCTTGTCATGGTGGGAAGCCTTACTGGGAAAATAGAATGGACGTTGATAAAGGACCCTGAGGGTGGCATTCATCGGGTTAAGCTGGGGAATTTTTTGGGGCGTAATCACGGCAAGATTGTAGAGATGACGGAAGGTTTTTTAGTGGTAGTTGAAATCGTGAGTGACGGTAGCGAGGATGGCTGGGTCGAGCGTCCTCGCACAATCAAACTGGACGGCGTATAGGTCGAGGCCATTGGTGATATGCTATGTCAACAATAAGGGTGAATCAGAGGAACGGCACAGTGCGGGGAAGTAGAGGTTTATTCGGGCGGTGTCTGGGTCCCTGGGTTCTCGGGATATTGCTGGCGGTTTTTGCCAGCAAACTACTGGCAGGGCCGACGATCACTGACATTGAGTTTAGCTCTCGCCCGGGAAGCAAGTTCGAAATTCGACTGGATTTTGATGAACCACCGCCCGAGATGAAGGACTACACCATTGAGAGTCCAGCGCGCATTGCTATAGATTTTACTGATACCAGCAGCTCGCTGGAGCGCAAGAGTTATTCTTTGCCCTATGGAAATGCCACTGGCGTCATCGTTCTGGAATCGGGTGAACGTACCCGCATGGTCGTGAACCTGGTTAAACTTGTTCCCTACGAAACGCGTGTTGATGGTAACAGCCTCTACCTGATCGTGGGGCAGGAGGGCGCCACAAGT
>JABHWT010000288.1 GCA_018657645.1 Halieaceae bacterium | reverse complement strand
CGATCTAAATCCCTATCTACTGTTTGCCGTATTACTGGCGGCCATGATGGAAGGTATGCAACAGAAACTTGTGCCTGACAACCCGGTTACAGGAGATGGCTACTCTCAGGAAACAGAATTACTTCCCGTTTATATGCAGGATGCGGTTAAGCGCTTCGGCGAATCAAACTTCATCAAGACTAATCTGGGCAGCGAGCTACAACGTATTTATACCCTGACCAAGGAGCAGGAAATCGCAGAATTTCGCCGGCGAATCACTGCCCTGGAGTATCAATCCTATCTTGAAATACTGTAATTCAGTACCGTATTGCCCCCTGGATACTGGATACTAGTAACCACGCTCGATATTCACTACCGACAGCAGCGCATCGCCCTCTACATAACGCCTTAAATTCTCTTGCACCAACAGCCACAGACGCTGGAAGCTGCGGTCTGAGCGGCTCGCCACATGTGGAGAGATGATTACTCGCGACGTGGACCACAGTGGATGCCCGGCGGGAAGCGGCTCAGGCTCGGTTACATCCAGCCCAGCACCGGTAATTTGCCCCTTCTCAAGTGCTGCCACCAGATCATCGGTGACAGTGCTGGCTCCGCGGCCAACGCTGATGAAATAAGCAGATTCCTTCATTGCATCAAAAAACGCTCGATTGAACATGCCCCTGGTACTGTCGGTCAAGGGTGTTGCATTAATTACTACGTCAGCCTGCTTGGCCAGAGAGATCGCCTCATCAGCCAGCCCAACATAGTCGACATAATCGGGCCCGTTTCGGCTACTGTTGCGTGTAGCCAGCACTCGCATACCAAGATTGTGCGCGCGCCAGGCTACCTGTGTTCCAATTCCTCCCAATCCAACCACCAGAACCGTACGCCCCCCCAGCTCAAGCAAGTTCGCCCCGGAATTTCGCTGCCACAGGTCCGCATTCTGATTAGCATGAAATATGTCGAGACCTCGCATCAACATCATCATCATTGCAATAGCATGGTCAGCCAGAGCCGGTGACCCAATACGTTGCCCATTGCTTAGTATAATCCGACCTTTTCTCATGCCCGGCAATATTGTGCAATCCTCTACCCCAGCCCAGTAAACCTGCACCCAGTGCAGTTGCTCAGCTTTGGCCAGCAGTGGCTCTTGACAAATACCGAGTAACACCTGGGCATCGCCAATGTGCTCCGTTGCTTGAGCGGGGCTGGTCACACCAACAATTTCAACGCCGGGAGCGACCGCTCGCAGCCCCTCTAACTGCTCCTCAGTTTGCATCCAGACGACTACTTTTTCCGGCACCTTCCAGCCGGGTAATTCGCGCACCGGTACGCTGTGCTCCCGCAGCCCCAGAGTGGCTATCATTTGAGTAATTTCCTCTGATGGTTCGCTGGCCTGAATAGCAACAGGAATCATCAGATGCAAAAACACTAGAGCTATACTCATAAGTAATTTGACCATGTCCTTCTCCTACTTGTTAAGTCACGCTCGGTGTTCCTTGTCCAGTCGCCGAACCAGGGCAAAGGCCGCGCTGGCAGCCAGCAGCCCAAATAAAATCGAACTCACTGCCTCACCTATCATAACCCCGCGAGCGCCGTACCACTGGGCACCGAAGTAAACCGCTGGAATAGTGCCCAGAAGGGTTCTCCCAAAATTAAATGTAGTCGCCCATCGGGGTCGATGCAAATTGTTAAAACTCGCATTGGCTATAAACAGGCTGCCGTGAAACACATAGGACCACACCAGCCAATGTGTATAGAACAGAATAAGATCGGCCGCTCCCGGACTGGCAGAGGAATGGCGCACAATAAAATCAGCGCTCAGCCAAAGAATTAGCCACATTAGCATTACGTAGACCGCATTGAATGCCATGGCATTTGCCAGTGCCAACCGCACGCGATGGTAATACCCCGCACCGGCATTTTGCGCAATGATCGGGCCCACTGCGCCCGATAGAGAAAATATGGCGGCAAAGGCCACTGGATTGATTCGGCCTAGAATCGCCGCGCCCGCTACCGCCGCATCGCCAAACTGGGCCATGGTACGCAGCACAAAACTTGCCCCGATCGGCGTTGCCAGATTTGTCAGCATCGCAGGCACAGCAATATGGAGGATGGATTTAAGATTGGTCTCGAAGTCCTTTATACTAATTTTCTGCGGCAACTTGTGCACCCGAAACAACGCGTGCCAGGCAATGCCCAATACCGCAAAGCGGGCTACGACCGAGGACAGGGCCGCACCTTCCAGGCCCCAGCCAAAGGTGAAAATAAACAGCGGATCCAACAGGCCGTTGACTGCAGAGCCCGCCAGAGTTGCCCACATGGAGCGGCGCGCATCACCCATAGCCCTCACTCCTGCGGCGGCACTCATGCCAAGGACGAGCACTGGCATACTGGGAAGCAAAATACTGGCATAGATGAGCGCCGACTCGAGTGTGGCACCCGAAGCCCCGAGTAAAACCAGCAATTCCCTTAAATAGAACCAGACCACAAGACTCAGCAATACGGCAATCGAGCTATTAAAGATGAGTGCGCTAGTGCAAAGCTGCCCAGCCAGATCACGACGATGTGCGCCCTCGGCCCGTGCGACCAAAGCGCCCAGTGCTATTTGCAAACCAATGCTGGCAGCGATTAGAAAGTACAGCAGGGCACCGGCAAAACCGACTGCAGCAACCAGTTCCTGCTCACCCAGGAGCGCCAGAAAATACATATCCACCATGTCGACACCAAACATGGCAATCAATCCCACCGCGCTGGCTCCGGTCATGACCAGAACGTGTCGCATGGTGGATCCGCGGGTAAATACTGCCTGGGTCATTCAGCACTCAATACGGGCCGAGCCACGGTCATCTGAAAGGCTGCAAGTAGCCCTTCATCCGGCAAACACGGGGCCACCCACGCGATGCCTGGATCCTTGCGGTCGAGTCGCATTGGGAACCTCGTGTGGCGACGAAACGGAGCTGCATGATACTGCAGATTGCCCCGCGAGTGTGACATGGACCGGAGAGACTTGTACAATTGCGCCCCTGGGTCCAGTTCATCATCAACAAATCAGGAAGCCACCATGACCGACAATGTTTTCAATTTTGTCTGCAAGTCCCCAAGTGGGAAGGACAAAGATCTCAGCGACTACAAAGGTAAGGTATTGCTGGTTGTAAATACCGCCTCAAAATGCGGACTCACCCCACAGTTCAAGGGCTTGGAAAAATTGTACGGGCAATACGGAGACAAGGGCTTCGAAATTCTCGGTTTTCCCTGCAATCAGTTTGGCCACCAGGACCCGGGCAGCAACGACGAGATCACCGAATTTTGCCAGCTCAATTATGGCGTCAGTTTCCCCATGTTTGGGAAAATTGAAGTCAACGGTAGTGGCGCGGACCCTCTCTATAAATACCTGAAAAAAGAGGCTCCGGGGGCCATGGGGAGTCGTGGAATAAAATGGAATTTCACTAAATTTCTCATCGACAGCTCTGGCGAGGTTGTAAAACGCTATGCGCCCACCACGAAGCCCGCCGACATCGCCAGGGATATCAAGAAACTACTGGATTAATGCTCTCGCGTGGCCCTGAACTCAATTTCGGGCCATCGCTCTTCCATTAGCCCCAGGTTAACCCGGGTGGGCGCCAGATAAGTCAGGTACCCACCTCCGTCAATTGACAAATTCTCAGCTGCCTTGCTGCGGAATTCTTCCAACTTTCTCGGATCATCGCAGTGAACCCAACGTGCAGTGTATACACTCACTGGCTCGTACATCGCATCCACTTTGTACTCGTCCTTAAGCCGGTAGGTCACCACGTCAAACTGAAGTTGTCCCACAGCGCCAACCACCAGGTCGGAGCTGTTAATTGGCGAGAACACCTGAGTGGAGCCCTCCTCTGACAACTGCTGCAGCCCCTTTTTCAGCTGTTTGGATTTCATCGGGTCGGTTAGCCGTATGCGGCGAAAAAGCTCCGGCGCAAAGTGGGGAATACCCGTAAACTGCAGCTCTTCCCCCGACGTAAATGTGTCCCCAATCTGGATAGTGCCGTGATTGTGCAGGCCAATTATGTCGCCGGAAAGCGCCTCCTCAACCACCTCCCTGTCGCCTGCCTTAAAAGTGACCGCATCGGCAATTTTGACGCTTTTTGCCAATCGCACATGGAACATTTTCATGCCCTTGGCGTATCGACCCGAACATATTCGCATAAAGGCCACACGGTCCCGGTGTCTGGGGTCCATATTGGCCTGTATTTTGAATACGAAACCGCTAAAGCTCTGCTCCGCGGCCGCTACCGGTCGCTCGATCGCTTCTCTTCCCTGGGGCGGGGGCGCCCAGGCTACAAAGTCATCGAGCATTTCCCGAACCCCAAAATTAGCCAATGCAGTACCGAAAAACACGGGGCTTAACTCGCCGGCGAGGAAGGCCGCCTTGTCAAATACATGACTTGCACCACGCACTAGCTCAACCTCCTCCACAAAGTCATCGTAGTCGTCGGCCAGCAGCGCCCTACCAGCCTCGCTATCTAGCCCGCCGATGCGCTCGTCCTTCGACAGCACGCTACCCTGCCCCGGTGTGAACTTGTGTATTTCGTCAGTATAAAAATTGTAGACTCCCTTGAACTCTCGACCCATCCCGATAGGCCAGTTAATTGGGGCAGCCTGTATACCCAGCACCTCCTCGATTTCATCGAGCAATTCAATAGGATCCCGAATATCCCTGTCCATTTTGTTGATAAAGCTGACAATGGGCGTATCCCGCAAGCGACAAACAGCCATTAGTTTTATCGTCCGCTGCTCCACACCCTTGGCTCCATCGATAACCATTAGCGCGGAGTCGACTGCGGTCAGGGTGCGGTATGTGTCCTCGGAAAAATCCTCGTGCCCCGGTGTATCCAACAGGTTAACCAGGCAGTCGCGATAGGGAAATTGCATGACCGAGGAAGTGACGGAAATGCCCCGCTCTTTCTCCATGCCCATCCAATCAGATGTTGCCTGCGGTCCCTTTTTGCCCTTGACACTTCCGGCCACCTGAATCGCCTGACCCAACAACAGGAGTTTTTCCGTAATCGTTGTCTTTCCCGCATCCGGGTGGGAGATGATGGCAAAAGTGCGGCGCGAGTCAATTTCAGTAAGGAGGTCTGACATGGAGCATCCCAATGGAAAAAGCGCGGATTATACGCGCTTTCACGCCGCTGCGCAGTCTACAATTAGTGGATAATTAGTCCACTATCCTGTCGGCCACAATGCTCAGCAGGCGCCGGCCTACCTGGTCCAGGTCAATGGAGGCAGGCGATAAACACTGCGCCAGAGAAGTCACCTGCAAACCCTCGTAACCGCAGGGGTTAATGCGCTGGAAGGGCTCGAGATCCATATCCACATTGAGTGCCAGGCCATGGTAGGTGCAACCCTTGCGAACCCGTAGACCCAGTGCTGCAATCTTATCCCCCGCCACGTACACGCCCGGGGCACCGGGTTTTGCCTTCGCTTCAATGCCATATTCCAGCAATAATTGGATAATACTCTGCTCGATCAGGTCGATCACTGAGCGAATTCCCAAACCCGAGCGCCGCCGCAGGTCAATCATTAGATACAAAACCCACTGCCCCGGGCCATGGTAAGTCACCTGCCCACCTCTATCTACCTGGATAACTGGGATATCTCCCGGCGTGAGCACATGCTCTGCCTTACCTGCCTGGCCCTGAGTAAAAACACTGGGATGCTGTAGTAGCCACAGCTCATCGGGCGAATCGGCATCGCGGCTATCGGTCAAAACCTTCATCGCCTTCAGGGTGGGCTCGTAAGCCACTATACCCATTTCACGTTGAATCAAGTTAATCACTATATAACCATCTTCACCAGACCTGTCGCTAGCAGCTCCCGGTGTAGTGCCTCTAGTTGCTCGGGCCCGGTTGCGGTAATGGTTATGTTGATAGAGCTGAACGTCCCCTTGCTGCTTTTTTTTGCCTTTACCGAGCGACGGTCAAAGTCCGGTGCATGCCGTTCCACAACCGCCAGCACGATCGACTCAAAGTTGACCTGATTGCGTCCAAGAATCTTGATGGGATAGCCACATGGAAACTCTATTTTGGGAGGTTTCTGCTCCTGCATTTGCACACCCCCGATATCAGGCCCTAAACAGCCGAGCAACCCACATGAGCATCGTATCCCATAGTTGAGAAAAGAAGCCGGATGACTCCACCGCCGCCAAAGCGACCAGCGGTGCATCAAACACGATTTCCCCATCCAGGCTCAGGTTGATCGTACCCAGTCTGTCGCCCAATGCAACCGGTGCCACTATGTCCTCATCAACTTCAATCACCGTTTTCAGGTCTCCCTTTTTGCCTCGGGGCAGCGTCATAGTAATCTCGCTCAGCACGCCCAGGGGCAAAAAATCCTGCTGCCCTCCCCAGATTCGAGGTTTGCTCAGTTCCTCTAGATTACCGAACAGAGAAACGGTCTCAAAGAAGCGAAAGCCGTAATTGAACAAACTGCGGGACTCGTTTTTGCGCGATAGTTCGCTAGTGGTCCCCAATACAACCGAAATCAGACGCATTCCCCGACGCTCCGCTGATGCGACCAGGCCATAACCAGCCTCCGTGGTATGTCCAGTCTTAAGACCGTCTACCGAGGGGTCCTCTCGCAGCAAGGTATTGCGGTTGTACTGGCGAATATCGTTGTAAGTGAACTCTCGCTCTTTGTATATAGCGTAGTCTTCGGGGTAATCCACTATCTGGGCTTTGGCCAAAGTAGCAAGATCCCTGGCAGTAATCACATGATCGGGGTCGGGCAGGCCGTGTGAGTTGACAAAATAGGAGCCGCTCATTCCCAGCGCCTCCGCATGTCCATTCATCATATCGGCGAAGGCCGATTCGCTGCCCGCCAGGTGCTCTGCTACCGCTACAGTCGCATCGTTACCGGACGAAATTATAATACCCCGCTGCAGGTCCTGGACCAATACATCCATACCCGGCTCAATGAACATCAGTGACGATCCCTTGAACAGTGGATTCTGCGACCAGGAATTTTCGCTAATCACCACCAGGTCATCCCTGCCTACCCTTCCAGCAGATATTTCCACAGACAGAACATAACTGGTCATCAGCTTGGTAAGACTGGCCGGGGGCAGCTGCATATCAATGTTCTTTTCCGCCAGTATCTCACCGCTGCCTGCATCGATCAGCAGGTAGGCCTTGGCGGCCACATTTGGCGGCATAGGCACGATGCTATCGGCATGAAGGTTAGAACCCAAGGTCAGCAGCAAAACAAGGAAAAAGCGAATCATATAATTACAGGCCGTGTAAGCATTTGTGGAACGCGAGAATGTTAACTCATGCGCCGCTGGAGCGAAAGGCGCGAGACAGTTCATCGAGCACCAGCTCACCAGAGTTCAAGGCAGTGGCTGACCAGGTCCATATTCCGTGCGCTTTAACTGTCGCTGGGCAGCGGCCAGTTCATCTTGAGAAGTAAAAGGGCCTATCCGCACGCGATACATCAGCTTGCTACCGTATTGAACTGGGCTGATGAACACTGGCGCACCAATCAATTGTGCCAATTCCGTTTGCAGTTGCTCGGCCACAGCCGCAGCCGCAAAGGCACCAACCTGAATGTATCGATAGCCTCCTATATCTATATGGCGGAGGTCCTCTACTCCTGTAACGCTAATATGTTCAACTTCCACCATCGCAGTGCCCTTCTCCACAAAGCCCAATTTGACCGCCGCGGCATATGACAGGTCTATAAGGCGATCCGCGTGGAATGGACCTCGGTCGTTTACTCGCACCACAATACTGCGCCCATTGTGTTGATTTGTGACTCGAACATAGCTGGGTATCGGTAGTGTCTTGTGCGCGGCGGTAGACCCGTACAGATCAAATTTTTCACCGTTTGAAGTTTGCTTGCCCTGGAACTTCACACCATACCAGGAGGCTATGCCCCGTTCTTTATAGCCTAGCGCATTCTTTAGAACCTGGTAACGAACACCGCGCACCGTGTAGGGGCTCTGGTTGCCAGCCCCCTTTATAGGATCGGCTCGAGGGATTGCATCTCTCACCTCACTGGCGGCAATCGTTCTTAAAGGTGCTCCATCACCGCCCCGGTATATACCCGAACAGGCGGTAATCAGAAGTAACAGCTGTACCGATGCGAAAGCATATAGGGACCCGCGAGGAATCATTCAATCCCTGTGGGAGTCAGTAACTGGCTTAGCTGATAGACACACATAGCGTACATTGCGCTGTGGTTATAGCGGGTAATTACGTAGAAGTTATGCATCCCCAGCCAGTATTCGTAGCCCTCCTCCAACTCAAACTTCATCGCCGTTGCAAGCGCAGCCGGATCCGGGGAGTTGCTGGAAATTATTGAAGCTGCAGCATAATCTTCCAGACTTCGAACAGGCTTCAGTCCATTGTTAAACCAAGATTCTGGCTCGCTTAACCCGGGAGAATTTTCACCGACAATTGCCTCGAACACCACCGGTTCGTCACTGCGCCAACCATGGCGTTTGAAATAGTTCGCCACACTACCAATGGCATCCACCGGATTGTTCCAAATGTCTATAAGTCCGTCCCCGTCAAAATCTATGGCGTAGCTGCGATAGCTGCTGGGCATAAATTGCCCGAAGCCCATGGCTCCTGCATAGGATCCCTTGAGCATTAAAGGATCCATCGCCTGCTCCCGCGTGAGGATCAAAAAGTTCTTCAGTTCCTTGGAAAAAAAAGAGGCGCGCCTTGGGTAATCAAAAGCCAGGGTCGCCAGAGAGTCTATCACTCGATAGTTACCGGTTAATCGCCCGTAATAAGTTTCGACCCCTATAATGGCGACGATAATCTCGGCGGGAACGCCCAGTTCCCGTTGTGCCCGTTCCAGCGTTTTCCGGTGCTTGTGGTAAAACTCTATACCCTGCTGTTCACGCTTATCTGTAACAAATATCTGGCGATACTCATACCAGGCCTTGGTCTTTTCCGCCGGCCTTGAAATTGCCTCCAAAATAGAGTCCTTGCGCTGGGCCTCGGCAAATAACTGTTGCAGATATGCCCGCTCAAAACCCTCTTCCAGCACCAATTCATCTACCAGTGCCCGTGCCAGCGGGTGATCGGCATAGTTACCATCGGCAAAAGATAAGGTCGCCCAGAAACTGATAAGGACAAAGGCCATTTGCTTAAGTACTGACATAATTTGAAACTCGCATGATCGGTGATCAATAGTGATTGTAGGGTTGGGTCGTCCGCTCATCGTGCGACCATTGGGGTTTCTGTGCTAATTGCCATCAGGATACCGAATCCAGCCATTAAGGTAACTATCGACGTTCCACCGGCACTGATCAAGGGCAGGGGCACACCAACCACGGGCAGCAAGCCAGCGACCATCCCCATGTTAACAAATATGTAAACAAAAAAAGTCAGCGTAATGCTTCCCGCGACCATTTGCCCAAAACTGGATTGCGCATGAATTCCAATCCAAAACCCGCGCAGCAGGATCAGCAGATAGATAGACAGTAATGCCAGCACACCTCGCAGACCGAATTCCTCCCCTAAAACAGCGATAATAAAATCAGTATGGCTCTCGGGCAAGAAGTCCAGTCTTGATTGCGTGCCATGTAGCCAGCCCTTGCCAGACCAACCGCCCGAACCAATAGCTGTCTTGGATTGAATAATATTCCATCCCGCCCCCAATTTATCACTCTCGGGGTTTAGCATTGTCAAAATCCGTTGTTTTTGATACCCCTTTAATACAAAGGTCCATACCGGCCACGCGGATGCGACCGCCAACAGGACAGATCCGAAAATGTAGCGCCAGCCAACGCCAGCCATGAACAACACAAACAGACCACTGGCAGCAATCAGCAGCGCAGTGCCCAGATCGGGTTGGCGCATAATCAAGAGCGCCGGTAGACCTATCGTCAATGTCGCCACAATAATGTATCGGAAACGTGGAGGCAGAATGCGATCCGCCAGGTACCAGGCAATGGTCAATGGTACCGCCAGTTTCATAATTTCTGCCGGTTGGAAACGGATCCCCCCAATCGAAAGCCATCGTTGGGCTCCCTTGGCACCGACACCGACAAATAGAACGGCCACCAGAAAAACAATGCCTGCTGCGTAAAACCACGGTGCCCAACGGGCTAATTGTGCCAGACTGATTTGAGCTGCACCCATCATGACTACATAGGCAAGCATAAAATAACGCCCCTGGCGAACAACAGCGCTCATCTGCTCACCCGATGCACTGTAGAGAACCGCCAGGCCGATCAAAGTCAGAGCCAACAGCAAGATCAGTAATGGCACATCAATATGCAATCTCATTATTGCGCCAGGTGGCTGGGAAAAAACTGCAGACTCCGGCGGTAGCTGCCGAACGTAATCACCCATGGGTGTCTCCCAGTAGCCAGGTATCTATTACCTTGCGAGCAATAGGCGTGGCGGCACTGCTGCCGCCCCCGTTTTCTACAATTATCGCAATTGCAATTGTAGGTGCTTCTATGGGTGCAAAGGCAATGAACAGTCCATGATGACGATGACGTTCCGCCACATCCTCCTCCTTGTAGACCTCGTTCTGGGCTAT
>JABHWT010000285.1 GCA_018657645.1 Halieaceae bacterium | reverse complement strand
TGCGTAGTGTTTTATCACAGCGCTATGCGGAGCAACAAAAAGCGGGGGTGGCTTGCCTGCGAGCGGCTGGGAAAGCAGGTGAACTGAAATCGGGGTTGAATCTTCGCAATAGCTATCGCTCATTAGTGGCTCTGGTATTTGGCTTGGGAGTGGGGGCGGTTATGGATTCAAAACAACTCCCTGTGGCTGCCCAGCGACAGATTTTCAAAACTGCGATAGACGACTTGCGTCCCTGAGATTACCGCTTTAATCTTGCCCTCTCTGTTGTCGCTCCGCGTCGTGGCGGGGCGAGTACCTTATTGAGAATGTGATATGAATATTGGTTTTGTGGGTCTGGGAGTAATGGGATACCCCATGGCGGGACACCTTCAGACTGCGGGCCACGAGGTGACTGTCTTCAACCGCAATCCGGACCGGGCTGCTTGTTGGGAGGCACAGTATGGTGGTGCTGTGGCTGCAACACCGCGCCAGGCCGCCGCGGGAGCAGAGCTAGCCTGTTGCTGTGTAGGGAACGATGACGATGTGCGCAGTGTAGTTCTTGGAGATCAGGGAATATTGGAGGGCCTGGCATCCGGAGCGGTGCTGGTGGACCACACCACAGCCTCGGCGGGCCTGGCAAATGAACTGGCCCTGGCAGCCAGCGAGCGGCAATTGGGGTTTCTAGATGCACCCGTGTCAGGCGGCCAGGCGGGTGCCGAGAACGGTGTATTGACAATAATGGTTGGCGGAAAAAGCGAGGTTTTTGAATCTGTAGCGCCGGTGTTGCGGTCTTACGCTCGCTGCATAAGATTATTGGGTCCCACTGGCAGTGGTCAACTCGCCAAAATGGTGAATCAGATATGTATAGCTGGAATCATCCAGGGGTTGGCAGAGGCCATGCAGTTTTCCGAACAGGCGGGCCTGAATACTGCCGCGGTGATGGAGGTTATTTCGCAAGGCGCGGCCCAATCCTGGCAAATGGAGAACCGGGCCGAAACAATGCTGGCCGGAGAATATCAACACGGTTTCGCCGTGGACTGGATGCGTAAGGATATTTCCATGGTATTGGCCGAGGCGAATACCATGGGTATGACATTGCCCGTGACCGAACTGGTGCACGCTTTTTACGGCGAGGTGCAGGACATGGGGGGAGGCCGGTGGGACACATCCAGCCTGCTGGCAAGGCTTCAAAAAATCAACAGCTGAAATCAAATCCGGGGACAATCGAGAAGCGATATGGATCAACAGTCATTCAACCAGCAACTGTGTAGCTTTCTGGCACGGGCCACTTCTCCCTTTCACGCCGTTAATGCCATGTCCTTCATTCTGGAGCAGGCCGGTTTCGCGCGCCTGGAGGAAAATAGCGATTGGAATCTGGAATCGGGAAGCAAATTTTATCTGCAGCGCAATGACAGTTCACTGGTGGCTTTTGTGATTGGTCGGGACCTGGGACCAACGATGGGAATGCGTATGGTGGGCGCCCATACCGACAGCCCTAGTCTGATGGTTAAGCCCACCCCAGAGAAACGTCGCAAGGGCTATTTCCAGCTTGCCGTGGAGGTTTACGGTGGCGCCTTGCTAAACCCCTGGTTTGATCGCGATTTGTCGCTAAGCGGCCGCGTGAGTTACGAATCTGAGGACGGCAAGCTAAAGACCGCTCTGATAGATTACCGAGACCCAATAGCCACCATCCCCAGTTTGGCCATACACCTGGACCGGGAGGCAAACAAAAAGCGCAGTATCAATCCTCAGACCGACATTCTGCCTCTGTTGAGCCTGTCGGATGAAAATGAGCCGCCAACCTTCAGAGAGCTATTAAAAGCCCGAGTTCTGGAGGAACATCCGGATAGTGGTATAAAACGGGTGCTGGACTATGAAATGACTTTTTACGATGCCCAAGGCCCGGCTATTATAGGGTTGAACAAGGAGTTTATAGCCTCTGCACGGCTGGATAATTTGCTCAGCTGTTTCACGGGATTACAGGCATTGGTTCAAAGTGATGGTGCGGCCAGCGGGCTGTTAATATGTAATGACCATGAAGAGGTTGGTAGCATGTCGGCGGCGGGAGCCCAGGGTCCGCTGTTACGCACTGTTTTGAAAAGGCTGGCTGGCGACGAGCAGAACTATGCAAAACTAAGCAGTAGCTCGATGATGATCTCCGCTGACAATGCCCATGGTATTCACCCAAACTTTGCAGACCGTCATGACGACAATCACGGCCCAGTGCTCAACGGCGGGCCCGTCATCAAAATAAACGCTAATCAACGCTATGCTTCAAGCAGCGAGACAGCGGGACTTTATCGATTGCTGGCCGACCAGGAGGGCGTGCCGGTGCAATCTTTTGTGGTTCGCACCGACCTGGCATGTGGCAGTACAATCGGCCCCATTACCGCGAGTGCCACAGGTATTCGTACTTTAGATATAGGTGTGCCAACTTTTGGCATGCACTCAATTCGCGAATTAGCCGGCACCGAGGATGCCTGGAATTTGAACCGGGTGTTGACGCGGTTTTACAACCTTCCGGGGCCACTTGGAGTGGCCTGATCACAGCCGGTGAGGGTCTTGCTACTGTCGGCCTACGCCGCCCAAAGCCACAGGCTTTGGCAACACAATCTGCAACGTATGTTTCCCGATTGGCAGTGGGAGGTGCAGTGTCTTCCACCACGGTATTTTAGCTGGAGGGTGCGGGGTAACCCTCTCTACTGGAGCATTTCCGAGCGGGCAGTATTGGAGAGAGATTACGACCTGTTGCTGGCTACTTCGATGGTTGATCTGGCGACCCTGAGGGGATTGGTGCCGGCGCTGTCGAGATTGCCCACTGTACTTTATTTCCATGAAAATCAGTTTGACTATCCCCAGGATCGGCAGCGACACAATCTGTTGGAGGCTCAGATGGTCAGCTTGTACGGGGCGCTCGCAGCAGACCGCATTTTGTTTAACTCTGCCTACAACCGACGCGGTTTCTTGGTGGGTTGTGAGACTTTGCTGGCAAAAATGCCCGACAAGGTTCCGGCGGGAATTGCTGCGCTGTTGGCCGACAAGTCTGAGGTGCTGCCTGTTCCTCTCGACATCGATGACATTACTGTGCACTCTGTTGATGGAGATTGGCCTGGTAGGGGGGGAGGTCTTCCGCAGAGGCCGCTGCGCCTGTTATGGGTAGGACGGTTTGAGCACGACAAGGGCCCCGATGGATTGCTCCGCATACTGCGCCTATTGGAACAGTCGGAGCTCAACTGGGAAATAGCATTGGTGGGTCAGCAATTTCGTAACTCGCCACCGGCATTTAGGCAAATTGAAGAGCAGTTCAGACATCGTCTTGTACATTGTGGGTTTCTCGAGTCAGTTGTGGAATATCAGCAGTTGTTGCGGGGGGGTGACATGGTGTTATCCACCGCACTACACGAATTTCAAGGACTCGCAGTGCTCGAGGCGGTGGCCGCCGGGTGCCTACCCGTCGTTCCGGATCGGCTGGTCTACCCCGAGATTCTGCCTCAGCGATTCTGTTATCCCTGTTCTGATGGGGACGCTTTGCCCGAGGCTGCTCAAGCCGTTAATCTGATACTTTCGCATGCCGCTCAACTGCTTTCGGGAGCAGTGCAGGCTCCCGATGTTTCGGCATATGGGTTTAATGCGTTGGTTGGAAAATACAGGGAGGTTTTTCTCTCCCCAGCTAGTAATCATCGGTGAGGGTATTGGCTAATGGGTGGCAGTACCTTTTTGACTTGTCTTTGACTTCTCGACTGCAGCGTCGGTTGGTCGCTAAATCTTGCGAAAGAGCAACAGCATGCGATCCGTAATGTAGCGTTTTCCGGCCGGTGCGTAGGCGGTGTAGTCGTCCTTTTCACGTCTTAGCATGTCGGACTTCCCGACAAATTCAAACCCACCTTCCTCAAACTCCTTGATGATAGTCTGCTCGCCGCTTCGGTGCGATGTATGATCATACCCAATGGGTTTGCCAGTTCGAACCTCGACTACTGCCACGCGGCCACCCGCTTTCAGCATGCGATGGACATTTTTAAGATATGCTACATGATCGGGAGCCAGGTGGAATTCGCGAATCAGAAGCACGACATCGGCAACGCCGTCAGGCACTGCGGCAGCATTTTCGGCTATCACCACATTGTTGGTGCCCATCATGTCGCCTTTTTCAATCCGTTCTTCAAGTTTGTCATTACCTCCTACCGAATAGACCTTACCTGAATTACCAATGAGTGGAAGCAGCCGGGAGGTGTTGTAGCCACTACCGGCTCCCACATCCACCACCACGCTTCCCTGGCCGACACCTGAAAACACAAAGACTTCCTGAGGTTTCGAATACTGGTCCCGTTCATTTATCGTGGATTTGTTAGATGAGTCATTACCGATAGAGGCATCTACCGAGCCACCAGATATGGAAAGCACCACACCAACGACAGACATTAAAATTAACTTCAATGACGTCGCTTGCGATTGTGCTGAAAATCTGGGATATGTTTTCGTTTGCATATCGTTCCTCCTGAGAATTGAGAGTCCAGGTTTCTCAATTCATGAATGTAAAATAGCTGAAAAGGCATATCACCAGTACCTTGGGGTTTGCCTAGCGTGCATTATTGATTGTGCCACTAATTCACTGTCACGTCACAAAACCAACAGCTCATAGCGGTTTCACTCCAGGGGTCAAATCCGATAGGGCTTCCCGGCGGGGAGGGCATTGAATCATGCAGCCCTTGTACTGGTTTGGCGGGCCGCTCCAGGAATCGAGTGATCGAAGATCTAAGATTTTCGTCGTGGTCCTTCCAGGGCTTGCTGGCGCGTTTGCTATTCAGTGCCGTCTTCAGGTCGGATAGCTGACTGCGAATCGCATTCTCGGATTCCGCAGCCAAACTCGAATTCGAAAGCAGTCGCTGCAACTCCCTGACGTAGTTTGCCTGAGTGACTCTGCGCAATGCTTCGTGCCTCGCACTTTCATTCCTTTGCCTCTGAAATATCTTGGCTTCAATGGTATTCATAACTTGATCAAGAGAAGGAAATGCCGCATCGCGAATATGATGTTCAACCAGCCTCGCAATCCTGACTGGATTTAAAATGGCTTGCAGGGTCATCGAGGAAGCCACTTCGGCCGCCACCAAAAGATTAAACATGGGGCGGCTTCGCTCAGGGAAACGTTCACGCAGCGTTATGGCATCCACAAAAACCCCGGGATTGAGTAATTCCAACAACGCTTCATTAAGGTCGAGGTGGACAGGATCAAGCGATGAAAGAACGGCGTTCAGCGCTCTCATCTGCTGCTCTGGAGAGACGATGGCCATTATCGGTAGATTGTCCCCTCGCCTTTTGTAGCTATAGTCCACACCACCTACCGACTTCACCGCAGAGGCCAGTTGATATCGATGAAAAAGATATATCGGCACCAGTACGTTCTTCAGTTCCGTCAACGGTCTTCCCTCAGAGATGCTATTCATTCCAAGCCGATCGAGAGCCAGACGGCGAATCTGCATGACCTCCTTTAACTTTGCCACTGGGTCCTCGCCATTGTCCCAGACGCTGCCAAAGGGGTGGGCTGCAGATACGGGTCTTGAATGCGCATCGGAGACAAACCTCAACCCCTCATTGAACCCTGCTGTTACTATGTCATCTAAAAATGTCGTCTCGTCTGCGTCTGCGGGGATTTCGCTGTACAGCCAGCGGGTGGTGAAAAGATCCCAGGCACCAACGCCATCGCTGTACACATTTTCCAGGGTGACCTGTCCGTCTTCGTCGATGCTCGGATCAGGTGCTGGATAGTCCATAACACTTGATTTATCCAACACTGTGCTGGCTGCCATGTTGTGACCGAATCCAAGCGTGTGACCAATTTCGTGTGCAGAGAGTTGACGAATGCGAGCTAACGACGCTCGGATCGGATCGTTTACTTTGCCGCTCCCCATTTTGTCAGAGCCGACAAGTCCTTCAAAAATCATTCGATCCTGACGCACCCTGAGGCTGCCAAGGAGGACATGTCCTTTCAATATCTCCCCTGTCCGCGGATCGACAATAGTCTGACCGTAGGACCACCCCCGGGTTTGGCGATGCACCCAATTCACGACGTTGTAGCGAATATCCAATGGATGAACACCCTCGGGCATCTCTTCTACACGATACGCATCTTTGAAACCAGCGGCCTGAAATGCCTCCTCCCACCATTTCCCTCCATCGATCAGGGCGGACTTCACCGCCTCAGGTGCACCGCTGTCGACATAATAGACAATGGGCTCGACCGGCTCCGACAAACCGGCACCGGAATTCTTCTTGATCAACCTGTGTCTGATGGCCATTTGCCTCACAACGGATTTATCAAGGGGCGCAGCGTAGTCGCGGATTGTTCTGGCAAGTACACCCGTTCGTGGATCCGCCCAACGTATACTGTAGCCTGCCTCTGGAAGGGCTGCCAGGCTGTGGTGAACGCGTAAGCTGAGAGACCTTGGGTCAGGAGTAGTGCCGACCACCTCTATACCAGGTTGACTGCTTTCAAATGTTAATACAGCCTCTAGTTCGATATTTCTCGGGAAAACCAACGCTGCCTGAGGATCAACGTAACTCAGATGATCTGCCTGCTCGAAGGTGCCTTGTTCGGATTTCTCCAGGGTTGCCGCAATACCGTGGGTGTCCCGCAGCAACAGGGAAGATATGTCAACCAGCAGCTTTTCATCCTCTGATATCGCTTTTATCTCACCGGCCCAGATCGTAGAAAATCCAAAGCTGTCCCTAGTTGCGGCTTTTTCCAGCAGATTTTCGGTGACGGCGATATATGCAGAGTTCTCCAGAGACGCGTATACCTTGGAACCGACCTTTCGGAACACCAAAACATGCGCCTTGGAAAACTGACTTCGATCCAGTCCGACGGGATTCGACCCCAGCCCGGAGGCTAGATATTCGGTGTAGATCAGGCGACTTATGAAACCTGTCTGGTCGGCCGGAGGCAGTGAGATTAGTATCCGCCCTTTTTCGGTGTCCTGATGAACATCGAGAAGCCCCCTCTGTGTCTTCAGCCCTTCTATTTGCTGCCCATATGACGGAGCTTGCTCTTCTTCTGCCCCATAGATATTAGGGATGAGGATCAGAAGGCAGATCAATCCTAAAACACGCATACTTTTCTCCGGTTCGATGGTAGAAAGTGGTAGAAAGGGAGTGGAGGGACAATTGTTTATCCATTATCCGTGGCGGATCCCATTCCCATCATACCAAGGGGTCGACCATCATCCTGGCATTACCATAGCCAATTCACTACTATTAATAAAATAGTATATTTGAATACCACTCTGGCGCTAGTAACGGACATAAAATAATACACAAAGGCACGGACCGGTACTGTACGATCCCGATATAATGCGTTTGAAATCCCAGGAGTAGACGATGCAGCACTACAAGGAGGTTATTAGCGCACTCACAAACATAACCCGGTTCCGCCATGTGAAATCCGATGACTTCTTTATTGAGCGCCTGGGTGGACTGACTAATCTGGTATTTCGAGTACAACACGAACAACAACACTATTTACTGCGGCTTCCCGGAAAGGGTACCGAGGAATACATCAACCGTGCCGATGAACATCGCGCTGCCCAGATTGCAGCCGATGCAGGGGTATCTGCACAACTCTACTATTTTGACGAATCAAACGGCATTATGCTGGCCGAATTTATCGAGGGAGCTACCCTCAATTCTGAACGTTTTAAGGATATTGGTAGCGTGCGAAGAGCGGGGCGAGCTCTACACCGTATGCATAGCAGTGGAGAGAAATTCGCCAAACCATTTAATGTATTCGAGCAAATCGACGAGTATCTGGAACTGGTGGTAAAGCTCAATGCCAGCTTACCTGAAGGTTACACACAAGTTAAGAATGACGCCGGCCAGGTTCGTCGTGCGTTACAGTCCAGCCCGGTGCCGCTGGTGCCATGCCACTGCGATCCGCTAGCAGAAACTGATGGCCGACCCTGCGTTCGCATCGAACCTTAAGATTCTATCGACGAGCTAAATGGGGCAACACCCAGGAGCGGGAATTTTCGGGTGCCCAGTCACCTGTGATATTCCGTACCTGGCGAAGAAAGGCAATGTCTCAGGGTGTGCCCTTAGGGTACAGGCCATTCTCGACGAGTTGTGGGCATAGAAGCGGATTTAAAGGCAGCCCAGGTACGCTGTTTGCGTGCCCTAAGCCCGCAAATGGTTTTTCCGAGAGGCGTTTTACCCGCTATACTGATTGGTCAATCCCTGCATGAGGACATTCCATTGAAAGCATTTTTTGGCAAGCTTGGTACGTTTCTGACAGCACTGCGAGTGTGGTCTGTCAATATTTTTACACTGCTGCTATTGGTGTGGTTAGTGGGGGTCATAGCGGTCATGGTCGGTAAAATGCCGTCGAAGGTGGATCCCGAAGGGAAGGTACTTATTATCAGTCCTGAAGGCTTGGTGTTGGATCAGGAGGTCTATCCCTCAGAATTCAATTTCCCCTTCAGTATGCCGGATGAAGAGCAAATCCAATCACGCGATTTAATAAAGCTGATAAGAGCCGCAGCTGCGGACGAAGGCCTGACGGGTGTATTGATAGACTTCAGCAAGGCGGCATTTTCCGGACCCAGTACGGCACTGAATATTGCCATTGAACTGGAGGCGTTGCGAGAGTCGGGCAAGCCCGTTATCAGTTACGGCGAAACACTCTCTACCAGCGGCTATCTTATGGCCAGCCGGGCCGATGAAATATTTGTGCATCCCTCGGGAGCGTTGTCTATTTCAGGTCTCGGTGGATATCGCAACTACACGCGGGAGATGACAGATAAGCTGAAAATCACCCTCCACAACTACAGTCAGGGTGACTTCAAATCTGCCGTGGAAGGCGTGACGCGCAATGATATGTCTGAGCCCGACAAGCTGCAGCGCAGAGAACTCTATAACCCTATCTGGGCCTCGATCAAGGCATCCATGGCCGCTGCTCGCGGTCTGGACCCGGAGCTTTTTCAGGAGCTGGCCGACCAGCATACATTGCCGCTGATTGCAGAAGCCGGTTATGACGGGCTGGCATTTGCACAGGAGCGGGGTGTTATCGATGGTACCAAGGATTTTCCGGAGTTTCGTGCCTATATGATAGGCCGGTTCGGGAAGGCCGAGGATGACGAGCGTGAAACCTACCCGCATATCTCCGCCGAGCAATATTTTGCCCAATTGGAGGAGGAAGAGCAGCCCGCGGACGACGCTGTAGCCGTGGTATTTGTGGAGGGGGGTATTCAGCCCGGGAAATTGGGCCCTGGCGTGGCCGGCTCAGATGATGTGGCCCGACTGATCCGCAAGGCCTACGAGGATGAGGACACCAAAGCCCTCGTGCTGAGGGTCAATAGCCCCGGCGGTTCTATTATCGCAAGTGACATTATTCGCGGCGAGCTACAGGCAGCTAGAAATCGGGGACTTCCGGTGCTGGTATCCATGGGTGACGTAGCTGCATCCGGGGGCGTGTGGGTCAGTATGCCCGCCGAGCATATCTACGCTGAGCCCACCACCATTACCGGCTCTATCGGCGTTGCAGTGGCCTTCCCGACCATGGAGAACCTGTTTGATTATATCGGGGTGCATTTTGATGGCGTGACCACCAGTGCGCACGCTGGATGGAGCCCGGTGCAGGGAGTGAACGCGCATTTGGATGCCATATTCGCGAGCTGGGCGGGCTCCGCCTATACGCATTTTATCAATACGGTGGCCAGCAGCAGGGACAAAGACCCTGGATTTATTCGGTCAATAGCGGGCGGGCGCGTATGGTTGGCACCTGCAGCACTGGAACTGGGTCTGATTGATGAGATTGGCACCATGGAGGACACCATCGCGGATGCAGCACAGCGCGCAGGCTTGGAGCAGTTCCGGATAAATTACGTGGTGAAAGAAGTGTCCCCGGCGGTCGCTCTTTTACGCCGGTTTAGCGCGGGTTTAGCGGGGGAGGTGAGCAGCCCAGTGGGCAGCTTCGCACAGAAAATTTCCCATCTGCTACTGGCGCTCGAGAATATCAGCCAGCCCCGCGCACTGGTGATGTGCACTATTTGTACGTTTGAAATGCCCTAATGGGGCCCGACATTTTTGTGAGGCCTAGGGCGTGTATGCAGTGCCTTGGTGGCGCGGAGTGCCTCCGTGTCCCCCGGCCCCGAGTGTCTGTATTGGATCTCTAAGTTGTTGTTTTTTCAGCACATTATAATGACTGTGAAGTACAGTGATTCCTTTGGTCAATTCCAGTATCATTGGCGCCTTTTCAGGTAGTCGATTCTCTATGGGTAAACATCGCGTTTTAACGGGCATAACGACCACTGGTACTCCACACTTGGGCAACTATGTAGGGGCTATTCGACCTACAATAGAAGCCTCGCAGGATGCGTCCATTGAGTCCTTTCTGTTTCTGGCTGACTACCATGCTCTGATTAAGTGCCAGGATCCCGCCGTTGTGAGTCAGTCCACGCGCGAGATCGCGGCTAGTTGGATGGCCCTGGGGTTGGACACCGACCAAGCTGTATTTTATCGTCAGTCGGATATACCGGAAATTCCCGAGCTCACATGGGTCTTGTGCTGTAATGCAGCCAAGGGCTTGATGAACAGGGCCCATGCTTATAAAGCGGCAGTACAAAGCAACGTGGAAAACGGCGCCGACCCCGATTTCGGTGTGACCATGGGTTTGTTCGGGTACCCGGTGTTAATGGCTGCGGATATACTGATGTTTAATGCCCACGATATTCCCGTCGGCAAGGATCAGGTTCAACACGTGGAAATGGCAAGGGATATTGCCCAGCGTTTTAATCACAATTTTGCGGAGGTGTTCACTTTACCGAAGGCGGTGGTGGGGGATGACTCATCCGTTTTGCATGGGCTCGACGGTCGCAAAATGAGCAAGAGTTACAATAACACTATTCCACTGTTTCTTAGCGAGAAACAACTGCGCAAGGCCATTAACAAAATTAAGACCAATCTACTGGAGCCGGGTGAGCCAAAGGACCTGGATGATTCCAGTGTTTTCCAGATCTGGTCGGCATTTGCAAGTGCCGATGAAACCCGGTACATGGAGGCCGAGTTTGCCGGCGGAATCGCCTGGGGTGAGGCTAAAAAGCAACTCTTTGAATTAATAAACAGCCAATTGGCGGTGGCGAGAGTTCGCTATACAGAATTGATGAATGACCCGTCCTACATTGAGTCGGTACTGCAAAAAGGTGCCGAGCGCGCCCGTGAACACAGTGTTCCACTGATGGCAAAAGTGAGGGAGTCAGTTGGCATTGTGCCAGTGGGTTAACCCGCCTGACTGGGAGAGTGGCGGTGTTACTCCGTTTATAATCTGGGTTATAATCTGCGCCCGAAAACTGTAGTACGCTTGCCTCCTGTTGTCGATAAGTGGGTGAGAGTAGACAGGGCTACTTTGAATATGATTGTTGCTATCTGTCCAAATGCTACTCAATCTGACGTAGAGGTGGAGTCAGAGACAATGGCGCAATTGCAATAGGTCTGGCTTTGGTTAACGCCAAACCCCGGCAACGTGTTTCACCAGTGACAGGACACCCACAATGAGTCTCTCCGACAGCGTATTGGCCGTTAACGACAAGCTTCCCATTCGCAGTGATGCCCCGGTTCATAGCGGCAAAGTTCGCTCTGTTTACTGGTTGACACCCGCCGACAGTGCGCGTCTTATCGCTGAGCGGAGTTACAATGTAGCGCCAAATGCGTCGCTGGCGATCATGGTCATCAGCGATCGTATCTCCGCCTTCGATTGTATATGGCGTGGAGAGGGGGGAATGAACGGAGTGCCTGGGAAGGGCGCTGCACTCAACGCCATATCGAACCACTGGTTTACCCTGTTTCGCGAGCGGGGGCTTGCAGACAGCCATATACTCGAGGTTCCGCATCCCCTGGTCTGGGTCGTACAAAAGGCGCGACCAGTTATGATTGAGGCGATTGCTCGCCAATACATCACCGGTTCAATGTGGCGCTCCTATGTCAAAGGCGAACGAACATTCTGTGGCATTCAAATAGCCGACGGCCTTGAACGTGACCAGAAGCTACCCGAGTTACTAATCACTCCTTCTACCAAAGGTATTCTGGAGAATATTCCCGGCGTGCCTGCGGTCGACGATGTCAATATCAGTCGTCGCGATATAGATGACAACTTTGATGCTTTCAAGTTTAGCAATCTCAATGATGTCACCCAGTACGAGATACTTTTGCGCGAGGGGTTTGAAGTTATCAGTAGTGAACTGTCCGCGATCGATCAGATATTTGTAGATACCAAGTTTGAATTTGGTTATGTAGACGATGCCGATGGTAATGAAAAACTAATTTACATGGATGAGGTGGGAACGCCGGACTCTTCACGCATCTGGGATGGAGCAGCTTACGGAGAGGGTAGAGTTGTTGAAAATTCAAAGGAGGGGTTTCGCCAGTTGCTACTTCAGTATTTCCAGGACCCCGATGTTCTGCTCGACAAGGGACGAATGGATGAGCGGCAGGCTCTGGCCAGAGACACGCAGCTACCCCAGAGCGTATTGTTGGAGGTATCCGAGATCTACTTGACAATAGCCGAGAAAATTATCGGTGCCAGGCCGGAATTGCCTCTCAACCCAGAGGCCGAGATTGTCGATATTCTGGCTGGTGAATTTGGGCTAGTCGATTAGCAAGCCCCTGAACAAACCCAGCATACCCGAGGCGGTCCGGATATTCTCCGGACCGGGTAGTTAGTAGTGGCTGAAATTGGAAAGCTATTCTATAGTGTAGGTACAAATATGTAGCGCAAAGGAGAAATGCTATGTTGTATGCCAATCCAGGTAGTGCCGACGCGATATTCAAATATCAGGATCGCTATGACAATTTCATCGGTGGGGAGTGGGTTGCTCCGCAGGCTGGAGAATATTTTGACAATACTACGCCGGTAACCGGTGAGGTCTATTGCTCCGTCGCAAGATCCGGAGCCGCCGACCTGAAATTGGCGCTGGATGCTGCGCACGGTGCAGCTGATGCCTGGGGAAAAACAGCGGTGGCGGAACGCTCCATGCTATTGCTTAAAATTGCCGATCGTATTGAGGCCAATCTCGAACTACTGGCTTATGTTGAAACCTGGGAAAACGGCAAGGCGATTCGCGAGACACTCAACGCGGACGTTCCCCTTTTGGTTGATCATTTCCGATATTTTGCCGGCTGCCTACGCGCTCAGGAGGGCACGGCAACCGACATCGATGCAGGCACCGTGTCATACCATTTTCACGAGCCGCTGGGTGTGGTGGGGCAAATTATTCCGTGGAACTTCCCATTGCTAATGGCCGGCTGGAAACTGGCGCCGGCGCTGGCAGCGGGTAACTGCGTAGTGCTTAAGCCGGCGGAGCAAACCCCGGTTTCAGTTCTGGTCATGCTGGAGTTAATAGCAGACCTTCTGCCCCCGGGGACGGTCAATGTTCTCAATGGCTTTGGCAATGAGATTGGTCATGCCCTGGCTACCAGTGATCGGATCGCGAAAATTGCGTTTACCGGTTCGACCGCCGTAGGCCACAAAATTTTGGCAAGTGCCGCAGCTACACTGATTCCATCAACCGTAGAATTGGGGGGTAAATCGCCCAATATCTTCTTCGAAGATGTGTTGGCCCAAGAAGATGATTTTGAAAGCAAGTGTCTGGAGGGTGTGCTGCTAGGATTTTTCAACCAGGGAGAAGTGTGTACCTGTCCCTCTCGGGTGTTGGTGCAAGAGAGCATTTATGATCAGTTTATCGAGAAGGTAATGGAGAGGGCTGGCGGAATCAAGCAGGGAAATCCGCTGGACACCGATACCATGGTGGGTGCTCAGGCATCGCAAGAGCAGTTCGACAAGATTATGCAATACATGGATATAGCCAAGCAGGAAGGTGCCCAGTTTCTGATGGGGGGTGGTAAAGCCGCCGTCGGTAGTGACTTGCAGGGCGGATTTTATGTCGAGCCAACCTTGCTCTCTGGCACCAATGACATGCGCGTATTCCAGGAGGAAATTTTTGGACCCACCCTCGGGGTTACTACATTCAAGGATGAGGCAGAGGCGCTGGCGATTGCCAACGACACCGAGTATGGCCTCGGAGCTGGTGTCTGGACCCGGGATACTAATCGCGCATTCCGCATGGGTCGAGGCATCAAGGCAGGTCGGGTATGGATGAACTGCTATCATGCCTACCCGGCTCACGCCGCCTTTGGGGGCTACAAGAAGTCTGGTATCGGTAGGGAAGGCCACAAAACGACACTGGAGCACTACCAGCAAACCAAGAATCTACTGGTAAGTTACGACACCAGCCCGCTGGGTTTTTTCTGATTGCTGACAGATCCACTATTTTATTTAGTTAGCATTCCATCTGTACTATTGTACGACATTATCAGTGCGCTTCTGATGGTGGTGGGCGTAAAATTATTGTGGGATGGAGCCAGTGCCATCTGATGGATGGTGGCCCACGCTGGTCCAGCTCGGATCCGAAATCTGAACAAGGGAATCCTGGATGAAAATTGTTAGATTAACCGACACGCTGGCGGTATCGGAGCAGATTACACCGGATGATGTTGTAGCAGTAGCCGCTGCCGGGTTTGAGGTGTTGGTAAATAATCGGCCCGATGGCGAAGAGATAGGTCAGCCAACCAGTGACCAGATTGCCGCCGCAGCCAAAGACGCAGGTTTAAGCTATCACTACCTGCCGATAACGGCATTCAATTTTCCCGGCCCCGATATAGATCGGATCGCTGAACTGCTAGACGATTCTGATCGGCCAGTGCTGGCTTTTTGCCGCACCGGGACCCGGTGCACCAACCTGTGGGTGGCAACCCGCGATGATAGCGAGCGGGAGAGTGCTGCTGGACAGGCCCGACAACTTGGCTATGATCTTTCCCTGTCGAATACCTGACATAGAGAACATCTGCCACGTCGGCAATATCAACTTTTTGTGGCTTCACCGCCGGGTTTAATGGCCACCACCTGGGCGCGTGCGCTGTGGCCTTTACCGCCGGGTTTGTCGACAATACCCTCATGCCAGTGCAGAATCTTCCACTGACTAAAATAACGCTTCAATTCTCCGTGTTGCAGCAGAAAGTCGGGGTTCTTTGGTCGACCCAACTGCGCCTGGTCTACTGTAAAAGTTTCATAGACTACTATGCCGCCCGGGCAGATAGCTTGTTTGATGCTATCCATTAGCGGTCGGTGTAGGTAGTTAAAGACCATGATGCCAGCAAACGTTTTCCCCTCCAGAGGGTTGATGTTCGCTTGCTCCATATCTACCTGCCACAGGGGTGCCTGATCCCCAGAGTCTGAGCTGCCATCCAGTGACTGTTGCACCCGCTCAAGAGATGCGACATTGAAGTCGGCAAAAACAACAGGAATGCCTCTACTGGCCAGTAGCAGGCCGTTGCGACCCGTGCCACAGGCCAAATCGAGTATTGAACCACGGCCCGCCAGCGACTCGAAATAAGGCAAAAACTGGTCTAGTAGCGGCGAGTAATTGCTAGACATTCATCTAATTGCTTTCCCTGCAATCACCCAAAACCAGAACCCGAAAAAAATCATCGAAACCAGTGCCATCACCTCTGCACAAGCTTCAAATACCACCTCAGAAACCTGACTGCGAACATCGTGCAGGGCGTAGAACATCTGCACTGGCCCACTGCCCTCAATCAGTGCTCCTAATTGTTGCAATTCATCCACCGATGAAAGAAGCACTATGCTGACAGTAACGGTAACTAGTATCGCGGCCAGCAGCGCTAGCGAGGCTCTTTGACTGGGGTAGGGTGTTCTTTGTGCCGTTGTAGTGGTCATGAGAAGTGTCTGATGAATCGCAGCCACGTTAGCACAATAGGGCCAGCTTTTCTATTTGTCAGCACCAGGTAGGCAGTGGCACAGCCTTTGGAAAGTCGCTACACTTTGTCCCATTGCACCATTCCAGCGGCTTTGTTGCTTAGCCCGATAGTTCTGATCGGGCAGGGTAATCTGTAGCACTTCATCCTAACTAGGAAAATATTTATGGCAACTGATTTCAGCCTCAGGCCAGCAAGTACAGTGGTATTGCTGCGCGATGGCAGCAATGGTCTGGAGACATTACTTCTTAAGCGCAACAAGGCCCTGATGTTTGCCGGCGGCCTGTGGGTCTTCCCCGGCGGGGCAATTGACCCCGAGGATATAGAGGCAGCTGGGGGCGAAATGGTGGCGGCATCCCGCATCGCGGCCGCCAGGGAGGCCAGAGAAGAATCGGGGTTGCAGCCTCGGCTGGAGGATATGCTACTGCTGGGTCACTGGACCACTCCGGTGGCAGAAGCCAAACGTTTTGCGACCTGGATTTATGCCGCCCCCGTCGCCTCCGATGAGGAGGAGACTATCGATGGCAGCGAGATCCATGACTCCCGCTGGATTGGCGTACGCGAGGCGGTAGCAGCGCATCAGGCTGGGGAGTTAGGCATGTTACCACCCACCGTTCTGAACCTGTGTGACCTGTCGCGATACGATAATGTCGCCACCTTGCTCGAGGGAGAGCGGGATCGTGTTGCGGATGAAGTGCTGCCGGTGATTGGTAAGGCCAAGGGGCAGATGATGGTGATGTTTCGCGGGGATGCCGGTTACGAAACCGGTAATCCTGCGCTCGAGGGAGGCCGGCATCGCGCAATTTTCACCGGGCATAGCTGGCATTATGTTTATCGCGACGTCGAGGGCTTTCCGTCGATTGTGCGAGGTTCTTAAGGCACCCTTGGGGAGCGACTAGCCAAGTAGCCCGGGCAGTCTCCGCACGCTTGTTCCTATGCTATTGCTCAGAGTGCTTTTCAGCACGCTACCGGGTATGCGCAGTGACCAGAGAGTCTAGCAGAGTCTGAACTACACGATTGGGTGGCGGTGAGCGGCGCACAATGGCACTGAACTCACAGACGTATTGGAATACACTCGGTAGCAGGGGCCGCATGACCGCCCGGCTGACAAAGCTCTCGGCATAGTGCTCCGGTAGATAACCCAGATAAGCGCCCGATAATACCAGGTGGGCCACGGCCTCCTGGTCGTGGGCGGTAGCACTCCTGTCGTGCCCGAGTTTCCGTCCTACTTCCATATTGGGTGAATGATAACCGATGCCAACATACTTACACCGGCGCACCTCGGAGGCAGTGACAGAGACCGTATTGCGTGAAAACAACGGGTGTCCGACTGCACAGTAAAGAAACATTTGTTCGTCAAACAACTTGTAGTAGTCCAGGCTATTGGAGGGACGATGGTTGGGAATGATCCCAAGCTGAAAATTGCCCTCGATCACCCCGCGCTCGATAGCATTTATGGGTTCGACGTGTATTTGCGGGTGTATTTGGGGCGCCTGGTGGTCGAACAGGGTAAAAGCCTTGCTTATTTGGCACAGAGGATTGGTGGCGGTTTTGTCGAAGATGGCGACGCTCAGGGAGCCGGTAAGGCGTTGGTTTAGATCAGCTACCTCGTGCTGAAATTGCTCCATGGCAGCCATCATTTTAAGAGAGCCGGTATGTACTTTTTCACCTTCTGCAGACAGTGCAAAACCCGCCCTGCCTCGGCGGCACAAGGTGACTCCCAGCCGTGTTTCCAGGTCTTTGATATGCCTTGATATAGTGGAGCGGTTAATGTTGAGCTCTAGCTCGGCCGCGGCAAAACCGCCGCAGGCCACCACCGCGCGAAACACGCGCAACAGGCGGAGGTCATTGTCGGTCACACCTCTCAGTGATGGTTTTGCAGCCACGTCGATGGGTCTCTTCGAACTAATAGATGTATTCTAGTGAAACATTACATGCATAGACAGTGGTTTATGCAACATTAAATATGACTTAGTATTAGGCCAGCTCTGAACGATGCAACCTATGGAAGACAGGATATGACTGGCATGCCCGAATCCCCCTTACTTACTCGCGAGCAGTTGGAAGCCCACTGGATGCCCTATACAGGCAATCGGCAGTTCAAGCGGGACCCGCGCATGATAGTTGCCGCCGAGGGTGTACACCTCATCGATGACAAGGGACGCCGGATCCTGGACGGCCTGTCCGGTCTCTGGTGCTGCGGTGCCGGTCATAATCGGCCAGAAATTGCCGAGGCGGTTCATCGGCAATTGCTGACTCTGGATTACGCGCCCGCCTTTCAGTATGGCCACCCTAAGTCCTTTGAGTTGGCCAACAAAATTAAAGCCCTGACACCGGAGGGTTTGGATTATGTTTTCTTTACTAATTCAGGCTCCGAGAGTGCCGACACCTCGCTGAAGATGGCGCGGGCCTACTGGCGCCTGAAGGGGCAGCCGACTAAAACTAAACTGATAGGTCGTTCCAGAGGTTACCACGGTGTTAATTTCGGTGGTATTTCGGTTGGTGGCATCGGGGCTAACCGCAAGCTGTATGGCCAGGGTGTCGATGCAGATCATTTGTCCCATACCGTATTGCCAGAAAATGCGTTCACTCGAGGTATGCCCGCTCAGGGTTGGCAATTGGCAGATGAGTTACTGGAAATGATCGCGCTGCACGATGCGTCCAATATTGCAGCCGTTATCGTAGAGCCCATGGCTGGCTCCGCCGGCGTGATTCCTCCGCCGGCAGGCTACCTGCAACGGCTGCGAGACATCTGCACGGGTAACGACATCCTGTTGATCTTCGACGAGGTGATTACCGCCTTTGGTCGCTGTGGTGCCATGACCGGGGCCGATGCTTTTGGGGTGGTGCCGGACATTATGAATATTGCCAAGCAAGTGACTAATGGCGCGGTACCCATGGGCGCTGTCATCGCCAAAGATGACATTTACCAGACGTTCATGGCGCACGGCGGGCCGGATTACATGCTGGAGTTTCCCCATGGATATACGTATTCTGCTCACCCGGTGGCTTGTGCAGCCGGTATAGCAGCGCTCGATATACTGGAGCAGGAAAATTTGCCGGCCCGGGTGGCGCAATTGGCGCCCTACTTCGAGGAGGGGTTGCACCAACTTAGAGATGCCCCGCACGTGTCCGATATCCGTAATTATGGGTTTGCGGGTGCGTTGCAATTACAGGCCTATCCAGGTGAACCGGCGCGCCGACCGTGCGAAGTGGCAATGCGGATGTGGGATAAGGGTTTCTACGTACGCTACGGGGGCGATTGCATCCAACTGGGGTTGCCCTTTGTGATTGAAAAGCCGCAAATCGATTCCCTGTTGACGGCGCTTGGAGAGACCCTGAGAGAGATGGCGTAAGCGGCCTCAGTGGTCCAATATCGAGCGGGCCACTAGCTCTCGCATGATCTCGGAAGTGCCGCCGTATATTCGCTGAATCCTGGCATCGGTGTAGAAACGCGAGATCGGGTATTCGGTGCTGTAGCCGTAGCCACCGAACAGCTGGAGGCAGTCATCGACAACCTTGCACTGCATTTCGGTGGCGGCGTATTTTAGCATCGCGGCCTCATCGACACTCAGTTCACCTCGCGAATAGGCTTCAGCACACTTTTCAAAAAATGCCCGATTCAGGGTAATAGCGGTTTTCGCCTCGGCCAGCTTGAATCGGGTGTTTTGAAAGCTGGCGAGTGTTTGGCCAAAGGCCTTGCGCTGGAGCACATAATCAATGGTAATCTCCAGGGCCCCCTCAGCTGCAGCAACGGCCTGTCCGGAGATACCGAGACGCTCTCGGGGTAATTCGGTCATCATGATTACAAAGCCCTTGTTGATCTCGCCCAGCAAGGATGATGCAGGAAGGCGAATATCCTCAAAAAATAGCTCTGCGGTATCAGATGTATGCTGGCCTATTTTGTCTATTTTTCTGCCTCTTTTAAACCCGGGAAGGCTGCTATCTACCAGGAATAAAGATGTGCCCTTAGCCCCTTTGCCGGGGTCTGTAATGGCTGCAACTATGATGAGGTCGGCGTGGAGCCCGTTGGTTATAAACGTCTTGGAGCCACTAAGAATCCAGTCGCCTCCGTCTTTAATCGCACTGCTGCGAATGCCCTGTACGTCCGACCCCGCGCCGGGTTCTGTCATCGCCAGAGCACCGACAACTTCTCCTGTGGTCATCCTGGGCAGCCAGTGCTGTTTTTGTTCCTCTGTCCCAAAGTGGTTGATGTAGGGCGCTACAATGTTGCTATGGACAGCGCAGCCGGTTGCAATTCCGCCAAATCCCATACGCGCCATTTCTTCGATCAGAGCCAGGGCAATCCGCACGGGTGTACCCGCGCCGCCATATTCTTCGGGAAGGTCGGGGCATAAAAGACCCGCGTTCCCCAGAGTTTTCCACAGCTGGCGCGGCACCATTTGCTGCTGCTCCCAATGCTGGAAATTAGGGGCAATTTCCCGCTCAAAGGCGCGGCGGGCCATGTCCCTAAATAGGGTGATTTGTTCGACATCCATTGTGTTGAGCCCTGTGTTGGTGGAACACTATTATACATCGGTAGTGGGGGTGCTACACTGTCGCCTCATTTTGACCATGATGACAGGAGTGAAGGATGCGCGAGTACAGGCAATTTTACATTAACGGCGAATGGGTAGACCCCGTCACGGCAAACGATTTCAATGTGATTAATCCGGCCACGGAGCAGGTTTGTGCCCATATTTCGTTGGGTAGCGAGGCTGATGTTGACCGTGCTGTGGCAGCGGCCAAAGCGGCCTTTGAATCTTACAGTCGAACTTCGGTAAAGGAGCGAGTGGAGCTGTTGGAGGCATGTGTGGCCTCTTATCAGAAACGCTACAACGATATCGCCGATGCAATTCGCGAGGAGATGGGGGCGCCACAGGAACTGGCGGCAGGTGGCCAGGCCTTTAGCGGTATGGGGCATTTGCAAGAGGCTGCCAAGATTCTCAAGGACTTTTCCTTTGCCGAGGACATGGGCAAACATCGAATTTTCAAGGAGCCCATTGGTGTGTGTGGCCTGATTACTCCCTGGAACTGGCCGGTGAACCAGATCGCATGCAAGGTGGCGCCAGCCCTTGCGGTGGGCTGCACCATGGTTTTGAAACCCAGCGAGGTCGCGCCCCTGTCGGGCTACCTGTTTGCCCAGGTAATGGCCGATGCCGGTGTGCCAGCGGGTGTTTTCAACATGCTAAATGGCGACGGTCCGGTCGTGGGCACCGCCCTGTCGAAGCACCCCGGTGTCGATATGATGTCCTTTACGGGTTCTACCAGAGCTGGGACACTGGTCGCACAAAATGCTGCGCCTACGGTCAAGCGGGTCACCCAGGAGCTGGGCGGCAAGTCGCCTAATGTCGTACTCGCCGATGCCGACCTGGAAACGGCAGTTGCCGGTGGGGTCATGCACATGTTCCACAATACGGGGCAATCCTGCAACGCGCCGTCCAGGATGCTGGTGCCGGCCGACCGGCTGGCCGAGGCAGAGGCCATTGCGGCGAAAGTCACCGAGTCTGTCAAGGTTGGTGACCCAACCGCCGAGGGGACTACCATGGGGCCGGTTGTATCACAGGTGCAGTTTGACAAGATTCAGGGCTTGATCAATGCCGGCATCGAAGAGGGTGCCAAAGTGGTGGTAGGTGGTGCCGGTAGACCCGAGGGAATTGACAGTGGTTATTTTATCCGGCCGACAGTGTTCTCCGATGTAAATAACGAAATGACTATTGCACGAGAGGAAATTTTTGGCCCGGTACTGGTCATGATCCCCTATGAGACAGAGGAGCAGGCGATTCGAATCGCCAATGACACGCCCTATGGTCTGGCGGGCTATGTACAGAGCGCCGATATAGACCATGCGCGCGAGGTGGCCTCGCAGATTAGAGCTGGAAACGTGCACATAAACGGAGCCTCTGGTGGGTTTGATGTGCCCTTTGGCGGTTTCAAACAATCCGGCAATGGTCGGGAGTGGGGCCATCACGGTTTTAGTGATTTCCTTGAGATTAAGGCCGTCGAGGGGTACAGCGCATAGCAATGGCTAGTTACATACTCGCCATTGACCAGGGGACGACGGGTAGCACCGTCGCTCTTATGGATGCAAAGGGTAGAATGCGAGCAAGCGTTAATTATGAGTTTCCGCAAATATACCCGCGTCCGGGATGGGTTGAACACAGGCCTGCCGACATATGGACCTCAGTGCAGAAGGGACTTCGGGCCATACTTCGAAAGAAGATATGCAAGCCCTCGGAAATTGCCGCCATTGGTATTACCAACCAGCGAGAAACCGCTCTGCTGTGGGATCGGCGCGATGGTGAACCGCTCAATAATGCTATTGTCTGGCAGTGTCGACGGACAACGGATTTCTGCAGCAAATTACAGGCCGGTGGGCATGAAAAGAAAGTTAAGCGGGTAACAGGTCTGGTTCTGGATCCGTATTTTTCAGCAAGCAAATTTCGTTGGCTGCTGAAAAACACTGCGGGTGTAACAAAGCTACTAAAAAGTGGACGGGTTGCGGCAGGTACTATCGACAGCTATGTAATATGGAAGCTTTCCGGTGGCGCCACGCACGCCACGGATGTTTCCAATGCCTCTCGCACATCGCTGATGAGTCTGAAAACTCTGGATTGGGACCGGAGTATGATGGAGCTGTTTCAGGTGCCCAGGAGCATATTACCTGAAATACTACCCTCCAGTGGTGTAATGGGACACACCGCTGGCGTCCCGGGATTGCCCGATGGTATACCGATAGCCGGGGTTGCCGGTGACCAGCAATCGGCCCTGTTTGGCCAGGCATGTTTCGACCCCGGTGATGCCAAGTGCACCTTTGGTACGGGTTCATTCATCCTGATGAACACAGGCTCTGAGCCCCTGCAGTCCCGCTCCGGTCTGTTAACCACAGTTGGATGGAAGCTGGGCAAATCAGGCACGCCTTCATACGCATTGGAGGGCGGCGCCTTTATCTGTGGCGCAGCCGTGCAATGGCTACGCGATGGGCTCCAGATGATCAAGCGCGCGCCAGATATCGAGGCGCTGGCAACTCAGGTTGAAGACCATGACGGTGTCGAATTTGTCCCCGCGCTCACAGGCCTGGGAGCACCGCACTGGGCGCCAGAGGCGCGCGGGACACTGAGCGGAGTAACCCGTGGAACTCAGCAGGGTCATATTGCTCGCGCCACTCTGGATGCGATGGCCCTGCAGAATGCCGATATACTACGAGCGATGGAGCAGGACCTGGGCAAGCGGATGAAGCCGCTACGGGTGGATGGCGGTGCCGCCTCCAATAACCTGCTAATGCAGATTCAGGCCAACGTTTTGGGCCGCCGGTTGATTCGTCCCGAACTGATTGAAACGACAGTGGCGGGAGCCTGTTATCTGGCGGGACTGGGCATTGATCTATGGTCAAACCCTGCCCAGCTGCGCAAGATCTGGAAGGCAGAACAGGAATTTAAAGTCGAGATGACGGCCGCGGCCAGGCGCAAGCGATTGGCCTCCTGGCAGAAGGCGCTGGATCGGACCCTGTTGTAGTTATTAACTGGTATGTGCGCATCCAGATGCGCGCCAGTTAGTGTCTATCCAAAAACTGCTGGGCTCAATGCGTAGTGAAAAAATACCCGTTTCCGGATGGGCACTAGTTAGTTCCTATCCATAAATGGGTGTTTTTTGAAAGAGTGATGATTGTGGAGTGGAGCTCCGGTGCCATGTTTACGTCAAGGACCGTCTGCTGCAGGACGCAGCAGCCGAGCATACAGGGGTGTACTCGCTGCGTGTCCTGGACGTAAACATGGCAACGGAGCGTTTCCCCAAGTCGATAAAACACTTGTATTGTAGTACTAAATCCATGTTGTGGCGTCGAACTATGGCATTGTCCATCATGACGCGCCGTAAACCCGTCCATGGGGGCTCGGCTGCAGCATCCATACCCGAAAAGAGGGGCAGGCCCTGCTGCAGACGGTCCTGATGGACAATGCCATAGCTCGACTTCTACCGAATTCATTCACACTGATGAGTTTCTGGATGAGCACCAGTTAGGCGATTTCACTTTCTTTAACCATGTTATGCACTGCACTATCACCGAGTGCCACGGGGCTTTGATGTTCCAGCTGTGCACTGTTATGTAATTGCTCAATTGAGTAACAGCCGGCAGAGCTTAACGAGGCCTTTAATTTAGAACACGAGGCGGGTACGACATCAAAAATAGACCCGCTGTGCGGCACCCACCCCGATACGCCTTCGGCAAAGTAGTCGGTAGAATTATTCTGACTGCCGCCTAAAAAATATCGCCCTAAATTACGCGCTTGCACGCTGCCTTCCATCCAATATTTTTTAAACGCTTGACCGTTACGGTAATGAATATCGCCAGGGCTCTCAGTGCATTGTGCAAAGTAGTTCCCCATCATCACCGTATCGGCACCCAGTGCCAGGGCAATGCAAATATCGGCCGGTGAGGACAAACCGCCGTCGGCAATAATAGGCACGTAAGGTTTACCGTCTGCAACGTACTTGTCTCGGGCGTTAACCACCTCAATCAATGCGCTTGCCTGACCGCGACCGGTGGCCTTTGCTTCTTGCGTTATACACCCGGAACCAATGCCCATACCAACTTTGATGGCGTCTGCACCTGCCTCCATCAAGTATTCAAATGCCTGCGCGGTAACGACATTGCCCGCGATGACCGGCGTGTCCCCAAGAAATTTAATATACCTAATAGTATCTTGTTGAAATGCGGAGTAACCATCGGACGCATCAATCACCAGAAAATCCACTGACTCTTCAATTAAGCGTGTAATTCTGTTCCTGTGTTGTGGGTGAGTTGTTACGGCGGCACCGATCACCAACCTTCCGTAGCGATCTTCATTGGCATTGGGAAAGCGAATGTGGTGCTCCAGGTCTTTGCGAAAAACAACCGATTGCAACGTACCTTCACGGGATACAATCGGTAAAAAACCTCGTCCTGTTTTAATCATCTTCGCCTTGGCTTGCATTAAACTTGTGCCTTCCTCCGCGACGACCAATTCTGTTTTCATTCGCTCGGCAATCCGAATATCTTGGTCCGTGACGGCATCAAAGTCTTTGTCGGTAATAACCCCCAATAGCTTGCCATGGAACAATCCATTGTCGGTTACCGGGTAGGTTGAAAATCCGTGGGTAGATTGACTCATTTGTACCTCGCGAATTGGGTTGTCCGGGCCAAAGGTAATCAATGCGGTTTGAAAGCCAGCTTTGTACTGTTTAACATTTTTAACCATGGCCATCTGGCTCTCTTCATCAGCCAAAACAGGGATAACACTAACGCCACCCAATCTGGCCAAGGCTATCGCCATACGGTCATCAGACACCGCTTGCATCGAGGCGCTCACAAACGGCGTATTCAAGGTCAAGTAACCCTCCGCAGAGCGGCACAGGCGGCTGTGTAAACTGACGTTATGTTTTGCACTGGCTTCTGTCGTTAAGCCGGGTAATAGGCGATATTCTTTCAGGCTGGTTGATGTACTACTAACAATATTGGCCATGGATAAGTAGCTCCTCTAATGCGGTAGTTGTGAAAGAGAGAACTACCCTATAGCGCGACAATATATTTATCCAATTGATAATATATGTAAGATATATTAATATTTTGAATATATTGCTGTTTTAAGTGAATTTATAGCGTTTATTACTGAGAACTGAATGAGGCAAATTTGCGATCGAGAGCGACATGACAAACATTAAGCAGACCGATATTAGCGTGGAGCAAATGCGCGCCTTTAAAGCGGTAGCCGAAACTGGAAGTTTCTCCCAGGCTGCAGAGCTAACCTTCCGCACTCAGTCTGCCGTGAGTTCACAAATAAAAAACTTGGAACAATCATTGGGCGAAGTCTTGTTTGCTAGAAGCACTCGGTCATTATCCCTTACCGACGCGGGTGAAATTTTTTTAGCTTACGCGGAGCAAATATTGAATTTGCTCAGTGAAAGCGCACAGGCAATACGGGATTTAAAACACGAAATCTCTGGCAAGTTGGTGATTTCAACCTCAGACACTTCAGCCAGTTATCGTTTGCCGCCATTGGTAAAACTATTTCAAGAGCGCTACCCCAACATTGAATTAGTAATCCGCAACGACACTTCCACCCAAACGCTCAAAGCTGTAGACGCAGGCGAGGCTGATCTAGGTATAGCGACCCTTAAAACTTCATCAAAAAATATCACTGTTTTGCCGTTGTTTCAAAAGTCAGATTGTTTAATCTGCCACCCGGATCACCCCCTGGCGAAGCGCAAATCAGTGTTGTTAAAAGATCTGGAACAATACCCCATTTTGCTATTAGGTGGCGGTTCGTCAACGCGCAGAGAAATCGATAGTGCCTGTGAGCAAGCCAAAGTTAAACTCAACGTTCGCATGGCGCTCAGTTCTATAGAGGTGGCTAAAAACCTGGTGCAAGTCAATAGCGGTATCTCAATTGTGCCGGAGGTTTCTATTACGGAGGAGTTGCGGCAGCGCAAGCTGGTAAAATTACCGATTAGTGACTTTCAAAATTCGGTTAAGGAAATTGGACTTATTCAACATAAAAAGCGTTATCAAAGCCGGGCAAGTGAGGCGTTTACAAACCTATGTCGGGAACAGCTCAGTCAGCAGTAATTATTTGCGTATTTACAAATTGATGTATATAGAGTCTACGCCTAAAGTGTAATGTTGCCTTTCCAGAAATCAAAATTTTGGAAACAGGGAACCCTAGAAATGATAAGGATGGTATCGACACCCACTAGCCCGACCCCGTCAACAGGGCACAGAAAAACAAGAGACGTCCGCCCCAGTTCGGCATACAATCAGCTCCAGTAAGCCCACCCTTCCCAGGCGCAGTTACTGAATTCGACCCGGCTTAGCTGGTTTTAGAAGTTACCCGATATCTGCACACCGTATTGACGGCCACCACTGACCGAGGCAAAGGTGAACAAGGGAGGCACCACAATCGCCGCGGAGAAATCCCGTTCATCGGTTAGGTCGCGACCATAGGCGGTGATCTTCACCGTGCGATCGGCGGCCCACTCCCACTCGTAAGACAGGTTCGCATCTACCACACCGCGGTCATCCAGGAGCCCGCGGGGATCATTGCCAACTTCAACCTGATGCTCGTCGGTATAGCGATACCCGAGGAATGCGCGCAGTACACCGGGGCCCATATCGCGACTGTAATTACCGCTGATACCCCCGGTCCACTCCGGCGTACGGCGCATAATCAGGTCGGAGTTATCGGTTTCAACGCCATCGCCATTAATATCGGCCACATAGCTGTCGTACTCCGCATCCAGGTAACCAAAATTAGCATTGATGATAAGGTTCTCAGAAGCGACCCAGATTAATTCACCCTCCAAACCCCAGATGTCAGCAGTCGAGGCATTTTCCACGACGGTTAGTGTGCCTCCAAATCCATCCGGCAGTATGATTTCCTCCTGCTTGTCCTTGTAGTCGGTGAAAAAAGCCGCCAGGTTCAGGCGCAATCGACGGTCCAGAAAATCGCCCTTCATCCCCAATTCAAACTGCTCGACAAATTCCGGGTCATAGGGGCCGATGTCGGCCGGGCTGGAGTTTCGGCCATTAAAACCACCCGAGCGAAAACCCTCGGAATAACTGCCGTACAGCAACACATCGTCGTTCACCCGATAGTCCAAACCGATCTTCGGCGTAAACTCGCTCCAGTCTTCATCTGCTTCCACATAACCCGCAGGAAACATACCATCTGGCGTGCCAAAGCTCATAAACAGGTCTGCTGTAATATCTTTTTCCTCGTAGGAGTATCGCCCGCCCACCGTCAGGTTCCAGCGCTCATTGAGGGCAATGTGGGCCTCACCGAATACCGACCAGGTCTCGCGTTCATGATCCGTATGGGGGTTTTGGTAGACGGCGGCGGGCCCCAGAAACTCCAGTATCGCGCTCATCTGCTCGGACTGGTAATTGTCTTCCAAGTAGTAAACACCCACCACAAAATCAAAATTCTCGCTTAGTTCATCATTAGAGGCAAAGCGCAGTTCGGTACTGGTTTGCTCGGACTGCTGATCGCGAAGCACGTGTAACAAGGGGATGGGCGTAGCATCCAAATCACTGGGCACGGTCTCGTCCGTGTCGCGATAGCCGGTTACCGATGTGAGGGTGCCCAGCGGCAGCTTCCAATTCATCTCCAGGCTGTAGGCGTCGACCTCAAAGTTAATGTCCTGCAAAAAGTCCTGGCCCACTACATCCATTTTATTGTCGTCACAAAAGCCAAACAAACAGGCAAATTCCGGGATTTCGGAGCGGTTCTTCAGGGGAACGCCATCGTTTTTATCTTCGTAGTTAGAGTAGGTGAACAGGGCCTCGAAATTATCGCTGGGCGTCCACAGCAGGGTCGCCGTAATCTCCTGGTTGTCGTAGTCGCCCACCCGGTCGCCGTTGACGGTATTTTTCATTTGTCCACCATCGCGCATACTGGCGTAACCCAGCTTACCGGCCAGTACATCTTCGACAATGGGAAAGTTCAACACACCTCGAACATCCTGCTTGTCGTCGGATCCAGCGACCAACTCGTAGCGCAAACCCAGCTCACCCGTGGGCCGTGTTCGCTTGATATTAATAACACCACCGGTGGTATTGCGGCCAAACAAGGTTCCCTGTGGACCGCGCAACACTTCCAACGAGCCAAAGTCGAAGGTGTTGGCCATGGAGCCGTTAATATAGGACAGCGAGACACCATCGATGACCACACCCACCGCCGGGTCGAAGCTGCGCTCTACGTCCTGGGTGCCAACACCCCGAAGGTAGATAGAGGCTCCACCGGGCGCCACACTCACCGAACTGATCACCAGGTTGGGAACTAAACCCTCCATCTCGCGAATATCGCGCATGATCAGAGCATCGATGGACTCACCACTGAAAGCACTCACCGCAACCGGCACATCCTGCCCGGACTCGAAGGCCTTGCGGGCGGTCACCATTACCTCTTCCAGTTGTAAATCCTGGGCCCAGGTTGCGGGTGCAGCTACCAGTACCAAGGAGGTAAATGCCAGTGCAGCTGCAAGGGGATTTTTGGAAAATACGGTGTCCGCTCTATTCATGTTGTCTCCAATCCTTTGAGTTTATTATCGACGGCGCTTATTATCGAAGCACTCGGAAAAACGTGTTGTAATTACAATCCGATCTGCCTGTTTATTAATACTCGCATCAAAATTCAATTGCAAGTCATAGACTTTCAGGGTTTAGCCACGTTCGTCAGCCAAAATGCCCTATACTTGCAAACAGACTTCCCTTGTTACCTTTTTATGAGGTTCTTTCCATGCGAGCAGTGCGTTGTAATAACAAGCAGGTTGAAATCGTCGAGGTGCCCCGCCCGGAGGGACCCGGTGTCAGGGTTAAAATACGCTCCGCCGGAATTTGCGGCTCCGATTTACACTGGCTGAATAATCCGGCGGAGCTCGCGGTAACCCTGGGCCACGAAATGGGCGGAGTAACCGAGGACGGCCGCTGTGTCGCAGTGGAACCACTGCAACCCTGCGGCAGCTGCGATTGCTGCCTGCGGGGAGATTACAATCTGTGCGATCAGGGGGCCATCGCCTCCATGGGGGTCGCATTGGATGGTGGCATGGCGGATGAAGTGCTGGTGCCAGAGCGCTGCCTGATCCCCCTGCCCAGTGGCGTTCGGGTGGAGGACAGCTGCCTGATCGAACCGCTGGCAGTGGGCGTGCGGGGTTTGCGCCTGGCCGGACTGACCGGCACCCAGCGGGTGGCTATTGTCGGTGGCGGTACTATCGGCCTGTGCGCGGCTGCGCCCTGTGTATTTAGCGGCGCAGAGACCACAGTGATTGCCCGCCACGACAGGCAAAAGGAAGCGGTGATTGCCCTGGGCGCAACGCTGGAACCCAATGGTCAATACGATCTTGTGGTAGAGGCCGCCGGCACCCCGGAGGCTCTGGCGCAGGCGGTGCAATTGTGCCGACCAGGGGGAACCCTGTTAATTCTGGCCCTCTACTGGGATGGATTTGTATTTCCCGGCAACGCCGGATTTGAAGTCATTCTCAAGGAACTTCGAATGATACCGTCCATTACCTATGGCCAGCATGGGGCCATTCGCGATGTGGATACCGCGGCGGCCCTGTTGGGGCGTCTTCCCGACCTGGTCGATATACTGGTCACCCATCGATACCCTCTGGATGCCGCAGCCGAGGCCTTTGCGACGGCGGCGGACCGCAGCAAGGCTATCAAGGTCGTGCTGGAGCCGTAGCGCATTCCGAAATGCGAGGCAGGAATACGTCCTGATCCGAGTGATGCTCACTTGGGTTATCACTAACTTGTGCCCATCCTGAAACTCTTCAGTGCGATTGAATTCGGTAAAAGTCGATCGATGATAATGCCCATCATGACCGTCTGCAGCAGGGACGCTGCAGCCGAGCCCCCATGGATGGGTTCACGGCGTGTCTTGA
>JABHWT010000123.1 GCA_018657645.1 Halieaceae bacterium | reverse complement strand
GGCATTGCCACCCTCGCCATTTACTCCGAGGACGATGCCCATGCGCTCCACATCAAAAAGACCGATGAAGCCGTGGCCCTAACCGGGATCGGCGTTGCAGCCTACCTCGATGGCGAGCAAATCCTGTCGATTGCAAAACAGCACGGCTGTAGCGCCATTCATCCAGGCTATGGTTTTTTGGCCGAGAATACGGCTTTCGTACGCGACTGTAACGAGGCAGACATTATCTTTGTTGGGCCCAGCGCATCAGCCATGGTTTTGTTTGGCGACAAGACCCAGGCTCGTGCCCTGGCCCTAAGCTGCGAGGTGCCTGTTGTCGAGGGTAGCACCGAGGTTACATCCCTGGCTCAGGTCAAAGCGTTCTTTTCCACGCTTGGAGAGGATGCGAGCATCATGATTAAAGCCATCGCCGGTGGCGGCGGCCGCGGCATGCGGGCTGTAGAGAGTGCCGATGATATTGACGAAGCCTATGCTCGCTGCCAGTCCGAGGCACAACAGGCCTTTGGCAATGGCGAAGTGTTTGTCGAGAAACTGATTCGCCGCGCACGTCATATCGAGGTACAGATTATCGCAGACAGCCTCGGTCAGGTTGTTCACCTGGGCGAGCGCGAGTGCTCAATTCAGCGCCGCAACCAAAAGATTATTGAACTGGCACCCTGCCCTGATTTAAGCCCAGTACTCAAGGATAAAATCACCACCGCTGCAACCCGGTTGGCCAAAAAAGCAAACTATCTGAATCTCGGCACTTTTGAATTTCTGGTTGATGGCGACCAGATGAAGTCGGACCCGGACAACGCCTATTTTGCCTTTATCGAGGCCAACCCGCGGCTGCAAGTAGAGCACACGGTAACTGAAGAAGTGATGGATGTGGATCTGGTCCAAACCCAATTGCGCATTGCTGCAGGAGATTCCCTGGAGGTTCTGGGCCTCAGCCAGGATCAGTTCCTGAGTCCGCGAGGTTTTGCTCTCCAGGCCCGAATAAATATGGAGGTCATGACGCCCGATGGTGCCGCCAAGCCGACCGGCGGCGTCATCTCCACCTATGAATTACCCTCCGGTCGCGGCATTCGAGTGGACGGCTATGGCTACGCAGGCTATCGCACCAACCCCTCCTTTGACAGTCTGCTTGCAAAATTGGTGGTGCACTCCTCCGGTCACGATTTCGAGGGACTATTGTCCAAAGCTCATCGCTGTCTTTGTGAGTGCCGGATTACTGGCCTGGAGACAAATTTGTCGTATTTGCGGGCGCTGCTGAAAAGAGAAGAACTGGCCGATGGCAGGCTATACACACGCTTTACCGACGACAACGCCGAGGCCCTTTTTGGTGAGGCTGCACTAGAAAGTGCCCAGCTTGCCTTCACCGAGGTTATCGGCAGTGCTGCGGACCCGCTGGCCGTACTGGCCCACGGTAAGAGCAATCTCGCCAGCCCGAGTGAGGCCACAACCGGAGCCCCCGAGGGCATGCAAATGGTTGCAGCGCCCCTGCAGGGCACCATTGTAGAACTCAGCGTCCAACCGGGTGCCGAGGTAGCCCAGGGCACGCAACTTGCCATCATGGATTCCATGAAAATGGAGCATGTGATTGTCGCCCCACTCAGCGGCGTGGTCCGTGAAATTCTGGTGAGCAGGGGTGAGGCCGTCTATGAGGGCCACGGTCTGATGGTTATGGAACCGGCCGATGTAACCATCGAAAGTGCTAAAACCGAACACTCGGTTGACCTCGATCACATTCGACCCGATCTGGCGCATGTGCTTGAACGCCATTACTTCGGCATGGATGAGGCTCGCGATAAAGCCGTTGCCAAGCGCCGCAAAACCCATCAGCGCACGGCCCGTGAAAATGTTGACGACCTGTGTGACGAGGGTAGTTTTGTCGAGTATGGCCCCCTTGCGATCGCCGCCCAACGCCGCCGACGCGAATTGGATGACCTGATTCGAAATACGCCCGGCGATGGCATGGTATCCGGTGTAGGCAGTGTTAATGGCAACCTGTTCGGTGAACGGGAAAGTCAGTGTGTGGTGATGTCCTACGATTACATGGTATTGGCTGGCACCCAGGGCCAGTTCAATCATCGGAAGAAGGACCGCATGTTTGAGATTGCGACCAGGCAGAAGCTTCCTGTTGTGTTGTTTTCCGAGGGAGGCGGCGGCCGCCCCGGCGACACCGACGCCTCGGGCGTTGCAGGACTGGATTGCCTGGCCTTTTCCCTGTTTGCAAAACTGAGCGGTGCAGTGCCATTGGTGGGCATCAATTCCGGCCGCTGTTTCGCCGGAAACGCGGCTCTGCTGGGCTGCTGCGACGTTATCATCGCCACCAGAAACTCCTCCATAGGCATGGGTGGGCCAGCGATGATTGAAGGCGGCGGGCTGGGGTTATACCAGCCGGACGAAGTGGGCCCGATGAACATCCAGGTACCCAACGGTGTCGTCGATATCGCGGTAGAAGACGAGGCCGAGGCCGTTGCTGTGGCAAAGAAATACCTGTCCTATTTCCAGGGCGGCCTCAAAGACTGGGACTGCATTGACCAGCGCCATCTGCGTGGTCTGATACCCGAGAACCGACTG
>JABHWT010000199.1 GCA_018657645.1 Halieaceae bacterium | reverse complement strand
TTTTCACCAGAGTCAGGCATACTAATGTCCCAGGATTAGTGTGGTATGGGTATTCATGCCCAGACCGTGACCACTTACCAGGGCGACCTCGGCATCGGGAATCTGTCGTAGTCCGGCTTCACCGCGCAACTGCCGCACGGCCTCGATAATATGCAGCATGCCGCCTCCGTAACCTTCGGCCAGTAGTCCACCGCTGGTGTTCACCGGCAGGTCTCCCCCAGGGCCTATACGCCCGCCCTCGACAAAGGCGCCGGCCTCCCCCTTGGGACAGAACCCGTAATCCTCGAGTTGCATCAGGACAACTATCGTAAAGCAATCATAGAGCATAGCCAGATCAATATCATCGACGGTAATGCCAGCTCTGGCAAAGGTGGCAGGGCCACTACGCGCTGCGGGCAACGTGTCGAAATGCTCAACACTGGAATAGGTTGGCAGGCTGTGGGCCTGACCGTGGCCGAGGATTCGGATAGGTGGCTGGCGTAGATCTGCCGCTAGATCCTTAGATACAACAAGCACGGCAGCAGCGCCGTCAGATACCAGACAACAATCGGCGCGGCGTATGGGTTCGGCAATAAAAGCAGATTCCAGGTACTGGTCCATGCTCAATGGTCGGGGCCTCTGGGCGTGGGGTGTCAGGCCTGCGTGGGCACGTGCGGCGATGGCCACTTCCGCAAAGTGCTCTGCCTTTGTGCCCCATAAGTGCATGTGCCGCTGAGCGGCCAGGGCGTGAAGGCCAGCGGCGCCAAACAGGCCAAACACGGCCTCCTCACCGCGACCGTAGGTGAAAGATCCGGGCGTGGAGAGGGCACTGTCTCCGAATACGCAAAGGCAGGCCGAGCACAGGCCGGATTCGATCGCCATGGCTGCTCGCTGGACGATGCCAATACTGGCCGCGCCACCAAGAATCTCCGAACCGGTGTAATTTGGACTCATGCCAAGCGCCTGGCCCAGCGCGAAGAAGTGTGGCGTGATGCCCTCGATGATGCCCTGGGCCGGGCCCGGGTCTGTTAGCAGGCCATCGATATCTGCGGATTTCAGGCCGGCGTCATTGACCGCGCTTCTGGCGGCTTCCGTCTCCAGATCTACCGCAGTTTGATCCGGAAGTCGGCCAAATGCTGTGTGGCCAATGCCTCCTATGACAGCCTCCTGCTTCAAATGGTTCTCCTCCTGGCTCGGTCGAGTATTTAATTTATATTGAGTGATACTTGACAATCAAGTATTAATTAAATAATTTACGAGACCGGATAAAACTACGGCACTTACTGGAGACCATCCCATGCGTTTACCCCCGTCTCAGGAACTTGAAATGCTGCGTCGATCGGCAGCCGAGTTCGTGGATCGTGAAATTCGACCCAACGTGCGGCAGTGGGAGCAAGAGGGTGAAGTGCCGCGAGCGCTTTTCACCAAACTCGCCGGTCTTGGTTACCTGGGCGTGCGATTGTCGACGCAGTACGGCGGTGGTGGGCAAAACTTCTGGTACACCACGGCATTGCTACAGGAAATGATGCGCTGCGGCTCCATTGGTGTGCCTGTGGCGGTTATGGCGCATGCTGAATTTGCAACCATGCTGATACAAAAAGGCGGTTCGGATGAACTCAAGGAAAAATATGTGCGCGCCGCCTGCGAGGGCCGCATGATAGGAGCGCTGGGTGTGTCCGAACCCGATGCGGGCACCGATGTTGCCTCGCTGCGTACCACTGCAGAGCGCGATGGCGACGATTACATTGTCAATGGCTCCAAACTGTATATCAGCAACGGCACTATAGCCGATTATATTACGACAGCAGTGCGAACGGGCGGGCCCGGACACCGCGGTATCTCGGTTATAGTAATTCCAGCGGACAGTGAGGGGCTGGTTCGCAAACGCCTGCAAAAGATTGGTACGCACGCCTCGGATACAGCGGAGTTGTTTTTTGATAATTGCCGAGTGCCGGCAGAAAATCTGATCGGACAAGAGAACGATGGTTTCCGGTTGGTCATGTCGGGTTTTGAAGGTGAGCGACTGGTGCTTTCGGTTATTGCCTGCAGTCAAGCGCGGCTGATGTTTGAGGAGGCCCGTAAGTGGGGGCACGACCGAATGGCTTTTGGTCAGTCTCTTCTCAACTTCCAGGTATGGCAGCACCGGTTGGCGGATGTGTTGACCAATATTGAAGCGGCCGAGACCCTGACCTATCGCGCCATCGAGTGCTATGTCAACGGAGAGGAGGCCAACTCGCTAATCTCCATGGCCAAGTTGTTTTCCACGGAAATGGCTTTGGACACCGCGCGTGAATGTGCCCAGATCCAGGGCGGGTTGAGCCACATGGAGGACTGTCTGATCGGGCGTTTGTATAGAGATTCTCTGGCTCTGACTATTGGTGCCGGTACCAGTGAAACCATGCGTGGCATCATTGCTCGTACCAATGACCTGGTGGGCAAGGCGCCGTGAGTATTCGACGAGAAATTCGCGGGCAGGTACTGATTGTCACAATAGATCGCCCCGAGGTGCGTAATGCGCTCAGCGGCGAGATGCGCGAGGCCCTGATAGCGGTGTGGCGGGAGTTTCGTCTCGAGCCCGATTTGCGCGTCGCCATTCTCACTGGTGCGGGAGATAAGTCATTCTGTGCCGGAGCAGATCTTAAAGAGATAGGTGAATACTACCGCTCGATGACGCCAATAGAGCGCCGCGAAAATGGCGAGCAGCACCCGGGGTTAGGCGCCATCACCCGGAATTTTGATCCGCGTAAACCTATTATTGCTGCGATCAACGGCCCCTGTCTGGCTGGAGGTTTGGAGCTCGCCCTGGCCTGTGATATCCGCATAGCTGCGGAGCATGCGGTATTTGGCCTGCCGGAAGTGTGTCGAGGCATTTTGCCCGGCGCCGGAGGAACGCAGCGTCTGCCACGCGCTGTGCCAGAGGGCGTGGCGCTGGAGATGATTCTGACCGGGGCGCCCATCGACGCACAGGCCGCCCTGCGCTGGGGCCTTGTCAGCCATGTGGTTTCCGGCCGGGAATTGCTAGATAAAGCAATGTGTATCGCCGAAATGATAGCGGCCAATGGGCCCCTGGCGGTCCGTGCCGCTCGCGACGCTGTCTATCAGGGGTTGGCGCTGCCGCTGGATCAAGCGCTCAGGCTGGAGCAGTTTCAAGCCGAACCACTGCGTCTGAGCGAGGATGCAAAAGAGGGCGTACAGGCGTTTATCGAAAAGCGCCAACCCGAATTCACGGGGAAATAGACACTGTGAATTCAGTCATAGCAAAGCGCGATTGCTCGACAATGAGTACACATTTTCACTTCTGAGCGAGGTAACACCAATGAGCCGTGAATGTATTGCGATCGACGCGTGGGCCACCCATATTACACCGGAGGGCGCCACGCGTTGGCCACCGGAATTCATGCACATCTTCAATAAGTACGAGTCGCCGGCCGTCATGACCGAGGGGCAGTCAATTGAAGAGTTGATCCAGGAGATGGACGAGGCGGGTGTCGATAAGCTGATTCTGTCTGCATTCCACTATAAAGGCGAGTGGGTGCTGTCCAACGAGGAGGTTGCCCAATACGTGAAGCAGTATCCCGACCGTTTTATCGGTGCCGGTGGCGTCGATGTGATGCAAAAACCGATGGCGGTAGCGGCCGAGGTTGAGTATATGGCCAAAGAACTCAACATGTGTTGTGTTCGTCTCGAACCGTATATGTGTGGCGATGGTATGACGGGATTGCCACCCAATGACAAGCATTTCTGGCCTGTGTACATGAAGTGTTCTGAGCTTGGCATTGCCGTGGCTTTGCAGGTGGGGCATACGGGGCCGCTCTTGCCCTCGGAGTGCGGGCGGCCTATTTATCTCGACGAGGGGGCGCTGGCATTCCCGGATTTGGTGATCCTTGGCTGTCATGTGGGACAACCCTGGCATGAGGAAATGATGACGCTGGCCTGGAAACACCCCAACGTGTATTTGGAAACCTCGGCTCGCAGCCCTCGGCAGTGGCCGGAATCTTTGGTGAAATTTGCCAGAACCTGGGGCCAGGACAAGATTATATGGGCCACCGACTATCCACTGCTGAGCTTCGATCGCACCCTCACCGAACTGGAGGAGCTGGGCGTGAGCGAGAAACTGTACAGAAAGATTGTGCGAGATAACGTGGTACGGGCCCTGAAGCTGGATCTCTAAAGATGTCATCGCCACAGTCCACCCAGGAGTTACTCGATACCATTGCCTATGTGGCCTGGCACGGCATTAGTGTTCGGGAACAACGTGAAGGTTGGGTTCAGGTAGTTCTGCCGGCCCGGGACGATCTGGTGAACTACGTCGGCACTGGCCATGCGGGCGCGTTGTACACGCTGGCAGAAACTGCCGGTGGTGTTGCCGCTGATTCCCTGGCGCAGACTCTTAACGCCTTTATTCTGTTGAGGCAGGCGAGCGTGAAATATACCCGGCGCGCAGTGGGCGAACTGCTAGCGACCGGCGAAGTGGATGAGCATTCCTCTGTGACTGCCAAAGCGCAATTTGCAGATGAGGGCCGAGCCGATCTGGTTGTTCGCGTTGTTATACATGATACGGAAAGTAAACCCGTATTCGAGGGCAGTTTTGATTACGCATTGAGACCGAGGAAGGTATGACTGACAAACTACAAGCGGAACAGGAGGATGGCGTATTAACGCTGACCCTAAACCGGCCTGACCGGCTCAACGCAATTGATTTCGAACTGCTGGATGCGCTGACCGAGGCCCTTGAAAACGCAGCCGGCGATGTAGATGTCGGGGCAATAGTGTTGGCGGGGGCCGGGCGGGTGTTTTGTGCCGGTGCGGATATTGGCCAGATGGTCGATCGCACGCCGGCCGAGTGGGAGCAGATAGTCGATCATTACCTGGACCCGATTCGCGCTATTTCCAGGATCGAGAAGCCCGTCATCGCCCGTTGCCACGGGGACGTTGTGGGTGGAGGATTGGGGCTGGCTCTGGCCTGTGATTTTCGGGTGGGCGCCGAGGGCTCGCGCTACTGTGCACCCTTCGTCAATCTGGCCCTGGCGGGGTGCGATATGTCCGCAGGGTATTTCTTGCCGCGGCTGGTCGGCATGGGTCGCGCTACCGACATGATGATGACAGCTCGTTTTGTCGAAGCGCAGGAGGCTAAGGAAATGGGGCTTTTGAGCCGCCTGGTGCCGGAGCTTGCATTGGATGACGCGGTGAATGGGTTGGCCCGGAGCCTTGCTTGTGGGCCCTCGCGGGCACTGGCCTTTACTAAAAATGCGATTCGCCGCTCGGTGGATTGCGATATGAATACTGAATTTGACTATGAAATTTTCGCTCAGGTGCAGTGTCTGCAGAGCGAGGCCCACAACGAGCGAGTTGCCGCGTTCCTGGCCAGAGCGTCCCGGAAATGAATAACCTGTTGTTGGAGAGCGAGCACAACCAGTTTGTGGAGTCTGCGAGACGGTTTGTCGATGCCGAAATTATTCCCAACGCGACCGAGTGGGATATTGCTGAATCCTACCCGCGAGAATTGTTTGACAAGTTTGCCGAGCTGGGTTGGCTGGGTATTGGCGTTCCCGAGGCGTACGGGGGTTGTGGCGGCAGCTCTATCCTTTACGCGTTGCTATGTGCCGAATTAGCCAGAGGGTCTGCGGCCATCGCACTGGGTTTCTATGTCCATACCGCACTGGCAAATTCAGCCCTGGTGCACCTGGGTAGTGAGGCGCAATGTAAGCGTTGGTTACCTGCTGCGGTAGATGGTTCAAAGGTGGGCTGTTGGGCCTACGCGGAGCCCAATGCAGGCGCCGATGTATCATCTGTTACCACCAAAGCAACTCCCGATGGGGATGGCTACGTATTAAACGGGACCAAGATTTATATCACAAACTCGCCCTTTGCTGATTACATGATAGTGGTCGCGGCGACCAGGCCAGAACAGGGTATGAAAGGTCTGTCAGTATTTGTAGTCGATGCGGATACACCGGGGATAACTGTGAGCAAGCCATTGCAGAAGCTGGGTATGGGCGCCTCAGAAATGGCGGAAATCGTATTCACGGACTGCCGCGTTTCCAAGGAAAACCTGTTGGGTCCCGAGCAGGGCGGCTTTACTCGTGCGCTTAAGGTGCTAACCCTGGGGCGTATTGCCAGTGCCGCACTTGGTGTCGGTCTGGGGCGGGCTGCGCTGCAAGAGGCCAAGCATTACTGTAGCGAACGCGTTCAGTTCGGAGTCCCTCTTGTTAAGAATCAGTTTGTGCGCTTCACCCTGGCCGATATGGCCACCCGGCTGGAGGCCGCCTGGCAACTCACATTGCATACCGCCGCTCTGGCCGATGCAGGGCAGGCCCACGACCAGCAGGCTTCAATGGCCAAACTGTTCGCCACAGAGACCTGCACCTGGGCCTGCGAGCGCGCACTGCATCTTTGCGGTGCACAGGGCTATATGAAAGTCAGTGCCGTTCAGCGCTTTTACCGTGACTGTAAGGTGCTGGAAATTGGCGAGGGTACTAGCGAAATACAACGAGAGACAATTGCTCGACACCTGGGAGTGTAAGAGATGGGGGTAGCGGAGCGAAGGGAGCGGGAACGGCAGGCACGGAGAGATGCAGTGCTGGAGGCAGCGCGCTACCTGTTGCTGGAGAAAGGCTTCCGCGGAACGACCACCAAGGAGGTGGCAAAGCGCTGTGAGCTGTCCGAGGCAACCCTGTTCTTCTATTTTAAGAACAAGGATGAAATTCTGGTTTCCCTGCTGTTCGAGAGTATTCAGTTCTGGGCAGAGGGACTGGAAAAACTAGAGAAATCCAGGCTGCGCGCAGGCAAGCTATTGGACAAAATCTGGGAATTCCACGAGGAGGTGAATGATAAGCATCCGGAATATTATGTGGTGTCCGCCTATCTGGCCCAGCCCAATGCCCTGGTAGGCGTGTCTGAAGAAATTAAAGAGCAGCTCGTGCATTTGTCGGGACAGAACTTTCAACGTCTGGCCAGATTGCTCGAGCGAGCCACTGGCCACAGCGATGGCAGTCACCTGGCTGATACACTCTGGTCTATGTTTCTGGGCCTGATGATTTTGCGCGACTCCCGGATAAATCTTGGTCACGAGGAAGTGCGCACCGCAAAGCGCGATCGGGCGGCCACTTTCGAAACACTGAAATGCGGGTTGCTTGCCACGGCAGGAGAAAAAGCATGACGGCGAAAGAAATGAAGGCGGCGCGCTTGTACAGGGCCGGAGAACCTCTTGCGATCGAGTCGATTCCCGTACCCGTACCGGATGTTGATGAGGTTTTGGTCGAGGTTGCGGCCTGCGGTCTGTGTGGTACAGATATCCATCTTGCCGTCGATGGAGACATTCCGGTATCTCGCAGTCCTATCACCCTGGGTCACGAAGCGGCGGGTACTGTTGCAGCCCTAGGGGAGGCGGTGACCGACTACGCGATGGGTGATCGGGTGGCGTTATTCCCCTCCGCTACCTGCGGGCACTGTCGGTTTTGCCTGGCAGGGCGCGAGTCTTTGTGTGAGAAGGCGCAGGTGTATGGCATGTCTCGCGACGGGTCACTGGCCCAGTTTGTGGTAGCTCCGGCATGGACACTGGTTCCGGTTCCCGAGACGGTGTCTCTCGACATTGCGGCCGTGGTGACAGACGGGGTCGCCACACCCTTTCATGCGCTGCGCTCTCGCGGCGCCCTGAAGGCGGGAGAGACGGTTGCAATTGTGGGATGCGGCGGTCTGGGAACGCATGCGATCATGTTGGCACGAATGATGGGTGCGGGTTTTATAGTGGCTATAGATGTGCACGACGAGGCCCGCAAGCGCGCACTGGAACTGGGTGCTGATCTGGCTATTGATCCAATGGCCGAGGCAAAGGTAGGCAGAACTATACGTCAACACCTTGGTCTCGGTGTTGATCTGGCTCTGGAATTTGTAGGACGGGCCGATACTGTCCAGACGGCGCTGAGTACGCTCGATACCGGTGGGCGCTGTGTTGTAGTAGGTGTTGGCACGGAGAAACCCGAGCTGCCATCGCTACTCAGTTTCGTTGGTCGAGAGCATTCCGTTATTGGTTCTTTCGGTATGGACAAACGCGATATTGCCGACCTGCTGGCCCTGATTGCCCGGGGAAGACTGGATCTGGGGCAGTCGGTCTCGGCGCGCTACCCGCTCTTGGAAATCAACGAGGCTCTGGGTCGATTGGCGAGCAAGGAAACAGGTCTGGTACGGTTGGTAATTGAACCGGGGCGCTAGCGTATAGAATGAAGTGCCGATCCAGTTTTGGAAAGCCGTCGGTACACACAGCAGGATTTTTCTTAATTCATCACAGTCAATGGGGTTAGAAATAATGGATAACGAGAAGATAGTAAGAGAATTCATAGCTGCGTGGTCAAACCTGGATGTTGATGAATTGGTAGCGTACTTCACCGAAGACGGTGTTTATCACAACATGCCGACTGAGCCGGTCATTGGGCAGGAGGCCCTGCGAGGCTTCATCGGAGCGTTTATAGCCAGCTGGGAAAAGACCGACTGGGAAATTTTGAATTTGGTATGCGATGGCGACCTGGTGGTAGTTGAGCGCGTAGATCGGACAATTGCTGCCCGAAAGCCGGTTGATCTACCCTGCTGTGGTGTGTTCGAAATGCGGGACGGAAAAATTGCTGTTTGGCGGGATTATTTTGATATGACGACTTATGTCAGCGCTTTGTCCTGATAGGTACACTAGAAACCTGCTAGTGAGGTCGACACCATGGATTCGTTCAACTCTGAATCGCTTTCCAAGTTTGAAAGTCATGATGATCTGGAGCTTCTCTCGGACATTACGCGCTTCCATGCGGCCAGAACTCCAGACAATATCGCGCTGTCGTTCGAGGACCGCGAAACCACATTTTCTGGGCTGGATCGGCACGCTTCCCAGGTCGCCAACGGGCTGATTCTGGAAGGTATTCCAAAGCAGAAAAATGTAGCCTGGCTCGATGCTAATTCCGACCATTTTTTTGAGATGCTATTTGGCTGTGCCAAATCCAATACGGTGATATGCCCTCTCAATTGGCGCCTGGCTGCCTCGGAGCTGGTTTACATTATCAACGACTCCGAAGCAGAAATTCTGTTTGTGGGGCAGCGCTTCGTGGAGACTGTTGCGACTATTCGGGACCAGCTGGTAACGGTGGCAACCATTGTCGTTGTATCGGGCAGTCACTCACACTGGCAAGACTACAGATCATGGCGCGACAGTCAGAGCGTGGACGATCCCGGCTTGACCCCATCACCTACCGATACCGCTATTCAGATGTATACCAGCGGTACTACCGGATACCCCAAGGGCGTACTCATTTCCTGTGGGGCATTGCTAGCTTCAACTACGGATGGCAGCGCCGAAATGGCCTGGAACCAATGGTCGTCCGCGGATGTGAGCCTGCTGGTAATGCCCTGCTTTCATATTGCAGGTTTGCGCTGGGGTGTGATGGGGTTGATCCCGGGGGCTACAACCCTGATCTTGCCGGAATTTGATCCTGTGCGGGTAACCGAATCAATCTCGACCCATCGCGTCACCAGGTTGTTCCTGGTGCCCGCCGCTCTGCGACTGGTGCTGCAGGTTGCTAAAGGACAGACCTGTGATTTTTCATCTTTACAGCTCATCTGGTACGGAGCATCGCCCATTCCCCTGGCTCTGTTAAAGGAGGCAATGAGCCTCTGCCAATGCGATTTTGTGCAAACCTACGGTTTGACGGAGACGGGTGCCCAAACAACCTACCTGCCGCCACAGGACCATCACCGCAGCGGTACCATGCGGATGAAATCCGCGGGTAAAGCCCTGCCAAATATAATGATTAGAATTGAGGGCCGGGCCGGCCAGATTCTGGGGCCTCATGAAATTGGCGAGATCTGCGTCAGGTCACCTGCGAATATGATCGGTTACTGGAAACAACCCAAGGAGACGGCCAGGACGGTGATCAATGGCTGGGTACATACCGGCGATGCAGGCTATTTGGACGAGGACGGCTATGTCTATATCCATGATCGGATCAAGGACATGATTGTCTCGGGAGGGGAGAATATTTATCCGGCGGAAGTAGAGAATGCGATCTATGGTCACCCGGCGATTACCGATGTGGCAGTCATTGGCGTGCCCGATGACAAGTGGGGGGAAGCGGTGAAGGCCCTGGTGGTGTTGGCGCCCGGAAGAGATTGCACGCCAGAGGAAATAATCGCATACGCCAGAGCGCACATAGCCACCTACAAGGCACCCAAGTCAGTCGATTTCATCGATGAGCTACCCAGAAATCAATCCGGCAAAATACTGAAAAAGGACTTGAGAGCAAAATACTGGGAGGGGCTGGGGCGCTCAGTGTAGTGACTGTTCCGGATAAGTATGCCGGTGGGGTTTTCCTATGTTCGATCAGAGCACAGTGCCTCCTCTACAAAATCCAGGCGATCCTGGCCAAAATCGAAATAGAATTCCAGGCTCTCGCTCATGAAAGAGAGCCCTGGTCCCCGTTTTTCCCTTTATCATGCAGGCGCTTGTACGTGGAATAACGCGGATTATCAATCTGTAGTTTTCCCATAGTGGTTTGATACAGGTGGTTCATCAGATCGGGCGTATCACTGTCCAGAACACCTGTGTTGATTTGCGCCGTTAGCAGGTCGTTCAGGGCATCCAGGCTACCGTTTTGTCCCAGTAATCCCGACAATCTTTGCTGTTCGCTCTCGTCGAGGGACGCTCCGAGGCGGAGCTCTCTTGCTACTATCTTCAGTGCATTTACTGCTACCCGGGTATCGAAGGCCAGTCGATCCTGAGAACTGGGCATTACATCGTTTTCGAGGAAGGCACAAACTGCCTCGACCAATTGGACTGTCGTTGGATTGGACTCAGGCATTAGCGGTCTCCTGTTAGAAGTTCAAGCAGGTCGAGTTCGGTTTCTGACGTTCGCCGGCCAATGACTGCCCGCTCAACTGCAAGCGGACCGCTCTGCTCGTCTGATGCGGACATCATCATGCACATAATACCCCACTTCAAAGTGCCCATGACCTCCCAGAAGTGCACGCGACAGGGGTCGATCGGTGTGCCCGATATTGTCTCGTAACCGCTGAATAAATCTTCCCGTTGGCCAAATCCCCCCACTGGTTTATCCCAGTTGCCGTAGCGCCAGGAGTTGACGCAAAGCCAGGCCAGATCCTCCATCGGATCACCCAGGTGGGCCAGTTCCCAGTCCAGAATAGCGCGAATACCCTCGGGGCCCACGATAAAATTTCCATTGCGGTAATCGCCATGCACGATTTGGGGCGGTACTGGCGTGGGGCGATTATTATGAATCCATCGCAGCGCCAGCTCTATGACGGGTAATCGCATGCCGCTACCGCGATAAACTTCCTCGTATTGGCTAATTTGTGTGTCGACATCCATAAGCTCCAACCCGGCTAGCTTGAGTGGGTCGATCGCATGGATCCTGGCGGCGTGTTGACCACAGGAAAAAGCCATCTGATTCCGCATCTGAGCATACTGTTCATCGCGCAGAATTTTTCGAGGAATAGTTTCACCCTCTACAAGGCTCATAATGTAACCGCTGCCAATGCTGTCTTGTGGGGTCAATACCCAGGTTACCGGAGCGACAGGAATATGTGCCGCACCAGCGGCCCGCTGGATATCAGCTTCGACCTCCTTTGTCATTCCCTGATCTGTTTGGACAGAAGATAGCCGCAGTATGTAATTATCCCCGCCTCCGGTAGATGACGGGACGGAGAAACGCCAGGTTTGGTTGTTGGCGCCGCCTGAAAGAGCTACCAATTGGGTAATTTCACAGCGTTGACCCTTATGCCGAGAGAGGAGGGTGGCCAGTTTTTTAGCCAGTTCTACAGTTGATGGTGACATGGAGTATGCCTGGTGTCGATGGGTGCTTGTTATTCTGAAATATCCGCAGGAGTGTGATTTAACGCCATTATAGTCTAAACATCCAGCATACTTTAATTCTCTGGCTAAAGGAGTTGAGCTGTTTAGGAGCAGATGTGTCCAGGAAGTGTTAGAATTGCGGACTGTCTAATTACATACAGTGGGGAAACCATGTCGAACAAAGATGATGATCAACGCATGCATTGCATCAATAAATTTATAGCGCTGGCGAACACCATGAAAGATGAAGGCATCGCAACTGGGCTGGTCTCGGAGGCACTGATGGCATCTTCGGCGCTTTACGGCACCTATGCAGTGACAGGCAACACCGGTGGTCTTAATCCATCGGGCGTAAGTAAAATGATTGACGCTTATCGACGTCAACTGGAGCATGTTCAGAAAATAAGGCGAGAGGAAGACGAGAAGGCATAGTTTTGTGTCTGCCCAGAGCCGAGTGCAGGATCAACTGGCTGGCCAGTCGAGGACCTGGCTGGTTACCGGCGCCGCGGGTTTTATCGGTTCAAATCTGGTGGGCTATTTATTAGACCAGGGTCAGTCAGTTGTCGGACTGGATAACTTCTCCACCGGTTATCAATCGAATCTGGACGATGTTGAGGCAACAGTAGATCCCGAAGATTGGCGGCGTTTTGTTTTCTACGAGGGCGATATTTGCGATCTCGAAACGTGTCGTAAAGCGGTTCGTGGGGCTGACTACGTATTGCATCAGGCGGCATTAGGCAGCGTGCCGCGCTCCATTGATGATCCGCTGTGCACCCACCGTTCTAATGTCGACGGATTCATCAATATGCTGGTTGCTGCCCGCGATGGAGCGGTCAGGCGATTTGTATATGCGGCCTCCTCGTCAACTTATGGTGATCACCCGGCGTTGCCCAAAGTAGAGGAGGTTATCGGTAAACCCCTTTCACCTTATGCTGTGACCAAGTATATCAATGAGTTATATGCCGATGTATTTGCTCGTAGCTATGGTCTCGAAACCGTGGGTTTGCGCTATTTCAATGTGTTCGGTCCTCGCCAGGATCCTCAGGGAGCCTATGCCGCGGTCATCCCACGCTGGTTCGGGCAATTGCTGAATGGGTCTGCCTGCCAGATTAATGGAAATGGGCAGACTTCCAGGGACTTCTGTTATATTGCAAATACCGTACAGGCAAATGTACTGGCTGCGACCACGACCAATGTCGATGCCGTGAATCAGGTCTACAATGTGGCCTGCGGTGGGCGCACCTCGCTAACCGATCTTTTTTTCGGGATACGCGATCTACTGGCCGACGTTGTGCCAGAACTCACGACCGTCGAGCCCCAGTACCGGGGATTCCGGGAGGGGGATGTTCTTCACAGCCAGGCAGACATTGGTAAAGCCCGGCGTCTGCTGGGTTATGCCCCCGAATACGGAAGTATCGAAGGACTTGAACTCACTGCCGCCTGGTTCTTGGAACGGCATAACAAAGCGCTATCCACTTAATGGATACAACGATAGCCATCGTTGGTCTTGGTTATGTCGGATTGCCATTGGCAGTGGCTTTCGGTAGGCAATTTAAAACGATCGGTTTCGACCAGAGTGAGGGAAAACTGGCCCTGTATCGCCAGGGTCATGATCCTAATGGCGAGGTCGAACAGGAAAGCCTGCGATCTGCTACAGGCCTGGCGTTTACAAGCGATCCGAGTTTGTTGGCGGAGGCGAATATCATCATTATCGTGGTACCCACGCCCATTGATTTGGCTAAGCGGCCCGATCTGGGGCCGCTTGAGGCTGCGTGTACCACGGTTGGCGAAAATATGAAGCCGGGCGTTACCATTATATTTGAATCGACGGTGTACCCTGGTTGTACAGAGGAAGTTTGCGTGCCGATTTTGGAGCAAATTTCCGGTATGCCCTGGTTGGGGTGCGACGAGACAGAGGATGGGGCCGAGGGTTTTTATATAGGCTATTCCCCCGAGCGGATAAACCCGGGAGACAAGGTGCATCGAGTGGAAACTATTACCAAAGTAGTTGCAGGTGATAGCCGGGAAACTCTGGAGCGGGTCGCAGTGCTTTATGAGAGTATTGTTACGGCTGGCGTACATCGGGCTGCAACCATTAAAGTGGCGGAGGCGGCAAAGGTAATAGAAAACACCCAGCGAGACCTCAATATTGCCCTGATGAATGAACTGGCGATGATTTTCAACAAGCTGGAGATCGATACTCTGGATGTATTGACTGCAGCCGGGACCAAATGGAATTTTTTGCCTTTTAGGCCTGGGCTTGTTGGTGGACATTGTGTTGGTGTCGATCCTTACTACCTGACCTATAAAGCGCAAAGCGTGGGTTTTCACCCGCAAGTGGTTCTGGGTGGGCGCCAGACTAACGATGGAATGGGAAAGTACATAGCCGAGCAGACAATAAAGCAGTTGGTTAAACGGGGCCATCGGGTTAGCGGAGCCAGAATTACTGTGCTGGGGCTAAGCTTCAAGGAGGATTGCCCTGACCTGAGAAACTCCCGGGTAGAGGATATTATTACAGAGTTGACAGAGTACTGCTGTGAGGTCGCAGTCCACGATCCAATTGCCAGCGCCGCAGAGGCACAACAAGAGTACAATGTGGAGCTCTGCCCATGGGAGCAATTGCCCATCGCCCATGCTATTGTTCTAGCGGTACCGCATAGGGAGTATCTGTCTCGGGGAGTGGAGGGCATTAATCTGCTGCTGAAACCCAACGGGGTGATTATCGATGTAAGGTCTGCACTGGACCGCAAGCTTGCATCAGGTAGTGGTGTGCAGATCTGGCGATTATAGTTTGTGCCCTAGTTCGGGCTCGCCCCTTGCTCAATCTCGGCTTCAGCCTTAATGATGTTGATTTGATTGATGAAGAAATAGGGCGCGAGTAGATTCTTCAAATCCTTTGCCGGTACTGGCTTGCTGAATAAATAGCCCTGAATTATGCGAACGCCATGTTGCACCAGGAACCTATATTCTTCGTGCGTTTCAACTCCCTCGGCAACCAGTTTCAAGTTCATGCCATTCCCCATTGCAATAATGGCAATTACCAGGTTGGCGCTATTCTCGCTCTTGTCAAAGTTAACCACGAAGCTGCGATCAATTTTAAGCTCGTCCAGAGGGAAGCGACTGAGGTAGCTAAGGGATGAGTAGCCTGTACCAAAATCGTCTATAGACAGACTGACTCCCAGATTTTTGAGATCGTTTAAGTCGGAGGCAACACTCTCGGAATGCTCCAGCACCACCCCCTCGGTCAGCTCCAGTTCCAGAGAAGACGCTTGCAATCCAGTCTTGCGCAGAACGTCTTCGACCCGCTCGACAAAGGTGGCGTTAAATTGCAGTGCTGACACGTTGACGGCAATCTTGGGTAGGTCCAGGCCCAGTTGTCTGAATTCAATTAACTGGCGACAGGCCTCCATCATAACCCAGTCACCCAATTCAATGATCAGGCCCATTTCTTCTGCCAGAGGAACAAACTTGAAGGGTGGAATCATGCCCTGCTCTGGATGATTCCACCGCACCAGTGCTTCGGCGCCAATAACGCTGCCATTTAGCGCATCGACCTGGGGTTGGTAGTGTAGTTCTAACTCCTCGCGCTCAATGGCGGCGCGTAAATCACTCTCCATTTTCAAGCGCTCGATACTGGCTGCATCCATCTCGGCGCGATAGTAACTAAAACGATTGCCGCCTTTGCTTTTAGCGTGATACATCGCTGTGTCAGCACCTTTCAATAGATCCTCTATGTTGTCTCCATCCAATGGGGCGACAGTAATACCGATGCTTGTGGACACAACCAGCTCGTGCCCGTCGATAGAGATGGGGACTAGCATCGCATCAATCACTCTCTGTGCGACTACGCCTGCTGCATCGGCATCCGATACCTGGTTCAGAACGATTGTGAATTCATCTCCTCCCAGGCGAGAGACGTCTATTCGTGACTCGGAGGTTATATAGTGGGCTACTACATCGCTGTCGCGGATACAACTTCGTAGTCGTGTGGCAACCGCCCGGAGCAATAGATCGCCAACGCTGTGCCCCAGGGAATCATTGATACGCTTGAAGTTATCCAGGTCTAGAAACAACAGCGCCAGCATTTCATCATTGCGAGCAGTGAGACGTAGCAGCAGGCGGAGTTGTTCGGTAAAAAGGCGACGATTGGGAAGCGCAGTCAAGCTGTCAAAGTAAGCCAACTTTCGCAGTTTGTCTTTGGTGTCGGTGACTTCTGCAAGGGCCTTGCTCAGCTCATCGTTGCGTTGAGACAGTTGCGAGGTGCGCTCGTCCACCTTCATGCTAAGCAGCTGCTTATCGACATCCATTTTGGACTTGTAGGTGCTCAGTCCCCCGACTATAGCGGTGAGGGTTGTGGCAATTTTTTTGATTTCACCCCCGCCTCCTGTAGCAGTGAACTCCTCCAGGTTACCCGACGCTATAGCATCGGCCAGTAGAGCGAGTCGCGAAAGAGGAGTCGTAATCTGGCGAGTAAGGAAATATATGAGAATTGCGCACAGTATGACAAGAAGGAACGACACAAGCAGAGCCTGAATCACAAAAGGCTGGACACTCTTTAGGATTAATGAACGGCTTATACCCAGGTGAACGTAGCCCATCAAATGGAAGCTATCCACCGCTCCAGGCGCCGTGAGAGCGGTGCTGAAATCACTGCGCATTTTCCCGGGCTCATTGGGGTCCACTGCAGAAAAAACGGGTATGGTTTGGTCCAGAATCTGCTCGCCGCCAGTCAGGAGAGCGAGTGTTTTTCCGGCCGCGGGCGCGAGATCCACAGGCCGCTGGGAAATACCATCGTTCAGCGGAGATATGCCTTCTCGAATTGTTTCAAAATCGGGTAGCTCAGCGATAGCAGACCCGATGTTTTGACGCTCTGCCAGGCGGGCACCTTCGGTGTCATAGACCGCGACATACTGGACTGCAGGGGGCGACAAAAACTCCGATAGAATCCGATCTGTCGAGACATAGTCATGGTAGTAAATGGCGAGTTGCAGTTGAGGTTGGGCCAGGACTCGAGACGATGTCTCATGCAGAATTCTGGTGCGCTCCGTAGAGTAGCTGTGCTGAGCTATGTAGATTGTCACCAGACCGGCAGCCAGCATAATGACACAGGTTATGGCAATGCTTATTCTGGCCGCGACACTCACCCGATCGAGCGCTCACTGTTCCATGGGTAACGCCCGGCCCGAAGGTCAAGACCATCCATATTACTCACTCCAACTTTCCGCTATGCCGGTATCTATCGGCTTGTATTTCTCGTAGGCCGCACCTCTTGGAAAATGATGCCTAAGGACAAGAAATACGGATTAAGTCAAAGGTATCACGGTAGGCTTTGCGGGTGCAATCCTGCCACAAGCTTCGCAGGGGTATGCTGCGCGCGCCAGGGATCGATATACAGGATATCCTGAGCTCTCTTTGTTTTGTATAAATGTCTGAATGTGACTATGCCATTGGTCGCGCTTGAGAATTTATTCCGCTTCTACCCCGGCGGCCTGTTTTCAAGGGTGATATCAACTACCGCGAACCTCCTGATCATGAGAGCCAGGTGCAAAGTAGAAAATTTAACACCGAAATGTTATCGATTGCGGCAAAATACTAATAGATAGAAAGGAAGGTGACGATGTCTCTTAACAGGCATTCCGATCCTGCCACCCATTGGCATTGTATTGATAGGGGTTATGCTGTCGTTGTCTGGTGTTGTTGCACTCCGGCAGAGAGTTCGCCGAAAGCCCGTATGACGGGGGTTTATAAAGATATGGTACCAGTGGTCGGACTCGAACCGACACTCCCGTGAAGGAACCGGATTTTGAATCCGGCGTGTCTACCAATTTCACCACACTGGCATTGCCTGGAAATGTGCAGGTTGCCACATTTCATGGAGAGCGCGCGATTATAGCAATCAGCCACTAAAGTTCAATAATTTTCCTTAACCTGTAGCCGTTTTGACTGTACACTGCGCGCCAGCTCAAATTGGAGCTTCTATTTTTGCCGGCGCCGGCACCCTGTTGGCGCACTATCTGAGTATCTCGGGAGAAAAGAACATGGCCATGATATTGGTAAAGAAAACAGAGCAGTACAGTATTTACAAGCGAAATGATGATCGTTTCGCAGTGAAGGACAGTAATAAGCAGGCGGTGAATGGCGAAGAAAAAGCACGCATTCTGGTCGCTGAGGGATTGATAAAGGCGTCGTTGCCTGCGGTTGAAAAAGAAACACCAGCTGAGGAAGCCGCCGCAGAGGAGGCACCCGCAGAGGAGGCACCCGCAGAGGA
>JABHWT010000168.1 GCA_018657645.1 Halieaceae bacterium | reverse complement strand
CTTCTGTTGGTTTGTTCTTGTTAGCGCTGAACTATAACACGATACCAGAGCATCGCTATTGCCGCCCATCGGGACAACAGCATTCCCGATGGCTATAATAGCTACATTCGCACCCCTTTGGGGTTGGCAAGGGCGGGTCCGTTGTTTCAAAGACTAGGACAACTACTAAATAGCAGTGTAAGGAACCTGGTGACTATGGCTAGAAAAACTTATCGCACTCCCTGGGGCAGGTTGTTCACCCGTATTCTGACAGCCCAGGAAGAATTCATCCACCGCCAGACCACCCGGCGCCTGGTCTGGGCCATAGTATTGCTACTTGGCTTTGTTAGTGGGGCGGCCTGGACTCACCCTAAAACAGACATCGTCAAACTCTACAATGGAGACCGCCTCACGGGAGAGGTAAAAACCCTGTTTGGCGGTATTCTTGAACTTGACACCGAGGCCATGGGTATTCTGAAAATCGAGTGGCAGGAAATCACCAGCTTGAATAGCCAATACCACTATGAAGTCAGGCTAAGCGAGGGCACTCGCTACTACGGTACGATTACGGAAGGAGGAAGTCCGGGAGAAATGCAGCTAACCGATGTCTATGGTACTCACAACCTCAATTGGCTGGAGGTCGTCGAACTCAGAGTCATTGAAAAGGGCTTTAAGAACCGTATCGACATCTACCTCTCTGCCGGATTCTCCTACACCAAGGCCAGCTCGGTCGGTCAAGCGAGCTTTAACACTGAAATGTCCTATGAGGATGAAAAAACCCGCAACCTTCTGACTGGCCGAGTCGTTAACACAAACACTGACTCCGGCACTACTACCAGCCAAAAGCTGGATCTATCGCGCAGCGTCTCCATTGATGAGGCTGGTCGGTACCGAATTATTAACGGTTCCTATGAAACCAATGATGAGATGAGTCTGGACCATCGTGTTTCTCTCGGGGCGGGCCTGGGCAAGTACTTCTTCGACACCCACAAGATGCGTTGGGCAGGTGGCGCTGGACTGCAGATTCTAACTGAAAAAACAACCCTCCTGGATGCACAGGATCAGACATACAATGAGACACTACAAAGTGCAGAACTTGTATTTACGACCAATTTTTCTCTTTGGCGATTCGATACCCCCGAGTTGGATCTGAATTTTAATTTTGCCGTTTACCCTAGTTTGACTGAGAGCGGTCGCGTACGTAGTGATACCGACCTGCGCTTTCGTTGGGAACTGGTTGAAGACCTGTACTGGGATATCACCGCATTTGGCACCTTTGACAACAAGGACGAAACTGAAAATGGAGCCGACTTTGACTATGGCATTACCACCGGGGTTGGCTGGGAATACTAGGGCACCGACTGCGGGAGCTGATGAAGCAGTGGCCACTGGACCCGGTACAGCCCGTGTTTAAATCTCTATTATTCGCTGATCAAAAGTCCGCGCTCGCTTACAATTGACCCGCCGGTTCGGGGAGGCTCTATGAAGAAAATACTGTTATACACTGTTTCGGCTATTGCACTCATCTTACTGGGTATTTTCATCGCCGATACCCGCGTAGCCAATATCGCCCAGAGCGCAGTTAAAGCAACCACATCGCGCGTTATTGAAGTGATAGCAGATGCAGCGAGCGTCGATACCCGTTCTCTGGTACTGGCAGAGAACCCCGCTCTGCTTAAACGCATTGCCCAGGGTGGTGCCTTTGGTGGCGATTTTTCCAGGCCGGCGGCAATGAATATGTTCGGGCGAACCCCCGAGGCAATCGCCGACGTCCGCGCCAAGACCCGGGTAATAGAAGTAGGTCCGCGCAGCTATCTGATTCGAATGCCCATAGTCAACGCCGCTTTTTTCGACACCGATGAGGGCATTGTACTGGTGGACACGGGCATGGGACCGGCGGGCCCGGCGGTACTGGAGGCCATTCGCTCGGTCAGTGAAAAACCCATCCACACTATCATCTATACCCACGGTCACGTCGATCACGCCTATGGCACCTGGGCTATATTGGAGGCCGGAGAAACACCGCAGATCATTGCACAGGAACGGGTGTTGGATCGATTCAATCGCTACCTTCGAATCCCCGGATCACTAGCCAAATACATGAGCCAACCGGAGCAGCAACTGCCCCATGAGAAGACTGACCTGGTTTGGCCCACCCGCACTTTTAGTAATCGGCTCGAATTGGAGATCGGCGGTGAGCTGTTCGTTTTGCAACACCACCGCGGCGAAACCGACGATCAACTCTAT
>JABHWT010000477.1 GCA_018657645.1 Halieaceae bacterium | reverse complement strand
CCCGAGAGATAAGATTCGAGTACCGCACCGGGCCTGGCAATCCACGGCATTTCCACCGGTGCACCGTTTGCCAGGACGACCACTGTATTGGGGTTGGCATCGCAGATGGCCTCTATGAGTCGGTCGTGCTGCTCGGGCAGCCGCATGTGCTGCCGATCAAAGCCCTCGGATTCATAGATGCCGGGTAGGCCAGCGAAAACAACGGCGATATCCGCCGAACGGGCAAGTGCCACCGCCTCGTCAATCAGCGCGCTGTCGGGTTTACTGTGAGTCGGCTCATAGCCGGGCGCATAGCGTAGAGTCGTCGGGTCACTAATCAGGGTCTGCATCGATTCAAATGCACTGTCTAACCGGGTAGGGGTGACCTGAGAGCTGCCTGCACCCTGGTAGCGAGGTTGTTTCGCAAAGGCGCCAATCACCGCAATGTTGGCGCTTGTGGGTAGTGGTAACAATTGCCCTTCGTTCTTCAGCAGGACCGAACTCTCGATTGCGGCTTTGCGTGCTAGCTGGTGATGTGCCGCCTGATCGATCGATGTGCCGCGCTCAGACAAATCCGCACCGAGCAGGCTCAGACTGACGATGCGCTGCACTATTTGATCAATGTCTGATTCGGCCAGCGCCCCGCGGCGCACTGCCGCAATGATGCGCTCGTCGTTAACGCCCCCGCTGGCGGGCATCTCGAGGTCCAGGCCTGCGCTGACTCCCAGAATGCGATCATTCATCGCGCCCCAGTCGGTGACTACCAATCCCTCGAAACCCCACTCATCGCGGAGTACGCTGTTGAGCAACCAGGTGTGTTCACTGCAATAGGTCCCGTTAAGGCGGTTGTAGGCGCACATTACGGTCCAGGGTTGGGCCTTCTTGACGGCGATCTCGAATCCACGCAGATAGATTTCCCGCAGCGTGCGCTGGTCGACGATCGCATCGACGAACATTCGCCACTGCTCCTGATTATTGACAGCATAGTGCTTGACGCTGGTGCCGACCCCCTGGGATTGAACACCCTGGATCATTGCCGCGGCAAGTTCGCCGGTGAGCAACGGGTCTTCGGAAAAGTACTCAAAGTTGCGGCCACACAGAGGGTGTCGTTTAATGTTCATACCAGGGCCCAGCAATACGGCAACATTTTCTGCAACACATTGCTCGCCCAGGGCCACACCCACTTCACGGAGAAGATCGGTATCCCAGGAGCTGGCCAGGGCGCTGGCAGTGGGAAAGCAGGTGGCGGGAACACTGGCATTGAGCCCTACATGATCTGCCTCTCCAGCCTGTTTGCGCAGGCCATGCGGCCCGTCCGTGACCATGACCGAAGGCACTCCCAGTCGCTCGCAGGCCTCCAGATGCCAGAAGTCTTTCCCGGAGCAAAAAGCAGCTTTTTCTTCCAGGGTCATCTTGGCAACAATATCGGCTGCCTGCTTATGCTTTGAACTTAGTCCAATTTGCTTTTTCATATCAGTCACAATTGTTTTTTTGTTTTTACCACAAAAGACCAGGCACTAGAAAGAAAACCTATGCTGCTCCCCATAGTTGAGCCGCGAGTTTCGCGCGAGCTGGTTTCGCAGCCGGTTCCGGGTGAGCGAGAACTCCGCGTTATCCTGCCAGACGTGGGAGGCTTACGATTGTGCTCAATTGAGATTAAGTTATACTCAATGGCAGGTGAAATGGACTCTGGACGCTTGTCCAGAAGGAATAATAAGATGGTTTATCACGCTCTTGCAGGGCGGAAGAATTTCTGCCGGCTCTTTTTTGTGGCTTCTCTCGCGCTTCTACTTAGTGCCTGTAAACTCACGATCATCGTTCCCACTGGTGGTAGTGTAACGTAAGCGTCAGGCTAAGCGCCCCTGTTGCTAGTCAGGCATGCTCCATGGCATGAGTGCTTCAACATCTTCCATATCCGCACCAGGTAGTTTCTCAAAGAGCCAGCTCAGATAGCTGTACGGTTCTTTTCCATTTGCCTTGGCACTCTCAACAAGGCTATAAAGATTTGCACTGGCAGTGGCTCCACGCTGACTATTGCTAAATAACCACGCCTTCCTTCCTATCACAAAGGGACGAATCGCGTTTTCGGCGGGGTTGTTGTCAATCGGCCAATCGCCATTCTCGGTATATCGGCTTAGCTCTGGCCAATATTCTAAGGTGTAGTTCACCGCCTTGCCTAATGCTGTTTTCGGCGGCACCTGCTGCTGACTTTTGAGCAGCCAGGTATGGAATTGCTCGAGAACTGGCACGCTGATCTGTTGTCGGGTACGATGCCGCGTAGCGGCATCGCTATCCTTGGTTTGTTTTTCCGCTCCGTAGAGTTTACCAATAAAGTTAATCGCCATATCCGCTTTGCCGGTCTT
>JABHWT010000231.1 GCA_018657645.1 Halieaceae bacterium | reverse complement strand
GAGGTTACGATAGAATGGTCATATGCAGGATAAGATATTGATCTAAATTTTTATTGAGGATTACTTACGCTATGGCCAACGTCCCTAGACTTCTCGATCAAATCATGGATCTAACAGCCCAGCGCTATATTGAGTTGCTGGAGTTTAGTTTGTTACAAACGCTGAACAGTGCCGTGGAACCCTCCCAGCTCAAGTTACTCACACTAGACGAGCAGCTAGAGCCGGTAACGGAGATAAAACCCCGTAAAAACCGCTTTAAAGTCTCCAAGAGGAAAATTAAAACTGAAGCAGAAGTGCTGGATGCAATAAAGGAAATGAGTGGATCTGAGGTCACGGAGCAGTCCATTCCATTTAAGGAAGGCGTTATATTACTTCAGTGCCTTAAAAGTGGAGAGCTAACGTCCACTTACCTTATCATGCAGTTTGACGATCAGATTTCGGATGCCCAAGCCCATTTGGTTTCGAGTCTGGTACAAATTAATTCAACTTTTTACCGCCTGTTGGAAGACTCACAAATCGACCAACTCACGGGGCTTGCAAATCGCAAGACCTTTGACGACACCATTACCAAAATTCACGAATTGGTTTACCCAGATAGCTCAGATCACTCCGATAACAAGCGCTCCGAACATCCCTATAAATATTGGCTGGTGATGGTGGGTATAGATCAGCTAAACGGAATAATTAATAATCTTGGTCACCTTTATGGTGACGAGGTGCTACTTCAGGTCGCCCAGATCATTATGGACTGCTTCCGAGAGAACGATATGATTTTTCGGTTCGGCGGCGAGGAGTTTGTTATTATCCTGCGCAGCAAATGTCATGAATCCTGCGAAGTAGCACTCGCGCGATTCCGAGATCTCACTGCTGCTCACAGCTTCCCTGAAGTTGGTGATATCACCGTCAGCACAGGTGCTGCAGAAATACTTCGAGATACATCCCACGTCAGTCTTATGGAGTACTCCGCAAAGGCCTTGCACCACAATAAAGACGAACAGACGGGTCGGATTACTTTTTATGATGAACTCGTTGGCGGCACCGAAATGGAAGGCTAGGGCAAGGCTGGTTGACCTGGCCAATTTGCAATTCGCCCAGAGTTTGACGATAGCCAATATGGGACTGGTTGTTGTATCATTCACTATCAATCGGTAGCCCTGCCTGAACAATTTACCAGGAAACAGAAAATGCCTACTTATGATTACCGCTGCGACGCCAACGACAAGGTTGTTGAAGTTCGTCACGGCATGAATCACAGGATTCTAACCTGGGGTGAATTGTGTGACACGGCAGGAATTGAGCCGGGAAGAACGAATAGGGTATCTCCCGTCAGTCGGCTGGCAAACGGGGGCAATGTCACCAAAAGTTCAACCCTAGGGGATCGACTTCCCCAAGGCTGCAATCCGGAAGGCTGTGCCGGCGCCGGGGGCTGCCCCATGGCAGGCTAATTCATGGCGATGTAGCGCAAGCCAGGATTAGCGTTTATTCACCCATATCGCGCACAGGCTTACTCTGATGAATGAATCAGAATCATTGTATAATGAAATAGTATCAGATATTGAACGCGGTAGTCTGACGCTACCCACACTCCCCGCCGTTGCTATTAAGGTTCGCGCGATTGTCGATGATGCGGATGCCTCAGTAACTGATCTAGCAAACATTATTGGCACAGACCCGGCGCTGGCTGCGCAGCTAATACGCGCCGTCAACAGCCCGCTTTATCGCGGTCGCTCTCCCATTGACAACGTTCAGGCAGCAGTTGCTCGACTGGGGCGAAAAATGGTAAAAAGCCTGGTCACGACGCTGGTGATGAAGCAAATTTTTCAGCCCAGTTCCCGACTACTGCAGCTACACCTGCAACTCATATGGGAGTACAGTACCGAAGTTGCTGCCGCCTGCCACACTCTGGCTAATGGGCAAGCTTCCATAAACGCAGATGATGCAATGTTGGCCGGCCTGGTCCACAAAATCGGCGCCTTACCCATTCTAACCAAAGCCGAGGGCATGCCTGAATTACTCGCGGACGCACCAGCTCTGGACTCAGTAATCAAATCTCTACACGCTACTGTCGGCAAAGCTATTGTTGAAGCCTGGGGGTTTTCTGATTCCATGGTTGCCGCCATCGCTGAACACGACGACTTAACCAGAGACAGTGTAGATGGCCCCGATTTGGTCGATATAATTCAAGTCGCTATTACCCAGATTCCACACCCATCTAATCAAATATTAAGTGATAATTACCTTCAAGGCATCCCTGCATTTAGAAAACTCGGTATAGATCCAGGGGTCGGAGTTCTTGAGCTGGATGTCAACAGCCAAGCCTATGAAGACGCCTTAACACTGTTCAATCTGTAGTTCCATGCTGTCTGCCTGTATCGCACTTAAAGTGCCACTGGCGGTATACAATCTACTTAACCACAGCAGCCCACCTTTAGTGTGAGCTTTTCAGGTATCCGAAACTCTCAGCCAGAAACAAGCTGAGTCGGCGAAGGTTCTAGCGAGGATCCAGCCGCACAAAGTATCTGGGTGGAAAACCTGTCAGGATTCTAAACCCAAGACCCAGCCTGTGCTCGGCATCGACGCGTTGGTGCTCAGCCTCACCGACGGGTACGGCCATGTAGGGGGATTTACCATTCTCGAGAGTGACCTGTACCTCGGGGTTCTCCAGCACCTGTGTGTACCAGGCTCGCGGCCAATGGTTAGCGGCGACATACATTTTGCCATCATGGTCTAACCTGGACACCACCCGTTCATTCCAGATCCCATCCCCTGCTGTTGTCGCGATGACGAGAGTGGCTTGACTTTCCGGTTGGAAATAACCCAGCAGGGACTCAAATGTCGCAACAATTCCAACGTACACAACAGCTACAATTACAACCAGTTTCATGACCTTCACCGCCAATCTCCCTTTTATATTTGTTCGAACGCAATCTCATATACCATATTGACCAGATCCCCTCACAATCAACGCCTTGAGGTCAACGGCTGTGGATTTGCGCCCGCAATGGAATACACATGATCCACCTGACTTTATAACCTATAAATCGCGTTGACACTAGTGGACCTCTGAGCAACCCGTCAGTCGATATTCGAAAAATATAGTTCAACGACAGGACACTCCGAAGTCCAAACGGTTATTGATTCCAGAGCACCTTGTCGCTGTCAGAATCCCAGACTGTTGATGGCGGCTACCCTATTCATTTTTATTGCTCGGCTCTTCTACTGTGGGACAAAAGATGGCATCATGACGCCCTATGACACCTACAGTCACAGCCTTTATCGGCCTAGCTGCGACCATAATTGCGATTGCAATGTGGTTCCGCAAAGTGGGGCAAGTCAACATTCCCAGAAACAGAGGCCTTTTTCACGCCCTCATGGCGGTTGGTATTGGCGCTGGCATCTATGCCATCTCTGGAGGTGCCAATTGGCTGGGCAACACCGCCGCAGGCCTGTCAATAGCAATAGGCATTTTCTATTTTATCTTGCGCGCGCAAAGCGCCCAATCATCCGTACCACCCATTGCTGGCGTTGGCGATAAAATTCCCGATTTCACAGCGTTGGACGACAATGGTAACGAGTTCCAACTGGCATCTCTACAGGGCAAGCCTTTCCTGTTGAAGTTCTTTCGCGGTCATTGGTGACCCTATTGTGTCGCCGAGTTGCGGCGATGGGAGGAGCTCAGACCAGAGCTGGACGCAGGCGGCATCGAAATAATCACCGTCTCCAGTGATAGCCCCGCTGATATTAAGGGTAACCGGCACAAGCACGGGGCCAAAGCAACTATGCTGGCTGACCCTGAGCTTGTGGTAACAACGGCTTATGGACTTCGGAATGAAAAGAATATAAGCCCCAAGGGAATTGCAGCTCTGCCCATCCCAACTACGTTTTTGGTTGACGCACAAGGCATTGTTCGCTGGGTAGATCAGTCAGAAGACTATCAAATTCGTTCTCAGCCAGACCGTGTGATGGCGGCAATTTCAAAGCTCTAGAACAAAGCAAAAATAAGTCTCCAAGCCTGGACTGTACAGTGGGCATTAGCTTTCCTCTTTTTTGTGATCCCAGTAGCGTGTTGATACAGTTTCTGGCGAGTGCCCCAGGCGTTTTCAGGAGCGCGGGCCGGTTTGCTACATTCTGATACACAATTTGACTAGGGCATGAATCAAGATTTGTGTTGTGATAGTCATGCAAACTAGCGTGAACTACTTTGGGAATGCACAGAGTCCCGGTAGACAGGACAGACTTGGCTTTGTCCTGATGCTTCCAATCAATCTGAGGATGCAACTATGAAACGTCTTCCCCCCCTTGTCAGGATTCTTCCAATAATACTCCTACTAACCACTGGCTGGTCAGTGGGCCTGTCCGCTCAGAGCCCGGTACAGGGGAAAACCGTGTTAGTACCACCGCAAATGAAATTGGGCAATGTTGGACCGAAAATTGTGGGCGGATACCCATCAGATCCGGGAAATAACCAGTGGATTGCATCACTGCAATATCGGCAGCAGCACTTTTGCGGGGCTGCATTAATAGCGGACCGCTGGATACTTACCGCCGCGCATTGTGTCATCGATGAATCGGCCTCGGATTCCAGGTTCTCGGTTTGGGTGGGGGGCCACAATCTGGATGCGTTAGCTCAGGGCGTGCGAAGAGATGTCACAAAGATCATTATGCATCCCCAGTACGATGACTTTACAGTAGAGAATGATATCGCGCTATTGGAGCTGGAATCGGCGATCCCCGGGGATATTCCCAGAGTCGCCCTGGCCACCGTTCAGATCATGTCGGGACCCGCTGCACCCAATCAGCCCGTAACCGTATCGGGCTGGGGTGCACTGGCCGAAAATGGCGGTGATCCAACGGTCTTGCACGAAGTGGTTTTGCCGGTAGTCTCCAATAGTACCTGTAATGCACCTCAATCCTATAGCGGGGAGATCACGTCCAGACAAATCTGCGCCGGGCTGCGAGATGGTGGCAAGGACTCGTGTTTTGGAGATAGCGGTGGGCCATTATGGCTCTCCAGTGCGGGCCTGGATTACATTGTCGGCATAGTAAGCTATGGCGACGGCTGCGCTCGCGCCGACAAGTATGGGGTGTATACCAGGGTTTTCAGTTATATCAATTGGGTTGAACAACATACAGGACCTCTGGTGGCAGACAATGGCGATGAAAACAACGAGAATGACGATACAGATGATAATAGCTGCCCAGTACCATCGGAAGGAACGCCAACCACCGACAGCGTATTGAATAGTACCGAGGTAGTGCACAACCTCAGTGCACAGCGTAATAGTACCGTTCAATTTACGGTCGATGTACAACAGGGTTCGCGCAAACTAATCATTCAGACCTGGGCCGGGTCGGGAGACGTCGATCTCTATGTCGCTCACGGGCGCGTCGCCACAACAAATGACTTTGACTTCGCTCCGTATCTACCAGGCAATAATGAAAAGGTGGTGATCGACGTACCTTCCGCCGGGACCTGGCACGTTACTCTTCACGCTTATAAGTCATTCAGTAAGGTGAAGTTAAGGGCCACGATTCTCTGATCCAACAGCGCCACCCGGTTGGGAGTTCTGATCTTGCTGGCGCCAGAGCGACTCTGAATAATTCGGTAATGCCTCCGGCGCGCCGTATTTTAACAGTGGGAATTGAGATTTCTGTGGTAACTTATGATTCCTCAAGATAAATCCAGGGAGTCGCGAAGTGTAACAATCTCGCATGCCCCCTTTAACATTGGCGAACCAGGTGAATGAGCACATAGTACTTGTGGACGATGACGCTGACCTGACACGAATGGTCGGTCGTTTTCTCGAGCGCCAGGGTTTCAGTGTAGATATTCTCCGAACCGGGGAAGGTGCCGGGGAGAAGATTCTGCGTATCAACCCGGACCTGGTGATATTGGACCTGATGCTTCCCGGGGTAAGCGGGATGGCAATATGCCGCAGTTTGAGGCCGAATTATGGCGGGCCAGTCCTGATGCTTACCGCTCTTGGCGAGGACGCCGACCAGATAGCTGGCCTCAATCAGGGCGCCGACGACTACTTACCAAAACCAGTGAAGCCGGAATTATTGCTGGCTCATATACAAGCCTTGTTGCGCAGGCACTCAGCACCTGAGGAAGAGTCAGCACGCGATAATATCCAGCGCCAGTCTCTTCTCCTGGAACCGAGCCAGCATAGAGCAAGCTGGGATGGAACGGAACTACAACTCAGTGCCAGAGAGTTTAACCTTTTGTGTTACATGGCCCGTCATTGTGGCGAGATTCTAAGCCGCGACCGCCTCTACCGGGCTATTTACGAGCGCGACTACGATGGGCAGGATCGCTCGCTTGATTTAATGATGTCCAGGCTAAGACGAAAGGTTCCCTATGGTGAGCGCAGTATCCGAACCCTGCGGGGACAAGGATATCTACTGGCATTGGAGAACGAGTGATACTGGAACGCAAAGCAGCTTTACTCATTATAATGGCCGCCACGGTCATAGGCCTCACCTGTTGGCCCCTGTATTGGCTGCTGGACAGTGCCCTGGAAACCGAAACTGAGCAGCGCGCGGGCAACGACTTACTGGAACTCTCCCTGGAACTGTCTCGCATACCTCAGGATAGGTGGCATGAACTGTTAGAGCGCAGCGTCCAAGACAACGGTTATTTTTTTTACCTGACACCGCTGGCCGAATCTGCCCGCGGGCTAAGCAGGGAATCTATTCCCCTTTGGCAGCACAAAGTGCCCGAGAGTCTTCATCTATACCTGCAACCACTGGAGAGCTGGTCGGGCCAGTTGGATGAGCGGGATTTAAACCTGATCGAGTCCATACCCGGATCCGAGTGGGAACTGGAACTGGTGGTTCGCATGCTGCCTTTGTGGCCTGCGGGATTAGTGCTCGGTCTCGCCGGCCTATCCATCCTATATCTGACTGTGCAATGGGCTCTGCAACCAATAGGGGAGCGCAACAGTCGGGTTGCGCAGGCACTCGCCACCGTAGGTGATGCTTCCCAAGATACCGAAACCATGGCCCTGGCTATGACCGGGGAACTGGTCGACCTGCGTAAAAATGCTCGGATAAATCAAGACGAGTGGCGCGACCTGTTACATGGTGTTGCCCACGAACTGCGTTCGCCCGCGGCCAGAATCAGTTTTGCATTAAGCGAGTGGAAAAGCGTTACTACGAAGGAGGAGCGCATAGAACTGGAATCAACCATGGACCGCGCAATCGACGATTTAAACCACCTGGTCCAGGAGG
>JABHWT010000276.1 GCA_018657645.1 Halieaceae bacterium | reverse complement strand
GGGGGGCACCTCGGGGTGATAACTCTGGGCGGCAAATGAATAGCGCAACATGCTGGCCACCGACTCCATCGCCGCGATATCGACACACTGGCCCCGTCCCTGCGCCCTGCGATGCTGCAGCGCAACCATGGAGGCCATGGCCGCCGTCCAACCGGTGAGATAACTGGCCTGATAGCCACCCGCCTTGAGGGGTGGCTCGCGAGGGGGATCGGTGACCTGATTGTGGGGCGTTTCTACGCCAAGTCCGCCAATATGAAAGTTAATCAGTTCGCTTCCACGATAATTTCGATAGGGGCCCTCCAGACCAAAGGGGGAGATACAAGTGACGATTAATTGGTCATTGTCTGTGCAGAGTTCTTCGTATCCGAGGCCCAATTCATCCAATTTTTCAGGGGACAGATCAATGATCAGTAAATCGGCCTGTGAAACTAGTCGCCTCAGCTGGGTGCGGTCATCATCGTGTTCCAGGTCCAGGGTCACACTGCGTTTATTGGTGTTGTTATAGAGAAACTGGCCGCTGCACTCGGGGTGGGGTTTATCATTTGGAAAAGGCCCTCGCCTGCGACTGCTGTCGCCCTGCGGCGGTTCTACCTTAATGACATCCGCCCCAAGATCAGCAAAAACTTTGGCGCAAAATGGACCGGCTACGGCTTGAGAACAGTCGACGATTCGAAGATGTGAGAGTGCTGAGTCCGTCATCGTGGGCCGCTGCCTGGGTGATCCTGCACCGTGCTCTACTGTGCTGCCCGGGAGGGAAGATAGACGGTCGCAGTCGCCGGCACTAACTTCTCGCCCTCGCCATTTTCCTCCCACACCTCGAGTTCCACCGCGTGATTTCCATCCTCTTCAAACGTCCGTTTGACCCGCCCTTTGATGGTCAGTGTTTCGCCGGGCATAGCGATCCCGCGGCATGAAAAGCCATATTTCTTAACAAAGCCCGCATCGCCCATCCAGTCGCAAATATAGGCAGAAAGCTGCGCGCCCTGAAGTGGCCCCTGTACCAACACTGCGGGCAGGCGGTCACCATGGGCGAATTTCTCCTCGTAGTGAATGCGATGGCCATTGCGGCTCACTGCACTGTAATTAAATAGCTGCGTTGTAGTAGGCGTATTAAATGTGGGCTCCAGTTCCATGCCCACTTCGATATCCTCAATAAACCGCTGAATATTCTTGCTCATCGTAGCTCCCAGCCTCTCGTGCAACGCCCTATCTGGCAATAATTGTGTTGACTTCCACGGCCACTTTTTCACCGTGCTGATTGGTATACGTCCACTCCATGATCATAAAGACCATTGATCCGCTACCGCCGCTTCGCTCGTAGATATCGAGCACCCGGTATTGTTTGGTCAACACGTCACCCATATGCATTTTTTGGAAAAACTCGACTTCCCCCCCCCCCCATAGGCGCCGCTTCAGTTTAGGCAACGCCGGCATCATCGCCCCCTTGGGGACGGCGGGTATGCCATCGTCTGACAATTCCGACAACGGCACATCGGTATCAAAGGGAATACTCAGAAATGCCGGCGGCACCTGCAATCCCTCCTCGGCGTAGTCTGGATCAACATAGGCCGGATTCAACTGGTCGACTGCATAGCAGAAACGACGAACCTCGTGCTCGGATATCGGGTAGCCCACCACCGGCTCTCCCACCTTACCGATGTAGGAAAGCACCTCCTCGGTGAGGTGGGAATCGGCGATCTCATCAGCCTGATCCGTTTCCTTCCCCACGGTACTGCGTCTGGATTCATCGGCCGGTTGATAGCGCAGCAGAACCGCTTTGCTATTGGGCTGCTCTTCAAATACAGGTTCCACGGCCATGCCTATTTCGATCGCATCGTCGGCAACATTCACCAGTGTCGATGTAATATGCGGTCCCTCGTCGAACCGTATCACCGCTAACCTTTGCGGTACCTCTTCGGCAAAGCTCGGATACGTAGGACGCCTGGATACTGTATAGGTGTAGAGCGTGCCATTTCCCGCTATCTGCTTCCACTGAAGCTGGTCGCCAAGACATTGTGGGCAGCGGGACCGGGGATAAAAAATCCACGACTCACAGTCATCACACCGCTGAATCATTACTTTTCCCTCGGCCAGTCCGTTCCAGAACGGACGCGACGTAGGGGTTTCTAATGGTATCGGTTTTTTCACGCCTTACTCCCCCTTCAAAATGAGCACAACCTGCTCACTCATAATGCCGCCGTTGCCGGTGACAAATGCGGTGTTGCAGTTGGCAACCTGGTTATCGTGGGCGCGCCCCATGAGCTGGCGCGTGCCATCTATAACATGGTGCAACCCCCCGGCCATGCCGGTCTGACCAAAGGACAACTGCCCGCCATGGGGATTGCAGGGAAAATCGCCTTTATAGGTAAGATCGTGCTCATGAATAAACCGGGCACCCTGCCCTTTTTCGCAAAACCCCGCATCTTCCAGGGTCATCAGAACCGTAATGGTGTAGCAGTCGTAGACGGAGATCATGTCGATATCATCGTGACTCACACCCGCCATCGCAAAGGCCGTTGTGGCAGCTGGCGCAATGGGCGTATTGAGTAAATCCTGTGCGTAGGTGGGTGTCTTGAAGGTAAGGCGCTCGCCAAAACCTTTCACCCACACCGGACGATGTGCACCCTTTGCAGCACGATCCTTCCCGGTCAAAACCACCGCTGCCCCTCCAGACACCATCATTACGATTTCCAACAAATGGATGGGGTCGCAAATCATCGGGCTGGCCAGCACATCCTCAATAGTCAGCGGTTTGCCATAAAACAGGGCATCGGGATTGGCGCAGGCGCTGGTTCGTTGATCGACCGCTATTTTTGCCAGTGCTCGCTCGTCGTACCCGTACTCATTAGCGTATAACTGGGCGATTTGCGCGTAACCGCTGTTCTGAGCCAGGTTGCCGTAGGGGATATCAAATTCCGCCTGTGGCGAGCCGTATTCCCCACTGGAGGCGCCGTAGGGAAAGGGGTGTGCTTTGGGGTCTGGTGGCATGGGCATGGGGCCTGCGGGAAAAGCCACCACCACCACATCGGCAATACCCAGTTCTATGGCCGCTGCTGCTCGCCAGATTCCCCCAGCTGCGCTGGCGCCGCCCAAGTCCACGTGCTCTGCGAAATTGACTTCAAAGCCCAGGTACTCCGCCACGGTGGCCGGCGCAAACATTCCAGACTCCGCCACCGCGGGTGTAACGATCCCATCGACCTCCCCGGGATCAATCCCCGCATCCTCAAGCGCCAAACTGGCAAGCTCAGCCCATTGCTCGATGGTAAAGGCCGGTTCGCCGGTTGGTTTTTTCTCGGGTTTGAGCTCGGCATATCCCACTATTGCCGCTTCACCCCTAAGCCCCGTTTTTGCCATTGCTGTTCCTCGTTCTGTCTCTTCTTATTACGCCAGGCCATAGAATACACGTGGCAGGCATTAGTTGAATAACCTTTCGGGCCAACTATGAAAACCAATGGACCCTATTGGCCTCAATTTTTGCCAAATCTGCAAGGCAGCGATGTAGCCTATGCGTTAAGCTATTCGGAGCAAGATAAAAAGAGTGCACTTAACATGTCCAACCAATACGATCCCTGCCAACCCGTAGATGCCGCCGACATAGACGCCTGGCACGCCGAAACCGATGTTCTGGTGGTGGGCTTTGGTGGCGCCGGCGCCTGTGCAGCGCTGGAGGCCCATTACGCCGGGGCCGATGTAACGATACTGGAAGTAGCCAGTGGCAGTGGTGGCACTACTGCTCTGGCCGGTGGCATGATGTATCTGGGCGGGGGTACACCGCTACAGCAGGCATGCGGTTTCGAAGACTCGGTCGAGGACATGGAAGCCTACGTCACGCTCGCCTCCGGCCCTGGAGGCGACAGGGCAAAAATTCACGGCTACTGTCACAATAGCATCGACCACTACAACTGGCTGGTGGAGCAAGGTGTTGTTTTCAATCCAGAGTTTTACGGTGAAAAACACACTAACACGCCCCAGTACCAGTCTCTGGCCTTTACCGGTAATGAAAAAGGCTATCTGGAGGCGCAGGCCGCACGCCCAACGCCCAGGGGCCATAAAGCCAAAGCCTTCTGGGAAGAGGGTGGTTCTGTGCTAATGGCCACGTTGACGGCAGCCATCGATAATACGCCTGTTTCAGTACACTACGACAGCCGCGTGTTGGCACTGGTGTGCAGCGCGGGCGCGGTAGTCGGTGTTTTGTGTCGGCAGGAGGGTGAGATCAGAGCTCTCCGAGCTCGTTCAGGCGTGGTGCTATGCTGTGGCGGCTTTATCATGAATGAGGAAATGGTAAGCCTATACGCCCCCAGGCTCGCGCAGGGCATGGCTATTGGTAGCCCCAATGACACCGGCAGTGGTATTTTAATGGGAATGGGCATGGGCGGCGCTGCCATCAATATGGACGAGGGTTTTATCTCTGTTGTCTGGTACCCCTCCGGCGAGTTCTGCAAAGGCGTGTTTATCAATCAACAGGGGCAACGGTTTTTTAACGAGGACTGCTACCACGCCCGCGGCGCGCATCACTGCCTCAATCAAACCCAGAGTAAGGTTTACATGGTAGTCGACAGTGCCATTTACACAGAACCACCACTGTATGCAGACGTGAGCGTGGTGGAAGTCGGGGAAACATTTGAAGAACTGGAACACGATGCCGGATTTGCCCAGGGGACATTGACGCACACCATGGAGACCTATAATCGCTTCGCAGCCCAGGGGGAGGACCCATTGTTTCACAAAAACCCCGAGTTTTTGCAAGTGCTGGATAAACCACCCTACGCCCTACTTGATTTCTCCCTAGATAGCGGTATTTACTACCCCGCCTTTACCTTTGGCGGACTCGACACTACAGTGGACGGCGAAGTGCTAAGAGCCAGTGGAAAATCCATACCAGGACTCTATGCCGCGGGGCGCACAACGGCGGGGCTACCCCGGAGCGCAGAGGGTTATGCCAGCGGCATGTCGATTGGCGATGTGACCTATTTTGGTCGCCGGGCCGGAGGCGCCGCAGCCGCCCGGGGGCGAACAACGCCTACCAGCGACTGAAATTGGAAATTTACCGCCTGGTGAAAGCAGACTTTTCTCGACCAAAACAGAGTGAGTGATAAGGCATACTACTATGGAAAAAATCATCTATCTGGTGCGAACATCAACCGACACAAACTGCGATAACTTCCGCCAGCAGGCGTTGGGTGAGATTAGCCAGCGCCTGTTGCAGAATGACAAGGTACAGAAACTCACTATGAGTTTTGACGACAGCGATGTGGCCAGAGCAGCGGACCTACGTCAGGAATACAGGCCACCTCTACCCCAGGCGACGATTTCTGTGTGGGTTAGTACGGCCAACACCCACTCTGAATTAGTCGATATTCTAAAGCCCTATACCAGCCGGATCGAAGGCTACCTGGTGACCGAATCAGAGGTCATGGCACCGCCAATTGAAGAGGGTCAGCGAACAGAAGGCGTAGTGCAGGTTTGTGGTTTTACAAAACTTGAGGCGCTTTCCGAGGAGGCATTCCTCACCGTCTGGAAAGAGAGCCATGGGCCGCTGGCCTGTGATATACAGAGCACCTTTGGCTATCGGCAAAACCTTGTTGCTCGCAAATTAACACCGGAGGCCGCTGACTACTCGGCCATTGTCGAGGAGTACTTTCCCGCCGACTCAATGGATTCACCCCATGTGTTTTACGATACGGAGGGCGATGATGAAAAACTTCAGCAGAACGTAAACACCATGATTGAGAGTTGTGTCAGGTTTATTGATTTTGAAACAATCAACGTTGTCCATATGAGTGAATACACGGTAAAAGTTTAGATGGACACCATTGCCGAGCTGATTCGCTCCCGCGCCAACGACTCCCAGACCGCCCTGCTTTACGACGACCAGCAGTGGAGCTACCGGGAATTTGTCAGTGCCTGTAGTGCACGAGCCGCCTATTTGCTGGATAAACGCAGCGAAGATCGCCCCTTTCACGTAGGTGTGCTGCTAGACAATATTCCCGAGTTCCCGATGTGGCTGGGGGCCGGTGCACTGGTTGGGGCCACCGTGGTTGGCATCAACCCCACCCGCAAGGGTGAAGATCTGGCGCGGGATATTCGATACACCGAGTGTCAGTTTCTCATTACCGAGGAGAAGTACCTGCAAGATATCGCAGGGCTGGAGTTCGGTATCCCTTCCGGGCAATCCCACAATGTTGACTCCGACACCTATCGGGAGGTCATAGCGGCCTACGACGGTAGCGCGCCCCCCGAGGTAGATGTCAGTCCGGAGGATACCTTCTGCCTGATATTCACATCGGGGACCAGCGGCAATCCCAAGGCCTGCATCTGTTCCCAGGGCCGCATTCTGTTCAGTGCCCAAATGACCTGTCAAATGCGGGAGCTGGATGCCTCGGATATTCACTATATCGCCATGCCCCTGTTTCACTCCAACTCAATCACCCTCGGTTTTATGCCTCCACTGGTGCACGGCGGGGCCATGGCATTGCGACGCAAGTTTTCTGCGTCCCGGTTTATAGACGACATCCGCCATTACGGCGCAACGTTCTTTAACTATGTGGGCAAGCCACTGGCCTATATTCTGGCCACGGCTGAAAGGGACGACGATACCGAGAACCCCTTGAGAAAGGCGATGGGCAATGAGGCCGCAGATGTGGACATTGCCAACTTCAGTCAGCGTTTTGGCTGCTCGGTCACCGACGCCTATGGCACGACCGAGGGGGGAGCCGTCGTCTTGCGCACAGCCGACATGCCCAAAGGCGCCCTTGGCATGGCAATGCTGGAGAGCACCAAAGTCATGAATTCGGAAACCTCCACCGAGTGCCCGCGGGCCAGGTTCGACAGTAATGGTGAGATCCTCAATGCCAACGAAGCCATTGGTGAACTGGTCGATACCGAGGCCGCCAGCGCCTTTGAGGGCTATTGGCGCAACGATGAGGCCAATAAAAAGCGCACCCGTGAGGGCTACATCTGGATGGGCGATCTGGTCTATAGAGACGAACAGGGGTTTTTCTACTTTGTCGGGCGCGACAGTGACTGGATGCGAGTCGATGGCGAAAATATTGCCGGCGCACAGATCGAGCAGGTATTGCACCGCTTTCCATCGATTATGCTGGCGGCTGTATACCCGGTGCCCGATCCGGTCGTTGGTGACAAGGTCATGGCAGCCATTCAATTAAAAGACGGGGAAGAATTTGACGCCGATGCGTTTCTGCAGTTTTTGCAGCGGCAAAGCGATTTTGGCAGCAAGTGGATGCCCTCTTTTATCCGGGTATCGGATGCACTGCCAATGACTCAAACAAAAAAAATCATTAAACGCCAACTGCGTTGCGAGCACTGGAATTGTGAGGATCCCATCTGGTGGAGACAGGACAGAAACGCGCAGTTTCAATTACTGATGCCAGAGAATGTAAAAGCCATAGAACAAACTTTCTCAGACCGGGGTCGATCCAACGCTCTGAAACTGGCATGATCCGGTTTCCAGGTTAACTCAAAGGACAAAAAATGATGATAAGTGGAGGGCGGCTCGCCGCCAAGGCGCTCAAAGAAGCCGGTGTTGAATGTATTTTCACTCTGGCCGGTGGTCACGTAATGGACATCTATGAAGGCTGTCTGGATCAGGACATTAAGATTGTCGATGTACGCCACGAGCAGTCTGCGGTAATGGCCGCCGATGCCTGGAGCCGTTTAAACCCGGGCAAAGTGGGCTGTGCAGTATTAACGGCCGGGCCTGGAAACACCAATGGCGTGACCGGT
>JABHWT010000163.1 GCA_018657645.1 Halieaceae bacterium | reverse complement strand
GAGGGCCGTACCCACCATCACTGTAGGTAAGATGGCGAGACCATCGAGACCGTCGGTCAAATTCACGGCGTTGCTGGCGCCTACAATGACGAAATAGGCAAGCACTACAAATAGAGGCCCCATGTTCCAGGCAAAGTCTTTAAAGAAAGGAATGTACAGCTCAGAGGTTACTGGCGTATCAAATCCCAGATATAGGTACAGCGCGGCGGCCAGTCCAGCCACCGACTGCCACAGATATTTCCATCGTGCTGGCAGGCCGCGAGGATCCTTCCCAACAACCTTACGGTAATCATCCACCCAGCCGACAATGCCAAACACGCCGGTGACCAATAGCACAATCCAGATGTAGGGATTGCGCAAGTCAGCCCATAACAAAGTACTAACAGCTATAGCCACCAGAATAAGTGCGCCACCCATGGTGGGCGTACCGGATTTACTCAGGTGGCTTTCGGGACCATCGAGGCGGACCGCCTGCCCAATTTGATAGTGTTTCAGGCGGCGAATCATCACAGGCCCCACCAGCAATGAAATGGCCAGGGCGGTTCCCGCGGCGATAATGCCCCGTAAGGTCAGGTACTGGAATACTCCGAACCCGGATTCGAACTGCATGAGATATTCTGCCAGGAACAGGAACATAGATTAGTCCTCCCCCACTGGGTCGACTAGCAAAGCGTTCAAGACAACTTCCATACCCGCACTGCGAGAACCTTTCACCAGCACCGTATCCTCACCGGTAAACATCCATCGAACAGCTTCAATTGCCTGATCTCTGTCAGCAAAGAAACTCCCTCCGGCCCCGAAGGCATCCACCGCCGAGCGCAATTCATTCCCGACCCCAATCAATTGATCGACGCCTATATCTTTGGCATAGGATCCGATCTCGTGGTGAAGATGATCGCTTCCACTTCCAAGCTCCTTCATCGCCCCAAGAATAAGCGTTCGCTTCCCTGGGCACTCTGCCAGCAGATCAAGCGCTGCCCGCACCGAAGCCGGGTTGGCGTTGTAACAATCGTCTATAATTGTTGCTCCCGACGCGTTCCGAGCGACCGACAATCGGCCCGCAACTGGCAACACCAGTTCCAGGCCGCGGCGAATCTCGGCCAGTGTCAATTCACAGGCCAGGCCCGCTGCCACCGCAGCCAGGGCATTGGCCACATTATGTAACCCCGGAAGCTGTATTCTCACGGGCGTATCGCCCACCGGAGTCAGAGCGGTAAAACTGATACCGTCGATACCATAGGAGCGAATCGCAGTGGCACTGACATCTGCTGCTCTAGCCAGACCAAAATCGATCACCCTGGCCTGTTTAACCCTGGCTCGCCACTGGTTCGCCCACGGCTGATCGGCATTGATAATAGCGATATCATCGACGCCAAGACCATCCAGAATCTCACCCTTCGCTTCGGCTATCTGTTCCACGCTGCCGAAACTCTCGAGATGGGCAGGCAGTGCATTTAGCAACATCGCCACAGAGGGACGCCCCAATTCGGACAGCCAGGCTATATCACCGATCCGAGCCGCCCCCATTTCGATCACTGCAAATTGGTGCTCTGGCGCCAACTCCAGCAGCGTCAGTGGAACGCCTATCTCATTGTTGAAATTACCTCGCGTCGCAAGTGTTGCTCCTCGCTGAGATAGTACCGCGTCGATCATATTCTTGACTGTCGTCTTGCCACTACTCCCGGTAATAGCTACCAGCGGACCGCTGAACGCGTTTCGATTGAGCGCACCCAATCGCCCCAGTGCCTGCTGGGTATCCGTCACTCGCAACACCGAAAGGGGCGCATCCACCTCAGAGCTCACTACCGCGCCGGCAGCACCTGCAGCTCTAGCCTGCTCCAGATATTTATGACCATCAAAATAGTCACCGCGCAAGGCGACGAATAGATCACCGAGGTTAAGCTTGCGGCTGTCGGTAGAGACTCCCTTTACCTGGTTATCCCGGCCAATCAACCGCCCCTCCAGGGGCTGCTCCAACTCAGACAGTGTCCAATCCTGCATCATGAGGCCGCCCTCCCCACAAATGCCTGCAGTGCCTGCTCCTCATCGCTGAAGTGCAATCGCCTGCCATCCACTATTTGATAGTCTTCATGCCCCTTTCCCGCGATGAGCACGCAGTCGCCAGGGTCCGCCTCATTCAGTGCAACTGAAATAGCCTCGGCCCTGTCGCTTATTAATTCATAATCTCCAGTACAACCAACGGCAATATCGCGCAGGATCGCCCCCGGATCCTCGCCTCTTGGATTGTCGCTAGTTACCACAACCCGGTTCGATAGATCACTTGCGATGCTCCCCATGAGTGCCCGCTTGCCTTTATCGCGATCGCCTCCACAACCAAACACAGTGGTCAGTCGACCTGCCACCTGCTGCTTCAATGCTAGCAGCACCTGACGCAATGCATCGGGCGTGTGTGCATAGTCAATAATCACCTGTATACCCACCGTATTCGGGACGCTCTGCATTCGCCCCGGCACTGGCCTTAAGTCTGCTACAACCCCTAGCAATGCCTCTAGATTCTCCCCCGCCAACATCAACGTCGACAACGCTGCTGCGAGATTAGACAGGTTGAAATCCCCAGCCAGGGGGCTGCTAAAATCCCCACCGCCCCAAGGGCCACATAGTCGACCAAAGACACCACCCGGGTAGAATCGCGCCGACTCCATTCTTACATCCGCGGCCGGGTCGCCCTTCGCAGAGTATGTCAGCGTGGTTATTTCAGATCCGATTTCGGCCAATAGCGCTGCCCCATATTCATCATCCATATTGACGACCGCGTTGCGCAATTCAGGCATCGTAAAAAGCTGTTTCTTGGCCCGACCATAAGCTTGCATACTTCCGTGGTAATCAAGATGATCTCTGGAAAGGTTTGTAAATACAGCAGTGTCGAACTCAACCCCATTTACTCTGCCCTGAGTCAATGCGTGGGAAGACACCTCCATGCTCACAGCGCAGACTCCCAGATCTCGCCACTTAGCAAGCTGTCGCTGCAAAGACACGGGGTCCGGTGTCGTGTTCCCTGCATCGGTCACATCCTCTGCCAGTGATGCCCCGAGAGTTCCGATGACTCCGTATGTTTTGCCAAGCGCCCGACCCAGCTGAGCGATCAGCTGACTGGTCGTAGTTTTACCATTGGTTCCGGTAACCCCAACCATGTACAGCGCTCTACTGGGATGATTGTAGAATCGTGCGGCGATGAGCCCCACTTCCTGCTGCAAATCCTGAATTTCTATAAGGGGCACGGTGGCGCTATTAAAGAATTCCGCGACCGGAGGCTCAGCCACCACTGCTGCCGCGCCATTGGCTACTGCTTGCTTAATAAACTGACGACCATCGTGATTACTACCCGGCAAAGCCACGAACAAATCACCCGGTTTTGTTAAACGGCTGTCGAGTTGCACACCGTGAATCACTTTCCCACCTTCGGCGATACGGATTGCACCCAACAAATCCGACAGTACCACGGCGCGCTCACTCCTGTGCTGGGACGCCACCATTAAGCCGCACCTCGCGGGCGAGATTCAGGGGCCGCAACCACTGACTCAGCCTTAGCAGACGGCACGCGCAGGAGACGAAGAGCTCCCTCGGCAACTCGAGAGAAAACGGGCGCTGCAGCTGAACCGCCCCCATGGGCTTTTCCCTTGGGTTCATTAATGACGACAACTGTCACTATTTGAGGGTCATTTACCGGCGCTATTCCGGCAAACAATGCCACGTAACGGTCAGTGCTGTACCCCGCGGTGCCCACCTTGTACACGGTACCGGTTTTGCCTGCCACATCGTAGCCGGGAACACGTGCTTTTTGAGCGGTTCCGTGTTCCTGGGTAACTGCTTCTAATACTCGAATCATCTGGCGAGCAATATCGGGATCAATCACCCGAATGCCATCGGGTTTTTCTTGCTCTAGTGCCAGCAATGATACCTGCATTAGCACACCGGCATTGGCGAACGCCGTGTAGGCTCGAGCCACCTGTAGAGGTGTTGCATTTAAGCCGTAGCCAAAGGCCAAATTGACATATTCAATGGGACTCCAGCTGCGATGGTTCGGTAGCAATCCACCACTTTCCCCGGGAAATCCGGTGCCGGCCAACCGGCCCAATCCAAAGCGGTCAAATACTTGCCTTATAGGGTCGACACCAAGATCCAGCGCAATTTTTGTGATACCCACCTGGCTGGATTTCTCGACTATTCGCGAGACACTTATTGCGCCGTAGTCTCTTGGATCAGTCAATAGCTTCTTGCCCACAAGAATACTTCCCGGTGCAGTGTCTATAATTGTTTCCGTAGAGAAGCGCCCACTTTCCAGAGCTGCAACCACCGTTAGTGGCTTCAGCGTGGATCCAGGCTCATAGACATCGATCATTGCTCGATTACGCATAGCGCCCAGACTCCGCTTATTTCGACTATTGGGGTTGTATGCCGGGTAATTAACCATCCCCAGAACCTCACCTGTCTTACTGTTAAGCGTCACAATTGAGCCAGATACAGCGCCAGTAATAGTCATTGCCCTATGCAACTCCCGGTGCTGTAAGTACTGAAGCCGCAGATCAATACTCAGGGATAAATCCTTGCCGGGTCTGGCGGCTTGAATTATTCCTATGTCGCGAACAACCTCCCCGTGCAAGTCTTTGATTACTTTCTTCTTTCCTGGCGTACCTCTAAGCCAGTCATCGTATGCCAGTTCCAAGCCGGTGATTCCCTTATCGTCAACATTGGTGACTCCCACCAGATGTGCGGCAACCTCTCCAGCAGGATAGAAGCGGCGATATTCGCGCTTGCCATAAACACCTTCGATCTGTCTATCGAGCACTTTTCGAGCCTGGGCTGGCATCGAGTGGCGCTGCAGGTACATAAACTGCTTGTTCTTATAGCGCAGTAACTTATCTTCCAGTGTTTGAAGTTTCATGCCCAAAGCACCCGCCAATTCGGATAGCCGCTTGGACCCTTTCAGAATCTGTGGGTCAGCCCATAAAGACACCACGGGTGTACTGACAGCCAACGGTTCGCCACGCCGGTCTGAGATCATTCCGCGGGAAGCTGGAATTTCCGCTGTGCGAACCGAGCGCATTACTCCCTGGTCTTGCAAGAAGCGATATCCACGATCAATGTCCAGCACCTGCAGGGATAGCAAGGTTCCCACCAGAAGCGCCAAAAGCGAGCACAAGAGAGCAATTACCGCGTAAAAGCGCCAGACCGCTACTGGTTGACTGACGCCCCTGGTCACTGTGTCACCACTCTCATGTCTGTTACTGCAGGCGCCGTCATACCAAGCTCACGGCGGGCAATTTGCTCTACTCGATGGTGCGATGCCCAGGTGCTGTGCTCTAATAACAGGCGGCTATAGTCTTCCTGCAAATACCACCGAGAGGCCTCCAGCACCTGCAATTCGGCGTATAGCTGGCGGCAGGCATGTGAGGAGTGAATGACAGTAAATGCCGAAAACATAATCATAAGAGTCAGCGCTACGGGCGGTAGTATTACCCGCTGAATTTTATGCATATCACCAGTTACCTTCGGAGACGCCATTTTTTCCAAATCCTCTCTTACCCGGCAACATTGTCAGCATATTTTCATCGCCACACGCATAACCGCACTGCGCGCTCGCACGTTAATAGCCACCTCGTCCTCGCCTGCTTTCGCGGCTTTTCCTACAATCTTCATCCGCCGATTGAGTGCACTATCCACGATGGGCACACCGGCAGGAATCTCGTCACCTCTGGCCATATTGCGCATATAACGCTTCACCATGCGATCTTCCAGTGAATGGAAACTGATAACCACCAAACGCCCGCCTATACGCAACATCGTCAAGGCTCCGGCCAGGAGATCTTCCAGGTCCCCCAATTCGCGATTGATCTGAATGCGAATAGCCTGAAAAGACCGAGTGGCAGGGTGCTTTTTTCTCTCCCACTTCGGATTGGCCTCACTAACCACTTTGGCCAATCGGCCAGTGGAAGTAATGGGCTCCTCCTCCCTGGCTGCAACAATCGCCGCAGCTATGCGACGGCCAAAGCGCTCTTCACCATATTCTTTTAACACCCGGGCAATATCCTGTTCGCTGGCGTAGGACAGCCACTGGGCCGCAGTTTCACCGCAGGTTGTATCCATGCGCATATCCAAAGGCCCGTCATGCATGAAGCTAAAGCCCCGAGACTTGTCATCTAATTGTGGACTGGATACGCCGAGATCCAGCAAAATACCATCAACCGCGCCGATCCCCATCCGACGCAGTTGATGGGGAAGCTGAGCGAAAGACCCGTGGAAAAACTCAAACCGGGAATCACTCAGAGCCAGAGACTGTGCTACCTCTTGCGCCATAGGATCCTTGTCCACCGCCAGCAATCTCCCCTTGTCATCCAAGCATGACAAAATGAATTCACTGTGCCCCCCTCGACCAAAAGTACCATCCACATAAAAGCCACCAGGTGTAGTCACCAGAGCCTCAACTGCCTCTTTCAACAGAACCGCTCGATGCATTTGACTCACCTACAAGCTGAGTGACAGCAATTCTTCGGGTATTTCAGTCGCTGACCCGCGCTCGAGCAGTGCCTGCTCTTGCTCCGCCAGCCACAGGGCTTCGGACCAAACTTCCAATTTGTTAACCTGCCCCACCAACACCAATTTTTTTTCAAGTTGGGCATACTCGCGCAGCGGAGCGGGCAGCAACATCCGGCCGCTGGTATCCAGCTCCAGATCAGTTGCGTAACCAAGCATTAACCGCTGAAAGCGCTTGATCGCGGGTTTGAGGGCAGGCAAACTCTGAATTTCTCGTTCGATTCTTTCCCAATCAGATAGCGGATATATGACTAGACAAGTGGCCTGGGTATCAATGCTCACAACAATCTGGCCGTTGCACTGGGACAACAAGGGCTCGCGCTGGCGAGCTGGAATCGCCAGTCGCCCTTTCGCATCCATGTTTATGTGCTGTACTCCACGAAACATGCCAGACTCTCTTATTTATTTGACTTTTTCCCACTTAAAGCCAAATTTACCCACTTATACCCACTTTTCAACACTATAGGTGTGAAAAAGAGAGACTGTCAAGCTTCAACATGTAAAAAGTGCTTCAATTTCAGGGGATTAGCGCTGCTTTCAGGCCGAATGCAGAAAGACTGGCGAGCTTCAAGTAGACAAAAAACATAAGAAAACAGTGCGATATAATCGTCTCTTAAGAAGTTACATTAAGTTCCAGTTTATTTTCGAGCATCTCGAAGAGCTCTTAGCACAAAAGATTATAAACAGATTCTGGGTTATACGGATTTACGCTCGAGGGTGATTAAAAAGCCACCGCTGAAAACTAGGCTTATCAATAATCGGGGGTTATGTTTCGTATCCGCCCTACTAAGCGGGCGAAAAAATCGGAGTCGGTCGATAAGCCGGGTTCTGTCGTGGACGATCATTCATCTGCGACAGGCGTCACCGCCTGCCTGTAGCGACCTACCCGAATCCACTGCGGGCCGCAGCTATAGGATTCCTATTTGGTCTTGCTCCGAGTGGGGTTTACCATCGCCGCGACCGTTGCCAACCGCGCGGTGCGCTCTTACCGCACCATTTCACCCTTACCTGAGGACAAGTCGCCAGGCGGTATACTTTCTGCTGCACTTTCCGTAGGCTCACACCCCCCAGGCGTTACCTGGCACTCTGCCCTGTGGAG
>JABHWT010000129.1 GCA_018657645.1 Halieaceae bacterium | reverse complement strand
GGTCGGCTAAATCCCCAATGCCGACAATGCGACCATCAGTGATAGCCACATCGGCCTGAAAGCGCTGCGATCCAGAGCCATCTACCACGGTGCCATTGGTAATTAAGGTGTCGAACATGAACTGCTCTCCCAAGGGTTTATTAATTCTGTTTCTTTCTGACTATACGGTACACAGAAGAGCAATAGTAATAGACAGCTGCATGGGCTGTCACGATTTTCCAGGGCTCGCTGCTATGCGACAGACAACCACATACAGCGGTCTAGACTATTAGCACCCCTGCACAGCCCTCGGGCAGAAGGCGGTGCTACTGGTAATGACTTGTTGATGCAGATTTAGGCCGATACTATTGGGCTTCCGGTTGAATATCATAGGGCAACAGAGGGAAACCGCTCTGAGAGCTTCAATTTGTGCCCGTGAGTCGGCGGGAATTTGGGATGCTGAAATCGGGCCTAGCCTGCGCCGTCAGAAAGGGATTTTGAAGCGCAGCGGGCGAACGATAAGCGCGAAACTTTTTTCGATACCTGGAGCAAGGCGACAGCATGCTAGCGTGACACTCCGGGAAAACCAGTTGAGGAATTACGACCATGGAGAAAAGACGGATTGATGATTATCTTGAGAGGATTGTTGAGGATGGTTACTGCATTATTGAGAATGTTCTAAGCCCTGAACATGCTGATGCAATTGCCGAAGAGGTCCGGGAGTTAGAGCAGGAGCTAGCAACGCAGCCCTACACTAATGTATTTGAGGGCGCTAAAACCAAGCGCATCTATAACCTTTTAACACAGGGACCAACCTTCTGGGGTATCGCGACCAATCCTTTGGTTTTGCCTGTGGTCGAAGGCGTTCTGGATCAGGATTTGTTGGTTTCATCCCTATCTACTATTCATATCGGCCCCGGTGAAACTCCGCAGCCGATACATGTTGACGATGGAATTATCAATTTGCCGCTTCCTCATCCGGCAGTGGTTTGCAACACTATGTACGCCTTAACAGATTTCACCGAAGAGAATGGAGCGACACGGATTATTCCCGGTTCTCACAAGTTTAATACGGCTCCGGAGTTCGGCAAACATTACGATAGCATTCCAGCTGAAATGTCAAAGGGCTCTGTTCTTGTATGGCCTGGCAATGTTTGGCATGGGGGTGGTGAAAACACCCTGCCCGATGATGGTCCAGATAGTTGGCGTATGGGGCTGGCAATGAATTATTGCGCGGGTTTTATTCGCCAGCAGGAAAATCAACAAATTGGAATTCCTATGGATATGATCAAAACATTCCCAAAACGGCTACAGGAACTGATTGGCTTTGCGCCATATCATGGGGTTATCGGTCATATAGATCGCCGAAGTCCCATGGCTATGCTTGACGCGACCAATACACATACGCTAGCAAACGTATTTCCTCCAAGCGCTGAAGTGTAAGCATAGCCCTCCCAGGCGAACAAAGCAGTAGTGAAGAGGGTCTAACGAGCAATTGAACAATCAGCCAATTGTACGCCTCCATTGAGATAGGGCGTAAAAGCACTGTGACACCCGCGGAGAGTGCCAAGAGGTTGAAATATCAAGCTTTAGACTACACGGCGATCGAAGTAGTGTATAGACTGCCGCCTCTGGGGAGCCTCGTTAAGTTGTTCGAAGGTACCGAGAGTTTGGGCCTGTCGGGTTCGATTACATCACCTCCAGGACTTTCAGTTGGTTTGTTCCAGATGCCTTATGCTGAATGTCGCCACAACTAATTACGACTCTCTGCCTGGGACAAAGTGCGCCGATTTCAACAATACACTTCACGGCGCTCTCGAAAATATCCTCGATGCCCTGTTGCGTGACATCGTAATATATCGGCTGTACGCCGCGGTAAAGAGCCATTTTCTGGCATGCCTTGTGGTGCCTGGAGATCGCAAAAATTGGCAATCTGCTACTTAGCCTGGACATCCACAGCGCAGTTTCACCCGTTTCTGTTAAACAAATAATCGCTGATATTCCCCTCAAATGATTCGCAGTGTAAACCGTCGACATCGCTATCGCTTCATCGATATTCTCGAATATGCGATCGATTCTATGGCTTGACTTACGTATGTCGGGGTGTTTTTCGGCGCCGACACAGGTTTCGGCCATGGCTTTAACGACCAGCGAGGGAAATCTGCCGGTCGCTGTTTCCGCTGAAAGCATCACCGCATCTGTACCATCGAGTACTGCATTGGCCACATCAAAAACTTCGGCCCGGGTAGGGACGGGAGCATTGATCATCGACTCCATCATCTGAGTTGCGGTGATGACCGTACGATTTGCCCGCCTGGCGCGGCGGATAATCTGCTTCTGAATTCCGATCAGTTGAGGATCGCCAATTTCAACCCCGAGGTCTCCTCGCGCAACCATGACACCGTCTGAAGCCAAAATCAGTGCATCCAGAGCGGCTTCAAATTCTACCACCTCCGCCCTTTCTATTTTTGAAATGATGGGGATTGATGTATTTTGCTCCTTCAAGCGCTGCTTGACCGGCTCCAGGTCTTGCGCAGAGCTGGGAAAGGACACTGCCAAATAATCGAGTTCGAGTTCGACCGCGAGATCGATATCTTGTAGGTCCTTTGCCGTGATAGCCGCCGCCGACAAACCTCCGCCCAGCCGATTGAGTCCCTTGCGTGATTTAAGCGTTCCACCCACATCGACAACACAGTGAACGTCCTGCCCGACTACGCGCGATACCGATAAGCGAATCAACCCGTCGTCCAATAAAAGCGTATCATCGGCTCCAACACTGTCCGGGAGTGGCTTGTAGCGCACGGGAACATAGCGGTAATCTTCGGGGGGGTTGGGATTAGTAGTAAGAATGATCTGGTCGCCATGCTCCAAAATCCGTTCACTGCTGAGGTCACCAATACGGATCTTTGGCCCTTGTAAGTCACCCAAAATCGCCGCGTTCATTTGTTTGCGTTCGAGAACCTCGCGAATGATCAGTGTCTGCTTTTTGTGTCCCTCCTGGGAACCGTGAGAAAAATTGAGTCGAAAAACATTGACCCCTGCGTCCAGTAATTTCTCAATCATTTCGGGCTCGCCCGAGGCTGGCCCGATAGTCGCGACAATTTTGGTTCTACGAGACATCTCTTCGTTCATTTGGGGTCTCTCAAATTTGAAAGCCGATGAAAATTCCTGCGTTAATGAATTACAGCTCCAATCCTGGTTTAGTCAAAATCGGCAGTTTCGGGTTTTTGCCGATACCAGTCTACCCCCTGTTCGTCGCGCTCGACTCTTACCCTGCGGCGACCCAACAAGCAGTTCAAATGGGCTAGCGTTTCGCCGGTGGCCATCCCCAGAACATCGTCGGTAATCTCACGCTTGAACAGTGCGGGAAAGCAGTCTATCGCTCTTCTGGGTTCCACCAGGTGTTCGAACAATTTGTCCAGATCGCGCTCGTGGGCTTCAATCAGTTGTGTGAGGCGAATGTGCAAGCCGTAGAATGGTGCCTCATGGGCAGGTAGAACCAGAACGTCATCGGGTAGTTTATCGCGAATGCGGGCGTTTGAACGCAACCATTCTTTTAGAGGATCACTGTGTGGTTCGGTGGGAAAGACACTGACATTAGGTGTAATTTTGGGCAGCACCTGGTCGCCCGAGATCAATAATTTGAGAGCAGGGCAATACAGCGCCACGTGTTCCGGTGAGTGACCACTGCCCATTACAACCTGCCAGTAGCGGTCATTAACGCGTATGGTTTCTCCATCCAACAAGCGACGAAAGCTGTCGGGCAGGGGGGAAATCGCCTTGCCAAATCGACCAAATTTTTGTCGGTATTTATCCAATTGTTGGTCGTTATACCCGGCCGCGATATAAAAACGGATTGCCACATCGGGTGCGGGGCGGCCAGTGTCACCTGCCATGGCCCGGCACATTAGAAACTCCTCCCGGGACATCCACAATTCGCAGCCAAAACGCTCGGTTAGCCATCCGGCCAGTCCGACATGGTCGGGGTGCAAATGGGTACAGATGACCCGAAGTAGTGGTTTACCCTCCATGAATCCATCAAATATCTGCTCCCAGGCCGCCCGTGCATCGGGTAGGTTGAGGCAGGTGTCGACTACTGTCCAGCCTTCCACATCTTCCAACAACCAGATATTGATATGGTCTAAAGACATGGGCATGGGCAGGCGAAACCAATACACGCCGTCTGCTATTTTTCTAGGTTCCCCGGGTGCAGGGCTTCCCGTTCTGCCCCAGGGGTAGCTAAGGCCACGGAATAACTCAGGATTGTTATCAGGCATGATGTGTAATCGTAATCATAGGATCAGTAATGATGCCTATGTTCGGCTCTTGGATAACAGATGTCCAGAACTGACGAGCCTCGATTCCTTAAGGTTTTATCCAACACCGCGATCGCTGCCTTTCCAGTAGGGGGCTCTCACTGCTTTCTTGTCCAGCTTGCCAACCGGGGTTAGAGGCAATGTATCTACGAAATCTATGGATTTAGGCGACTGTACCGATCCCTTGGCGTCTTTCACCCTGTTTTGCAAATCTTCAACCAACGCATCGCTTGCTTCGAAAGTGGGCTTAAGTACCACCACCGCTTTCACGGACTCGCCCCATTTTTCATCGGGTACGCCGATGACCACGACCTGGCCCACCGCCTCGTGGCCGCTCAGGACATCCTCTATTTCTCGGGGGAAGACATTGAAACCGCCGGTGACGATCATATCTTTGGTGCGATCTACAATATACAGAAAACCCTCCTGGTCCAGGCGACCAATATCGCCGGTGTGCATCCAACCACCGGCAAAGGCCTCAGCTGTTTGCTCAGGCATATCTTTGTAGCCCTTCATCACCAGCGGAGCGCGGACACAGATTTCGCCTGGTTCTCCCTGGGCTACGGCCTTGCCGTCACCATCCAGCAAGGCCATGTGAATCCAGGGCGAGGGTCGGCCACAGGAGCTGAGGCGGTCTGGTTTGGTGAGGTCGTGTTCGGCTTTGGTCATGTTGGCCAGCACCATGGGCGCCTCGGATTGGCCGAAGAACTGATAGAAAATCTGGCCCCATTTCTCGATGCCCTCTACCAGCCGGGCCGGACTCATTGGCGAGGCACCGTAGAACAGGGTGCCCATGCTGGACATATCTGCGGTTGTCGACCGGGGCGAGTCCAGCAGGTAGTACAGCATTACCGGCACCAGCATGGTGCTGGTGATCCTGTGCTCCTGGACCATGTCAAAAAATAAATCGGGGCTAAAACCTGACATCACATAAAAAGCGCCGCCCTTTTGGAGTACGGGGATAAAAAAGGCCGCCGCCGCATGGGACAGCGGCGTTGCGATCAACATTCGCAACGGATCGGGAAATTCCCACTCCGCCATTTGAATCTGGGTCATATAGGCGGTGGAGCGGTAGGGGC
>JABHWT010000131.1 GCA_018657645.1 Halieaceae bacterium | reverse complement strand
GAACAAGCTTCACAATTATCGGGACTATTACAACGATTGTCGGACTCATTCTGGGAGGAATGGATCTACCCCGATTGAAAACACTGACGGAAAAGTTATCAACATCAATGATTACCGATGGGAAAAACACTGCCTTGGATTATTCGAGCTGCCGATGGCTGCATGATTTACGCTTTCGCCAGGGACAGGAAAACCCCGCCGATCTACCGACGCAAACGGGAATGGTCCATTACATTAGTGCCTGATTTTGTGGTAGCGTGTCGACATAACAAATCTAAAGGTGGGACTACAATGAGCAAATTAGTGAGAGAAATTTTTGTCTTATGCACTGCTGCAGCATTTGCCATCAACGCATTTGCCCACACAAATACATACTCTGATCGATAGCAGTTTTAAACAATCTGTAGTCACGGCAATCAACTTGCTATCGCCGGCATATCAACTAAGCTTAGGCCAACTAGTCCAAGCTAAGCTAAAAAGAGTTCCGCGATGAAAAGCTCAACATACTTTACAAAACAACTAGTCATCTTGTCACTCACCTGCACGGCATTAATTTCAAGCTATTCACAGGCTGGTAGCAGCGAAATTTACGGAGGCAATGTCAAAGTTTACGTCGAGAAACATGGCAAACTTAAAATAGCGGGGGATAAACAACCTAATGGCCTAACTATATCCTCCACAAACGATGGGAAGATAGTTGTCAGATCCAGGTACGGAACAACTATCAATGGACTAGATGAGAACGCAAGCCGTAACGGCATAACCTTGAGTTCGGCGATAAAAGATATCGAAATCAAGCTCGACAAGGGCTACGATTATATTAGGATTTCCGACCTTAACGTCACTGGAAAGCTCAAAATTGACCACAGTGAGGGCGGCGGCTATACAAGCCTAAATAGGGTTGTTATAACACGCGATCTCGAAATAAAAAGCAAGAAAGGTCAGTCGACTAGCCCCATACCCGACTATCGCGGTATGCGACGATACCCCAGTAGCAGCGTTAGCCTCTATAACATCAAAATCGGGGGCAAAGCCAAAGTCGATCTTGCCGAACACGGCTATCGGCTAGCTTTCACTGACGTAGATGTGCGCAAGGATCTGGACGTCAAGCTGAAGGACGGAAAAGACAGAATCAGCCTGTCTGGTTGCAGTAATGTGGGCGGCAAACTAAAGGTGGACACAGGCAAAGGCGATGACAGCTTTTCTAGTTTTGGAACATCGGTAGGCCGCAATCTTGAGATAAAAGGCAGCGATGGTGAAGATATGTTCAGCATTATTGGAGACGACAGCACGTCAGGTGGTGGCGATTGTCGTGGCGCCGTGACTCGTGACACAACCATCAATATGGGTAAAGGTGATGACACGTTACGAATTTCAACCGGACTATTCGAAGGTCGTTTTAAAGCCGACGGCAGTCGCGGAAGTGACACCTACGAAGACCTCGGTTTCAATGAGTTTAACGGTCAAAGTAAATTTAAAGACTTTGAGCTTCCATAGTCAACAAGTCCCTGATCAGATGGAAGGCTTTCCCCTCGTTGATCAAACAGATCAACGAGGGGAAAGCAGCGGTTTGATCAAGCCGATAGCTTGATTAGGCGGTCGCGCGCAGTGTTGTACTCAGCCTGCATGCGCGCAATCATATCGCCTGCGCTTTGCAGTTCTTTAACCGCGCCTATGCCCTGACCACAGCCCCAAATATCTTTCCAGGCCTTCTTATCGGTATTACCACCCGAACCAAAGTTCATCGCCGAAGGATCGCTTTCAGGAAGGTTGTCCGGATCCATGCCCGCCGCCTCAATAGAGGGTCGCAGGTAGTTGCCGTGCACACCGGTAAACAAGTTGCTGTAGACAATATCTGATGAGTAGTAGTCGACGATCGCCTGCTTGTAAGCAGGATCAGCATTGGCCTCCTCTGTGGCGATAAAGGCAGATCCTATATAACCCAGATCCGCGCCCATGGCCTGAGCGCCCAAAATAGCATCCCCGTTAGCAATAGAACCAGACAACAATATAGTGCCATCGAACCATTCGCGGATTTCCTGTACCAGGGCAAAAGGAGAGATAGCACCTGCATGACCACCGGCACCTGCTGCGACGGCGATTACGCCATCCGCACCTTTTTCGATAGCCTTCTTGGCAAACCTATTGCTGATAATGTCATGCAACACAATGCCTCCATAAGAGTGGATGGCTTCGTTCACCCAGACTTTGGCTCCCAATGACGTAATCACTATGGGCACCTTGTACTTTACGCACATGTCCACATCCTGCTTCAAACGGTCGTTGGAGCCATGCACAATCTGATTGACCGCAAAAGGCGCCGACGGCTTGTCGGGATTAGCGGCATCGTAGGTGGCAAGCTCAGTGGTAATCCGGTCCAGCCATCGGTCCAACTCTTCAATCGGACGGGCGTTCAAGGAAGGAAAGGACCCCACGATTCCAGCCTTACATTGCGCGATAACCAGCTCGGGGTTAGAAATAATAAATAAGGGCGCGCCCACCACGGGCAGGCGTAACTTGTTCTCAAGATTGGGATGTAATGCCATTAAAGTAGTCCTGTTGTGTCGTGTGTCTGTAGTATACGTGCAAGTTATTGCATATGGATCACTTATGCAAGCCTTTGCATATAAAAATCAATCAGTTTATGCTGTGTAAGGTCCACGAGATGACGGTAAACCGATGGCACTTTCCCAAGCAATTATGACGGCGTTAATCGAAGACGATATGTCCGGCTATGAACTGGCGCAATCGTTTGATTCGTCGCTGGGCTTGTTCTGGCGTGCATCGCATCAGCAAATTTACCAGGAGCTAAAGAAACTCTCAGACAAGGGGCACCTCAACAAGCGAGAGGTCAGCCAGACCGGGAAACCCAACAAGATAGTTTATGGTTTAACGCAATCAGGCAGGGAAGCATTGCAGCAATGGGTGTACCAGGACAGCAAGGTTCAGGAAGCCAAGGACGACCTGTTGGTTAAGCTCTACAACCTCGATGCCAGCAATGTCTCACATATGGTCACAGAGCTTGAAGGCCGGCGGGAGAGTATGATGCAGCGACTGTATCTCTACGAGCGTATCCGCCGTAGGCACTACGCAGAACCGGATTCTTTACCGATCAGGCGTCAAGGCGTTTACCTTGCGCTGCTGGGCGGCATTCGCAACGCCGAACAATACCTGTCCTGGTGCGATGAGGCGCTCAAACAGCTTGGGGCGATCAACTCAAACTGAACGCTCACTGTCCTAATGAGCTACTCGAACCGCAGACGAAAAAAAACCCCATAACGCAGAGTCTATGGGGTTATTGATGTACTAACTTCTGGGCAGGGTTTACACCCTGGAATTGCTTACCAGTTATAGCCCAGTGTCACGCCGTACGTTTGCGGATCAAGAATAAACTGGTTTGTGAACAAGTTGGATACCGCAGAAGTCAAATACTGACCCGTCACGTAATCCTCGTCCAATATGTTCTTGATCCAGGCATCGGCATACCAGCTGCCGTCTGTGCTTTCCAACCTTGCACTGGCATTCCAAACTTCCCAGGAATCTACAATGTCGCGATCCGCGTTGAAGTTACGCGCATAGTACTCGTCCTGCCAGTAATAGTTAGAGGCTAGAGTAAGATCAAGCCCGCTGCTCACATTAATGGTGTAAGCGATACCAAGGTTGACGCTGGCATCGGGCGAACCTCCAATGCTATTACCGTCTTGGCTTATCTCCACCCCTGTTGCCAGAGTGGAAGAGACGGCACAGGTTTCACCATTAGGTGCCAAATAGTTGTTGCCGAAGCAGCTTATGATACCGTCGGTGGTATCGTCGCCATTTGGATTAGCAGTATCTATTGTGGCAAAGTCTTCGATCTCCGAATCAAGCAATGCAATGTTAGCACTTAGACGCAGATTCGCAGTGGGTGCCCATAGTAACTCACCCTCAAAGCCCATAATTGTCGCGTCAGTGTTTTCGTTGATAGAAGTCACCTGAACAATTTTGGAAACCTGCAGATCAGAATAGTCATAATAGAACGCAGTAGCGTTCAGCTGCATGCTGCCATCGAGCAACGTTGTCTTGATACCAAGCTCTAGGGAGTCGATAAACTCTGGCTCGAAATTGGCCAGATCTGGGTTACCGCCCTGCGCTGGGTCTACCAGTGATGACGTGTTACTGATCGGATTGAAGCCGCCACTTTTATAGCTGGTAGCCACAGTACCGTAGACCATGATGTCGTCACTGACATCGTAGGTCAGGTTAAAGCGTCCTGTCGTTTCCTGGCTGTCATACTGAGGGTAGAAGAAGCCGTTATCCTCGCCCAAAGCATTATCCAAGAACGTAACATAGAGCGTTCTTTGTTTTCCGTTTTTCTCCTCATCGGAATACCTTAAGCCCAACGTTGCGGTCAAGCGGTCGGTAACGTTCCAATAGGTCTCTCCAAAAATGGCCCAGGTTTCAAGCTCATATTTACGGGTGTCGTTATCATAACCCAACATGTAAGGGTTAGTTTCAGACTGAGGGTCGCCGGGTTCTCCGAATGGCGCTGGATAAAGCGCAGGGTTAATGGGCAATATAAGCCCTGGGTGAACAAGACCCGAAGAGCGCACGACATAGTGGGTTTCAGTTTCGTAGTCCAGATAGAAGGCGCCTACGAGAAAGTTCCAGTCGCCATCGAAGTTCGTTGAAATGCGAAACTCCTGAGACACCTGTTCAGTGTCATTCTCAGACTGATCAACGCCAAAGTTGTTAAATACGTTGACCGTCTCGCCGTCGGGCAGCAGCACGGGTATACCCTGAGCAAATCTTTGCACATTTGGGTTGCCTGCCCAAAGACCAACGCCAGGAACGCCTGTGGCGACATCGGTTATGAATGGTGCCAAACTTGCGGGAACAGAATCCGCGAATAGCTCGTAAGGTAATGCCGGCGTATTGCCAAGATCAGCGTAGGCTTGGAGTACCTCATCCCAGCCCTCAGATGGAACGCTTTTTTCGTAATCTTCCTGTGAGTCAACTGTTGACTGAGCGATACCCGTAAGAGATGTGAAGGTGAAGCTACCGAAGTCGTGCATTATATCTAAAGAGATGATGGTTTCATCTGAGCGATACTTCGGATCGAAGTCCATATAGACTTTACGCGGATCATCCGGATTGAAGTCTTGTGCGAAATCATCAGCAGGGAAGAAAGAGTTAGCTACGTTGGCACCCAACGCGGTATTACCATAAGCGTTACCGGTGGCTGCGCCTATGGCTGCCATGACCTGATTAGAGCCCGCAAGAATACTTCCATTAGTACGTCCCAGTTCTGCGGCAATTCCAGCCCCGCTGTTGGCTGAACCATAGCCTAGCTTGCCAGGCAGACAGCCCAAAACGGCGTCTGGGTCTTTGTTGCACGCCTGCTTCTGCGATCTAGCTCTAGTATCGTCTTCGTCAAAAAAGTTGGCCATTAAATTAATATCGGTGTTCTCACCCTGCCAGCGTAATGACAGGCGACCCGAATACATTTCACGATCGTCAATGTCATTTCCCGTGTATTCATTTTCAACGAAGCCATCTCTGTCGAGCCAGAAACCAGCTGCCCTAAAGGAGAGAGAGTCCGTTAGCGGCACATTGATATGACCTTTGAACTGGGTACTGTTGTAGTTGCCGACCTGTGCTTCGATGTTACCGCTGAGCTCGTCAGAGTTAGGTTTGGCGGTGAGGATATTAACAACACCCCCTGTGGTGTTGCGCCCATACAGCGTACCCTGAGGCCCGCGCAGCACTTCTACCCGCTCCGTATCATAAAACTGGGTTTCAAAAATTCGACTGGAGTTCAGATAGACACCATTGACGTGCACGCCAACGCCGCTATCCCCCGCAGAACCGATTGCGCCGGCTCCGATGCCTCGAATACGGATATCGGAACCCGTAAAATTACCTTTGGTCATCAACATGTTGGGCACGTTGAACTGCAAGTTCATCGTGTCGTTAATTAGTGCTGAATCAAGTTGATCCTGAGAGAACGCCGATACTGCTATGGGTGTGTCCTGTATGGAGGTCTCAGTCTTGGTGGCTGTTACGATAACTTCTTCTAATTGGGTTTGAGCGCTTACTATCGGTGCGGCACAAATGCCGGACATCAGTGCGACAGCGGCAGCTAGCTTGTTGGGAACATACTTCATTGCACGTCTCTCTCTAATATTATTAAAATGAAAGAATTTGCCGAAATTATATGTATTTTCGCGTCTATGCGTTTTTGAAAACATCCTGTCTTTGTTATAATTATGGCTTGTAACACCCCAATTATGCGCTTATTAGAGATCTTTGCAATAACTAATCAATAGGCCATGTGTGACGGGGTCATCAGCGATGATTTGCCCTATTTGCCGCAGACCTGGTGAGTTTATATTGGACCTTTGGGGCTTTGCCGAGCTGTTAAGTTCAACGTGTCAGGAACTACTCGCGGATTAATCGCGAAACTGACACTCAGATCTCTGTCGGCACTGATGGGTCGCGCCAGCCTCGCGCCTCCATCCAGTGGTCAAAGGCCACCAGGAGTGGCGGAAGAAATAAAAGGTCAAGCTAGCTTACCTTCGCAGCAAGTGGGAGTCTGCGGTCAGCTGTGTATAATGGATTGATTGAAAAGGTGGCGTTTGTCCGTCTTATACTCTCACCCTGTTGAGCCCTCAGATCAGCGATCTCGGCGTCCTTCTCGGCCACCTTCTCATTTAGTACTGAAAGCTCTGCTATCTTCTCACTCTGTTTGGCGAGTTTGTCACCCTGCTCCTGAACGACCTTGGTCAATACCGCCACGATATCCATAGCCGCTAGTGACTTACGTCCATTTGTAGCAACCAGATCTGGTACATCTTCAGAGATAAATCCAATGTACTCCTCATCGCGTGAATTCTTGTACACATAGCGTACAGGCTCCAGCGCAGCCAGTGCAGCATTGGCATCGTCTGCCCTCAGTGACCGTATGTTATCTTTTAGAGTTCGCGATGACGCATTCGCCCAAACGCCGGCCTTAGTAAGGTGTGCACCATTCCAAACGGTTATCGCATCGCTCGATGGCACTACTTTGGTACCAATGCCCAGTTTGTTATAGGCTGCATTTTTGCTGAATCGACCATAGAGCAAAGGCGTTGTCGAGTTGTTGGATATATACAGACTATTGTGACCAAGCTCACCGTAGCCTGCCTGATGCCCAAGAAACACATTGCCTGTACCCGATAGATTGGAGTATCCCGCTGTATACCCAAGTGCAGTGTTTCTCTTACCACTGGTGTTCTTGGTCAACGCCCAATAACCCGTTGCCGTATTTTGAGCACCCGTTAGGTTATTCAGAAGCGAGGCATAACCATTTGCCGTATTGCTGCTGCCCCACTTGTTGTTACCAAGCGCGTAATAACCGTTCGCTGTATTACCACTGCCACGTGTATTTTGAACTAACGCGGAAAATCCAGTAGCGGTGTTGTAATTCCCCGTCTTGTTGTAATACATAGCGCCATCACCGGCAGCCGTGTTACGCTCCCCAATTGTGTTATTAAACAGAGTATAAGAGCCAGTAGCTGTATTGAAGCTGCCTGTAGTGTTGTAATACAGTGCAGCCTTGCCAGTCGCTGTGTTGCGCGCTCCTTTAGTGTTTAAGTACAGCGCTTTCTCGCCACTCGCCGTGTTGTTATTGCCCGTGGTATTTGCATACAGCGCTCCATCACCAGTTGCAGTGTTGGCCTCCCCAGTCGTGTTGTAGGACAGCGCAGTCATGCCAGTCGCTGTGTTGTGGCTACCCGTTGTGTTGTCGGTCAACGCGTAATCACCAGTCGCAGTATTCCGTTCAGCTGTCGTGTTATTATACAGCGCTTCAAAGCCTGAAGCTGTGTTGTGGCTCCCCGTCGTGTTGTAATACAAAGCGCCGTCACCCGATGCAGTGTTATGTTCCCCTGTCGTGTTATAGACCAGCGTAAAAAAGCCTGTAGCTGTGTTGTGGCTCCCCGTCGTGTTGTAAAACAACGCGTTATCACCCGAAGCAGTGTTATGTTCCCCTGTCGTATTATTGATCAGCACTTCAAAGCCACTAGCGGTGTTGCCACTCCCTGTAGTGTTGTAGTACAACGCGCCATCACCAAATGCTGAGTTGTAATCGCCACTCGTATTAAAGTAGAGAGCGCCGTTACCATAAGAGGTGTTTCCTACTTGTGCCAGTACATTTGACCCAAATAGCGAGAGAGCTACGACCACGATCATATTGCTTCTGCAATTCTTCATGTCCATCTCCTACGGGATTGAATATTCTTTGAGTTCTTAAATTACCACTGTCTATAGCTGAAACGCGTCACATCTACTAGAACAAAGTGTAGTACTAGAAAGCCGACCTTGCAGTAGGGATTTCCCTACATGTCTTCTGGCAACATCTGAGCTTTAGCAGCAAAGGTGACATTCTCCACACTCTAAGTACTATCGTACGCCCTGGCCCCCTCCCGGCCAGGTGGGTTTACTGGCCGCTGTAGGAGTCCTTATACATGCCGCTGGCCGCGTTGACCAAACATGCCCACAGACCCCAACAGTAGAACCGCCAGAGATGGGAAATGTTGTAGCGTTTCCCCATGTCGGTGGCCTGCACCATCGGTATGGCAGAAATGCAGCATGATGGGGAATGTAAAAAATGACTAGAAAAGCGCCACGACCGTATTTTCAGGAGGGACAACTGTGGCTGTTGGTCCCCCGCTTCTGCTAACGCCAATGTGTTCCCATCTATCGGGGCTGTTCTGTGCGCCCTTCGGAGTCAGTCGCCCGAAGGATATGTCGACGGGCGATAACTGGGCCGGTCAACTCAAAAAATACGGTAGTTACTACTGCTATTGTTAATACCTGTTCGGCGACACTGGGCAAGACCTCCGCCACCATAAGCGCCATGCCAATCGCCACACCTGCTTGTGGTAATAAACACCAGCCCAAATGGTGTTGGATAGAAGGGTGAGCAGAGGTCAGGCTAGCACTCAATCGCGCACCGACAACCTTGCCTGTTGATCGCGCGATAACGTAGACCACGCCAACCATGCCGATAGTAAAGATGGCATCTACCTGGAGCGACATACCGGAGAGCAAAAAAAAGACCACAAGAAAGGGTTCACTTGCTCTTTCTATCTCATGGAATGGGCGGCTAACCTGTTTCGCATTTCTTGCCACTGTTGCTCCCAGCGCCATGCAAGCCAGAAGGTAAGACAGATCAAGATACAGAGCTAAACCACCACAGACAAAAACAAATCCCATTGCTTCAACCATGGTGGGTTCTCCCGGGATGTTTCTGCCCACCAGGCGTGACATGGGTAGACCGACAACAATCCCCAGAGCAATAGCGCCGGCTACATCTATAATACCTCGCAGTGCTGTAATATAGCTGAAGCCATCACCGGCAAACATGGCCCCCAACACAAGGGCGAAGCTAAATATAATCACTCCCCAGGCATCATCAATAGCAACTACGCTTTTCAAGGCATCACTTAATTTGCCTTTGGCCTGTATTTCGTTGAGCACATCAACCGTGGCGGCAGGATCCGTGGCAGACGATAACCCACCCAGGACCAGTGAAAGTACAATGTTCCCCGATATCATCCAGCAGGTGAGAAAGACAAATATAGCCGGTAGTAGCGAGGCTCCCAGGGATATCCACAGAATGCTGTGCTGGTCCTGTTTTTTATCATGTCGATAAAGGCTCTCTCCCAGCAAGAAACCGATCATTGCCAAGGCCAGGTGTGCAACAGTGGGAAAATAGGCGGTGAATTCTGCAGGTACAAGATTGAGCACCGCTGGCCCGGTGGTAATGCCGAGCAATAATAGTAAGGTGATTCGAGGGATGTGGGTTTTGCTGCCTACGACATGGGCAGCCCATCCAGCCAAAAAAATCAGACCAACAATAAGCAGGTCCGGAAGTTGGTTGAAATTAGCCATCAGTGAAAAGCCTGTTATGCATTCTCGACCATTAGTCCGTGAGATTAATACAAATAGAGACGGAAAACACTAGCCCGAACATTTCATCAGGGACCTGGCAACACCGCTCAGCTCCATTATTCGCATACCGATCCGTGCTGTGAATCGTCTCCGGTATCAGTTCACGATGATTGGTCTGGCATCTGCCCTGCCATGCGCGCATAATCATCCTTCTAAGTGATATCGACAATTAGTAGGCTGCTTGTCCGCTTATTTTCGGTTAACCCAATTGCAATCTGCCAGGCTGCGGCAACCTACTTTAGAGCCGCACCGGGTGCCCTACTATGAGAAGAGCCAGCACCATGCGCCTTTACGTCTTTCTTACCGTGCTACTGACATTAACAGTGTTTGGCTGTAGCGACTCCAGCGACAATGCTATCGCCCCGCCGGTGGTCGAGCCCGACCCACAGCCCACAGCAACCTATTCAGCACAAGTTCGGCGCACCGAGTACGGCATCCCCCACATTAAGGCAGACGACTGGGGTAGCCTGGGATATGGCTACGGCTATGCCTTCGCCCAGGACAGTTTTTGCGTAGTGATGCGGGAGATCGTCCTTGCCTCCGGGCGTTCCGCCGAGCTCATGGGAGAGGCCGAAGGTAACGCCGATGCGGACTTCCTGCTGGGCTTGATCAACGGCTCCAAAGAAAAGCTTCGCGCGGACTTTTATGACTTGATGCCCGTCTATGCTCAGGAACTGGTTGCCGGCTATGTGGCCGGCATGAACCGGTACCTGACTGAAACCGGCATTGAAAATCTTCCCGAGGGTGACAGGGGCTGCCGGAATGCCGACTGGGTATTTGCCTTTGATGATGTCGACCTGCTGATGTTCCTGCGCAATTTCACCCTGGGAGGTAGTTCCGGCCAGGGCATTGTGCGTGATGCCCTGCTCGCGACAATGGGCCCAGATCAACAAACCAGGGTCAGCGCCCCGGCCAGCAAGCTGGCACTGGAGCAGGTCCGAGCGGACCTGGGTCAGTTTGCGAAGGCGCTGGTCAGTGGCGACCGCGGCAGCAATGGCCTTGCCCTGGGTAGGGATGCCACCCAAAACGGCAGTGGTTTATTACTCGGCAACCCCCATCAACCCTGGTTCGGATCCGGTGCCTGGCACGAGGCGCACCTCACTATTCCCGGTGTTTATGATGTCGCCGGTGCCACCCTGCAGGGCACTCCCTTTATCGGCATCGGCTTTAACCGGGACCTGGCCTGGACCCATACCGTGTCCTTTGCCAACCGCTTCAGTTTTTACGAACTAAAGCTAAACCCGGACAACCCCTTGCAGTACGATTATGACGGGGAGTGGCGGGACATCACCGAACAAGTAGTGGCGATTCAGGTGCAACTGGCAGACGGCACCCTGGAAACTCGCAGTCATACCTTCTACCTTTCCCACTATGGTCCGATAGCCAACTTGCAAAGTGTGAGTGCCTTGCTGGGCGGCTGGCCAATGTTCAACGGTTCAGTACTGGCGTTCCGCGACGCCAATGTGGCCACCGGGCCACGCACTATCGAACAGTGGATTGAAAAAGGAAAAGCCGCCAATCTCGACCAATATGTAGAGGCACTGAGTATCATTGGTAACCCGGTGTTTCACGACCTCGCTGCCGACCGTTCCGGCGAGGCCTTCTACGGCGAAATTTCAGCCATTCCCTTTGTCACCCAGCAACAATTTGACCTCTGCATTAATGGCCTCATCGGCCCGCTACTAGCTGATGCTACGACCAATGTCATTGTGTCGCTGGACGGCTCGAACTCTCAGTGCGAATGGGGTGACAGCCCCGACGCACCCGCGGGCAGCAATCTGTATAGCAGCGCCGACTTGCCGCAAATCCGCACCACCGACTACGTCAGTAACAGCAACAACAGTTACTGGCTGAGTGATGCCAATAACCCCCTGGAGGGCTTCCCCACCATCATGGGCCCGCTGGGACCCGAAGGGGGACAGCAGTTCCTGCGCACTCGGCTGGGCCATCTGATGGTAGCCCAACGCAAGAACGCCAGTGACGGCCTTAGCGACACCCCGCTGTTCGATCTGGACACGGTGAAGAACATGATGTATTCCAACCGTGTCTACGCGGCAGAACTGGTGCTTGATGATGTACTGGATGTCTGTGCGACAGGGGACGCCGCCGCGGTGGCCCAGGCCTGTGCAGTACTTGCGGCCTGGGATAGGCGGGTTAACCTTCAAAGCCGCGGGGCGCAGGTATTTACTGAATTCTGGGGATACATCCGTGGTCAGATAGGTAGCCCCTTTCAAAACACCGTTGTAAGCGATGAGTTCTGGACGATGGATTTCGACCCCCAACGCCCCATTACCACGCCGGCCGGGATCGACACCTCGGTGGCAGCCAACCAGGCACTGGTAATAGCCGGACTGGCATCTGCGACCCAGCGTTTGGCGGATGCCAACGTATCAATGGATGCGCCCTGGGGCGACATCCAGTATTTGCAGCGCAATAATGAGAATGTGCCGATTCACGGTGGCTCGGGCCCTATGGGCGTCTACGGAGCCATTGGCGTCGGCCTGCGGGACGGCGGCTACATCAACCCCGGCTCGGGTAACTCCTATAT
>JABHWT010000382.1 GCA_018657645.1 Halieaceae bacterium | reverse complement strand
GTACCATTGCGGTGCCGACCATGTCGGTGTTCTCACAAAGATCGGCTTCCAACGCCGTACCGCCAAAAAAACGCACAACCGGCCGGGTGCCGCTGGTGGCATAGGTTTCCCGGCGGCGCAGTGCTGCGAAAATGGCATCGCGGGAATTTTCCTCAGCCCACACCACGGCATGGCCGCCGGGCTGGGAGAAGAAGTGATCCTGAACGTTGCGATACTCCGCATCGCGCCTGCCCAGGTGACCGACAAAATTGTATTCTTCGGTGGCGCCCGGCGTGGCACTGTGGGTATCGGTACTGCCAATAAAACCCATGACGAAGGGGTTGGTGCCGCTGCTCTTTTCCAGCGCCAGGCCATCCTTGAGTACGTTGCGAACCATGTTGCGACGGGCAAAGTGCTCGAGGGGAACAGTATTGGCGCGGTCGGTACGTACTTCACCGTGGACTGAACCCAGCATATTGAGATTGTCGGAATTGATTTGTTCGAAGCTACACAGTTCATCTTCGGTATCTAGACCCAACCCCTGTAGGCGGTCAAATCGGCACTCCGATGCCCCCTTGTGCTGGGTGATCTCCACCACCGGTTCAAAAAAACGGCGCTCGGATGCTTCCAATGCCGTCGCGGGATTGCGGAACATCAGACCGCCGGACAAGTTGGGGTTATGTGGAATGCTCAACACATCGCACCCGGTGCCGGCCTCTATGCACTCGTTGCGCAGGCGTCGCCACAGCTCCGGGAAATTGTTCTGCCCCGTGTCGTAGCCGGAGATGGCGGTTGCCGTTACCTGTTCATTTCTGAAGATGACATTGCGATGCATATTGTTCTGATCGGGCGCATCGGTGTATTCATAGCCCACCAGCGTGGTGAATTCGCAGGTGGCACTGCGGTCGTAATGGTCCTCGGCCGCCCGCTGGATTTTTTCCCAGGTGTCGAGATGGGCCGCGTCGCAGTCGGTCAGGGTGCAGACGAGTGAGCGCTCCGGTTCACTGCCCACATATCCCGCTAACCGGGTGAACCAGTTGGCCCCCAATAACTGTACCCAGAGGTTGTCGGCGCGAATCATGGCGCACATGGGCCAGTAATAGGCCAGTTGTCCGGGGTCCTGGCTGCAGATGTTAACCTCGCCGAGGAACTCCGCGTGCTCGGTCATGGCGGCAAAATCAAGCGGCCTGGGTAGACGCGTTACGATAGTTTGTTCGCCGGCCGCATTGGGCAAGGTAATGGGCTCACCACGCGCGTAGGCATAGGCGTCCCAGGGATCGTTGCGCTGATTGGACAGGTACGAATCGTAGGAATAACTGGAGTGGGCGTGCAGGTCTCCAAATAGAGGCTTGCGATTGGCCTGGTAATCGGTGCAGGGTTCTCGATCTTCTGTGCGCTCGAAAGGAAGCCCTTGCGCCGTGGCTCCACAAGTTCCCAAAACGAACGAAAACACGCAGACAGTGAAACTGAGAAAGCGCCCCATAGGATTTATCCGATGTCGATGATTATGCCCAGTGTGGCACGGGCTATGTCCGGCGACCACCACGATAAACGCCGCATCTGTTGACCTGAGAGTTCGGTGGGAAAGTGCTCAGGCGGTGTGTTTCAGGCTATCCCGATAGGCCTTGGGCGTTACGCCCATCCAGCCCCGAAAGGAGCGAACAAAGGAGCTGGGTTCGGTGAATCCCAGATATTCCGCCAGATCGGTGATCTTAGTGTCGGCCCGGCGCAGATGGTCAACAGCGATTTCACAGCGCACCTGATCCTTGATCTTCTGGTAGCTGGTGTCCTCCTTGAGCAATCGTCGTCGCAAGCTGGATTCCGACATGTGCAGGTTGCTTGCCATCTGCTCAAAGGAGGGTAAGCCATCGCTGAAGTCCAGCCTGACCAGCGATCGAATCGCGGCGGTGGTGGAACTCGGTTTTTCCGACAGCTCGATAAGCTCGTAGACTGCATTGTCGAGAAACGCCTGCAGGGAGTCCTGTGTATGGACCAGGCGGTGCTCGAGATACTCCGCTGGTGCCACGAATTTTACTTCGTCGGCATCGAACTCCAGTGGACACTGGAAAACCCGAGCCAGCCCGTCGTGATAGGCATCGGATACGTAGGGCCCACCAATATGCAGCGCCTGGGGATCAATGGAGCGGCCTATCAACCAGCCGCAGAAGGCGAACCAGATCAACAAGCCGGAGGCCTGGGCAACCGTTTGATAATGCTCTGCCCTGTCCCAGTCCCCGGGCACGAAAATACTGCCCTCGGGCTCGGTCCGCACCTGGTAGTGCAGCTCAAAACTTGCACCTGACCGCTCAACGCGCATCCGGTAGCCGATGAGAGGGTAGACGAGCCTGTCAAAGCGCTGAGCCATATCCAGAGCATCGCCCAGGGTTTTGCTACTGATAATGCAATGGCACATTAACTGGTGGGCTTCGCTACCAATACCTGCGGCCCAGGGTATGGGTCGCCTCAGGCTCTGCATCTGACGTACGGCATCCCGATACATGTGTGAGTAGTCGGTACCGGGTAGTCTTTGATCGGATGGCATAACAAGCAGTTCGCGACGGCTATACCCCATAGCCTGTGCCATGCTTTCGGGGTCCAGCTCGATTCGTTCCATGTAATCTAGCAGGCGCAGGAACTTGCGCACGGGTATTAGCAGCTGTCTCGGCATCAATTCCCCCGGATTATTGTGGAGGATTGTACATTATCGCTCTGGGCCGCGCCCGTCCCGGAAACGCAGGCAAAAAAAACCCGGGGCAAGCCCCGGGTGAAGGTATACGACAAGGAACCTGGTGATTACATGCCGAAATTGTAGCTGGCGGTGATGCCGAAAGTCTGTGGTGCTATCAGGGTTAGCTCATTGTAGGCACCACCAACCGGGCGCTTGCTGAGTACACCGTCCTCGTCAAAGGCATTCTTGACAAAGGCCTGGAGAGACCAGGTGTCATTGCGCAGGCCGGCGTAAAAGTCAAACAGGGAGTAGCTGTCACTGTCCAGGCGGCCAGTGGTGTCACCGGGGACTTCAATGTCGCCTTTGTAGTTCCAGATACCGCTGATGTAGACATCGCTACCGGCGATTAACTGGGGCCAGACGTATTCGGACTGCATTACCGCTGACAATTCGGGCTGAGCGCTGGCAACCTCGCCATCTGCACTACAGACATTGTAGCGATTGTCGGGTCCAACAGCAGGTTGGCTCGGATCGTTACAGGGCACGTCGCCGTCTGTGAACTCGACCTGTGAGTAGGTAAAACCGGTGTAGAATGACCAGTTCTCGGATACCATCATTGTGAAGTCTGCCTCAAAACCCATTTGAACGGCTTCATCGACATTGGCCCAGGGCGGGTTGCTGGCAGTTTCTACGGCACCGGAAACGGTGTTATAGGCCTCCAGGGCCACCTGTACCTGGTAGTTCTCGTACACGCTGTAAAAGGCCGCGGCAGTGTAGCGAGCGCGACCGTCAAACAGGTCGCCCTTGGCCCCGATCTCGATACTGTTCACATCTTCGCCACCGTAGGCATTGAAATCCGGGGTGAAGATACCCGTGGTGTCGAAATTGGCGGCGCCGGGACGGTACCCGCGGTCCAGCGTGCCGTACATGTTCAATTCGTCACTGAAGGAATGGGACAATTTGATCGTGCCGGTCCACTCATCTTCGTCGTAACCGCTTCCCAGCTGGCAGGGTGCTTCCTGGCCGTCGAAGCAGGTGAAGGCGTTTTCAATGATAAAAAACGGATCGGTGATCTCGCCGCCGGGTAGCAATTCGGAACCCAACCAGAAATCACCGCTTTGAACATTGCCGGCATCCTGCTTGAATTTGTTAAAGCGCACCCCAACGGTCAACTCGGTATCCGGGCCCATTGAAATCGTATTGTGGGTAAACAGCGCCCGCACCTCTGTGTCGATGGGAATGTCGAGACTGAACGGGAATACACCGATACCGAAGATATGTTGAGGTACCAACACATCGGTGCGAGACTCGGTATCCTGGTAATAGCCACCTACAGTCCACTCCCAGCTATCGCCAGCCTGGCCGGTAATGCGCAGTTCGTGCTGGACGGCACCCATGCTATCGCCGTATTGGGTGTTGTTTGCAATGGTGGCACCGGGTATGTCGGTATTGTCCTGATCGCCGATCTGTTCTGCGTCAGAGTCGAGGAAGCCACTAAACCAGGTCACTTCCACATCGCCCACCAACCAGTTCAGGTGCAGGGTGCCGAACTGGTCTTCCTTGCTGACCATCTCGTCTCGAGCATCGGCAATCGCTATGCGGTCATCGGCCTTGAGATTAAAATTGGCCAGGGATCTATCCTCGGTCTCCAGAATTCGGTAGGTGTCAGAATTTTCACTTTCCATGTACGTGTAGCCCAGTTTGGCGCTAAAGGTGTCGCTGGGCTGCCACAGCAATTTGGCTCTAATCCCTTCCCGATTGCGCTTGTCATCGATATCGAGAACAACATTCTCGATGCCACTCTCGCGGTCATCGGTTAGCACTGCAATGCGCATGGCCAACTGGTCTGTGAAAGGAATATTGATGGCGCCCTGTACGTTGTAGCCCTGCGGATCCGTGTAACTACCCTGTATATGGCCATTGACCCCATCGAAGTTGGGGTCCTGGGAGGTCAGAATCAACGCGCCTGTTGGCGAGGGTTGTCCGTACAAGGTGCCCTGTGGGCCTTTGAGGACCTGTACATTTGCCATGTCAAACATAGCTGCAAGGGCAAAACCGGCCTGCGAGGCAATGTAGTAGTCGTCCATATAGGTGCCCACCCGGGCCGGTGCCGACTGCTGCTGGAAGGTGCCCACACCGCGCAGGCCAACACCTGCATTGGCGTCGCCTTCGTAGCGTACTTCCATACCGGAAACGAGCTTGCTCAGTTCGTCGGCCTGGAACATGGAAAAATCGCTGATCTGCTGGCCGCTGACGACGGCTACGGCGACCGGGGCAGAGGTCAGTGACTCGTCTTTCTTCTGGGCGGTGACAATCACCTCTTCCAGTATTTGCGCCGAGGACAGTGCCGGTAGAATTGCAAACGAAAGAACGGCTGTTGCTAGTGGGCGTTTCATCTGGATGATCTCCAATACAATGTTATGTTTTGTGTTAAAAAGCCTAAGTTGCCATCCTAGTGGGTCATCGGGGGCGAACTGAACGACATAATCCGTCACATTTATTAGCGAATCAGTTCGCGGCGCCCTTTCGTCCCTGTTTGCGGGAGCGGCCGGGCTTGGCCGGAGGCCGGGCAACGGCGTTTAATTCATCGAATGACGCCCGAATACACTCGGTATAAAACTCGGGGTCTGGCATCACATCCCGACAGCAAATGAAGGCTACTGTGATGGTCCCCTTGTCCTTCATTACCATGCTGTTGACCGTGTGGAACAAGCCGACTCCCGGCGATATCGGGCCGATGCCGAAGGAGTCGATAATCTTCGCACCGCACATGTAGAGCTGTACCGGTGCGCCAGGTACATTGGTTACCATCGTATTCATCATCAGGTTTTTCTCGGCCATGCCGGCGGCCGCAGATATCTGCACCAACAGGGACTGCAGAGCGGCGGGTACGTTTTCGGAGAAATCGACCATCATTCGCGCGCCCTGGGCCTCCAAATGCGCTTTGGCGTTAACCGCCTCGTCGTGCACCTTCTGTAGACGCTCCAGCGGATCTTCAATATCTGTGGCCAGACGCGTGCTCATCATGCCTACCATGTTGCCCCCCGCTTCTGCCTCGCGCTCGTCGCGCACGTTGACAGGACAGCCCGTAACCAGTGATTCCTCGGGTAGTTCCTCCCAGGCTGAGAGATAGCGTCGCAGAGCGCCACCGACAATGGCCAATACCGCATCGTTAATAGTGGCGCCTTTTACCAGGTTTTTGATCTGGCGCACCGATTCAAAATCGAACTTGGTGGCGCCCACCACACGGTGGGGGCTGAGTTTGCCGTTGAAGCAGGTGGTGGGAATGTCACCGAGTTCGCGAAAATCTCCCTGCTTAATGCCCCTGCTAATCCGGCGGCGAGAGGCTAAAACTCCGCCACCCATGCGCAACATCTGGACTGGTTTGCGCAAGTTATTCACATAGGCCTTGCCCAACAAATGCAGGTTTGATGGCGTCGATTCGGGTTGCCATAGTGCCGGCTGCTGCGCCGGTTCTGGGGTGGGCGTGATGTCATTGAAGGCGGCGAAGAACTGTACGCCAGAGGCCCCGTCCATGGCCGCATGGTGTACCTTTAAATACAATGCGAAGCTACCTGCGGGCACGCCCTCAACATTATCCAGACCCTCGATAACGTAGGCTTCCCACAGGGGACGGTCACGGTCCAGAGGGCGCGCGTGTAAACGGGCGACCTGAATACAGAGCTGACGCTAGTCACCCGGTTGCGGCAGGGCAATGTGTCGCACGTGAAATTCCAGGTCAAATTTTTCATCATCGACCCAGTAGGGCTGGTCCAGATTAAAGGGCACTTCGGCCAGTTTGCGTCTGAAGATGGGAGAGCGATCCAGCCTGCTCTCGAACATCTCCAGGATATCCTTAAAGCGCACAATGCCATTGGGACTGGTCGACTGGTCATAAATAGACACCCCGCCAATCAACATGGGGAATCCCTGGAGTTCCGTGTGCAGGAACATCGCATCCGGGCCCGTTAGTTGCTGCATCGTCATTTTTCATCCACCTCTGTGTGTTATCGAACCGGCAACCAAAAGAAGAAATTCCGGCTCCTTAGGGTGGCAGTATGTTAGGTAATACAGGACTTGCCCGGTACAGCGAAAACAGTCAGTTTTATGGGCACTTGGCTCCGCTGGCCTTGGCCGCCGCCAGAATCATGTCCGAGGCTTTCTCGGCTATCATCACCGTTGCGGCATTGGTGTTACCGGCTACGATGTCGGGCATTATCGAGGCATCCGCAACACGCAGGTTCTGGCACCCGTGTACACGCAATTGAGGGTCCACTACGGCCATTGGGTCAATGCCCATCTTGCAGGTACCCACCGGGTGATAACCGGTGGTCGACTGCCGGCGAATATAATCCAGTATTTCCGCATCGTCCTGTACTTCTTTGCCCGGCCGAATTTCTTCTCCGCAAATTCCAGCCATGGGTTGTTGCAGAAAAATTTTGCGGATCTGCTTGAACCCCTCCACCATGGCCCGCTGATCCTGTTCCGTGTCCAGGTAGTTAGCCTTGATTTTCGGCAAGTCACCGGGCGAGGCACTGCGTAGCATTACCGACCCCGAACTCTGAGGGAGGACATTCAGGATCATGGCCGTGACGGCCGAGGTGCGGTCCATGATCGTATTGTTACTCGCGTCGCGGTCGCCGCCCACCGGCATAAAAAACAGCTGGATATCGGGGCGGGGCTGTTCGGTGCTGGAGCGGAAAAAAGCCCCCACATGGGAGGACGGAAAATTGAGTAAGCCCCTGCGGTGGAAGAGGTAGCGAAACAGCTGTTTGACCAGACCAACCGGATTCATGGAATCCCAAATAGTTTCCACCCCCGAGACCTCGTAGGCAACCATGGTGCCGAGGTGGTCCTTCAGATTTTGTCCAACACCCTCCAGTTCTGCCACCAGTGGAATTTCGTGTTGCTGCAATAATTTGCTGGGCCCAACCCCGGATAGCTGCAGTAGTTGAGGCGAGTTAATGGCACCGGCACAAAGCACGACCTCCCGGGTCGCCACGTATTGGATTGAGCGCCCCTTTTTGTTTACCAATGCGCCTGTGGCACGCTGCCCTTCGAAGCTAACCCGCTCACAGAGGGCCCCGGTAACGACGTCGAGGTTTTGACGCCCGCGTGCGGGCTTTAGATAGCAATAGGCTAAGCTCTGCCGTCGTCCATCACTTACAGTGCCCTGGTAGTAGGCCACGCCCTCGTGCTCGCCGTTATTAAAGCTATCGATTCTTTTTAGCCCCAGGGTTTGGCAGGCAGTGATAAAAAGATCACTGATTTCGGAGTGCTCTACCTCGGAGATTTTTAGGGCATCGAGAGTCCCCGCGCCAGTGCCGTCATCAGTGAGGCCCTCGGAGCGATTGAAATAGGGCAAAACGCTGTTCCAATCCCACCCCTCGCAGCCCATGTCGCGCCACTGGTTGAAATCTTCCCTGTGCCCACGGACGTGCAACATGCCGTTTATGGCGCTGCATCCGCCCAGCAACTTGCCCCTGGGCCAGTACATTTCACGATTGTTAATGGCTGACTCTGGTTCAATTTTGTTGCCCCAGTTAAAGGCCCGGTGGTAGGAAATCATGGTCCAGAAAATAGGTATGTGCACCAGCGGGTTCCAATCCGATGGCCCCGCTTCCAACAGCAGCACCCGGTGCTCACCACTGGCACTGAGGCGATTGGCCAGTACGCTTCCGGCCGACCCGCCACCAACGATGATGTAGTCATAGGTTTTATTGGAATCCATGGCCGAGTATCTCTCCGCTCAAGTGTAGCCCGTCACTCGCATTGCAAATTTAAGAGCACCCAATGCGCTCGCGGCAGGGCACCGATTGCGCTGGGGTATAGGGTGCCATTGTAGTTGCGAGAAATGCGCTGAACAGTGCATTTACCGTCAAAAAAAGGGTTAAAAAGTTCATCGGCCAAACATTCGGGCCCTGTTGGCTTTCTCGGAAAGCTTGGAGTGCGGTAATGCAATGGCCCACGTATCCTGATTTCTCGAACGCAGATGTCTACCAATTGGAACGGTTTTGTTCTGTGTTCCATCACTCCATTCCAGCATAGTCGCTACCTCAAAAGAAACGGTGAGAGCATTACAAATGCAGACAAGGGAAGACGTCGATGGAATCATTCGACGCGAAACGCTGGTTTCCGGACTCAGTAACGCGCTCTTCAATGGGCTGATCGCCTGGTTGCTACTGCGAGCCGGCGGCAATCTGACCTTTGCTGGCGAGCACAGCTTTGCCGTTGATATCATGGCAACGGCGTTTATTCTCCCTTTTATCGTCACCCTGATTGTCATTCCAATGAACGCGAAGAAGCGTTTGGCTGGAAAAGCACCCACTATTGAACTCGATTCGCGCAAACCCCTTGAGTTTTTTCTGCTGCGGTTTCCAAATCGACTGTGGCTGCAAGCCCTCTGTTTTGGCCTGATGGCTATGCTTGTTTTTACGCCGTTAACACTGCTTCCTTTGTGGGTTTTTGATTATCGAGAATTCACGCCAACGGCCTATTCACTGTTCAAGGGAGGGTGGGCCGGCATTGTAGCCGCGCTATTGACTAAGCCCATGCTCCTTCTGGCCCTACAGGAGAATTGAACGAATGGCCTATCCGAATCTAATGTCCCCCGGGAAAATCGCCGGGCTGGAATTGAAAAACCGCATCCTCCTGGCTGCAATGGGATCGAATTTTGCAGAGCTCGATGGAACCTGCGGTGAGCGTATACAAGCCTACTACGAGGAGCGTGCTCGTGGCGGGACTGGCCTTTTGATTACGGAGACGGCGGCAGTCGATTGGCCGGCGGGCTCGACAATGCCCAATACGGTGGGTTTTTCCGAGGACCGTTTTATTGATGGACTGACCCAACTGGCCCAGCGGGTTCACCGGCACGGTGCCAAAATTGCCGCCCAGTTGAATCATGGTGGCAAGATGGCGCAGGAAGATGTTGCAGCCGGTCGCCCGGTGCTGGTGCCCACCATTCCCGCCAAGGGAATGAGTGACATGTTCGAACTACTCACGCCCCAGGAACTGGGTAACTTTGTAAAAGCAGCGGGCCCGGATGGCAAGGGGCCTCGCTACCATGTTATGGACCAGACTGATATCGACCAACTGGTCGCCCAGTTTGCAAGCGCCGCGGTGCGAGCGAAACAGGCTGAATTTGATGCCGTCGAAATTCATGCGGGCCACGGCTACGTGATTTCCAGTTTTCTGTCACCTGCCGTCAACAAGC
>JABHWT010000203.1 GCA_018657645.1 Halieaceae bacterium | reverse complement strand
TGATTGCCACCCAGACGGCCCAGGATTACTTCAGCCTGACCATCGAGGGTAGTTTTGAAAATGGGGAAACCGTTTCTGGCAAGGGAAAGGCGGTGGTCTACACCGGCTATGAGTGGCGTGCCCAGTTAAAACTGGGCGATATGAAAATGCGTCAGGTGCTGGCCGCCAACGCATCCGGTGACCGGCTCACCGGCCGCATGTTTCTAAAAGAGCAGGAACTGAACGGGATGCAGATAACCGCTGTCAGAGACGACAGCACTGCCAGGATAAATAGTGTCTTCCCCGGCCATATTCAGCGGGCACAAAAGCAGACAATTACCATTACCGGGTCTGGCCTGACCCGGGACGTTCGTCTACCCCCTGGCATTACGGTTGATAAAATCGTCAGCCATGACAATACTCGCCTGGTCCTCGACCTGCGGGCTAGCGCCAAGGCCCCACTGGGACGTGCTGACATTGGCGTTGGTCAGGCCAGTATGGTGGGGGCATTGGTGGTATACAACGCTGTGGATTCGCTTGCCGTTGAGCCGGCCTATGCTATCGCCAGAGTCGGTGACAACGGGGGAGCTACTCCCAAGGTGGATGCCGTTTTTCGCGCCGTGGGCATAGATTTTGGGCCGGATAAAACGGCTGGGACGAATGACGATTTGCAGCTGGGCTTCATGGATGGCGTCAACTGGAGTGTCGCACCCTGGGATGCCGCAGCAGAGCGGGATGAAGATGTGAAATACGCAGGAAGCATGGGTGCCGGTGATGGCATTTTTCATCCCGCGGATGCCGGCCCCAACCCGCAACGCAAGCAGAACACCAATAATGCAGGTAATTTAAAAGTGATCGCCAAGCTGCAGCACGGAGGTAGTGAAATTAGCGGTAACGGGCATCTTATAGTGACAGTCCAGCGATGGAATAGTCCTCCACTCAAATAAGAGATTACAGACGCTATGGGTGCACCGCTTACCATCGTTGACAACAACCTGCACGAAGTATCGGTGGAGGGCCGCGCCTATATTTTCCACATCCCCACCACCAGTCTGTTTGAACGCGACTCTCTGACCGGAGACATATTGCAGGCCCTGCGCGACGACGCGCGGCACAGCCGGGCAAGCCTCACCCAAGCGCTGACCGACCGCTACACCCAGCGGGATATAGAGCGTGCACTGGGGGAGCTGCAATCACTGGCCCTGATTGCCAATAACGGTGAACGAGCACCTGCAGAGGCGGGGCTTGAACTGAAAAGCTTTCCTCTGACCAGTGTCGTACTGAATGTGAATACAGGTTGTAATCTCAGTTGTACCTACTGTTACAAGGAAGATCTGGAGAAACCGGGCGCCGGCAAAAAAATGTCCTTTGAAACGGCCCGGGACGCAATGGAAATGCTGCTTAAGGAGTAACCGGACCAGCCGCGATACAACGTTGTGTTTTTTGGCGGTGAGCCCCTGTCTAACCTGCCATTGATCAAGCAGGTTGTGACGTATGCTGAGCAGCGATTTGCAGGATTGGGCAGAACCGTCGATTTTTCCTTGACCACCAATGCCACATTGCTCAACGAAAAAACCGTCGATTATCTCAATGATCATAATATTGGTATTGCGGTCAGTATTGATGGCCCTCCAGCTTACCATGACCGCAATCGTATTACGGTTGGGGGCAGGGGTACCTACGACCTGGTCGCCGAGAAAGTAAAATTATTAAAGGCTCGCTACAGTGCTCGCCCCGTCGGCGCTCGGGTCACTCTGACCCGCGGTATTACCGATATCGAAGCCATTTGGGACCATTTGTTCAATACGCTGGGTTTCCACGAAGTGGGTTTTGCCCCGGTAACTGCCGGGGATGTTGCCAGTTATAACCTCAGTGGCGATGAATTGGCGACAGTGTTTGCCAATATGAAGCGCCTGGGTGAAAAATACCTGGAGGCGGCGCTGGACAACAGGAGTATCGGTTTTTCCAACATGCATCAGCTCCTGACAGATATTCACGAGGGCACCAGAAAAGTCCTTCCCTGTGGCGCAGGTGTCGGCATGGTAGCAGTCGATCACGCGGGCGGGATTGATCTCTGTCACCGGTTTAGCGGTTCCGATATGCCACACTTTGGTGAGGTGAATAAGGGCCTGGATAAAACAGGTCTGAACCAGTTTCTCAATCAGCGCCTGGAGCAGAGGAATCTCGGTTGTAATAGCTGCCAGATTCGTAATCTATGTGCTGGTGGCTGCTATCACGAGAGCTATGCGCGTTACAACGATCCGCTGAAACCCACATGGCACTACTGCGAACTACTGCGAGATTGGGTCGATTTTGGTATTTATACCTACACCCAGATTTTGGCGAAAAATCCCGGTTTTTTTGCCCGGTATCTATCACCCCGGAGAGCACACTATGAAACATCTCAAAGCGCTTAACAAAAAAGCCCAGCTTTTGGCCGATGCCGCCGAAGCCGGGCAAGTCGATGAAGTTGTCGCCATGCAGACCATCGCGGGCTGTGCGGCCACTACAGACCCAGGATGGGAAGTGGATATGTTTGGCTCT
>JABHWT010000246.1 GCA_018657645.1 Halieaceae bacterium | reverse complement strand
CCGCGCAGGCCGTAAACTGGTTCACTGCGGCTTTTGAAGCCGAGTAGGCGCCCGCTGCCATGCCCGCGCGCAAACTACTGACAGACGACACGTTGACGATGGAGCCAGAGCCCTGCTTTTGCATGAGACGCATCGCTTCTCTACACCCGACGAAGACGCTGTCGACCGAGGCGGTAAAGTTAGAGCGCCAGTCTTCGATGGACATGTCCAATACCATGCCGCCTTTTACCGAGGGTGCATTGTTGATCAACACGTCCAGGCGCTGGAATTCGTCATAGGTGTCGTTGATCAGGCGGGCAAAACCGTCCAGGTCATTCACATCCAGCGCTACGGCCTTGCAGCGACCACCCTCGGCTTCAATCCGCTGAACCAGTTCGTCCAGTTTTGGTTTGCGTCGAGCGCAGGCCACGACTATTGCGCCTTCCCGGGCCAGCTGCTCGACGCAACTGCGACCGATGCCCAGGCTGCCTCCGGTAACAATAGCGACTTTTCCTTCAAACCGATGAGTCATGCATATTTCCTTGCTGAAAATGAAATTAATCCCCGGCCAGCGCCAGGGTAGCGGCTCCCATCACGTGGGGCCCCGAACGATTGATTCCCGAAAACTCGACGTTTACTGTGGACCCGTTCTGCGTCTGTGTCAGAGCAGTGATTTTGCCCTGCATCAACATGTTGTCTCCCGGTGTGTTGGGTGCCATCAAACGGAGTTTCAGTTTACGCAGCCGACTTCCTGGTCCCGCCCAGTCGGCGACATAGCGTGCGCAGAGACCGGAAGTGGTTAGTATGTTCATGAAAATATCCGGCATGGCTGCGGCTTGGGCCGCAGCCATATTGTGGTGCACGGGAATAAAATCCTGGGTGGCGATCGCCCCTCCCACAATCAACTTATGGGTAATGGGGATCAGTAATTCGGGCAGCACATCGCCCTCGCTCAGTTGGCCTACGGCGAGGTCCTTGTAATCTGGCTGCCGGTCCTCCCTGGCCTCGGGAGGCTGTTGTGGATCGGCGTTGGCATTAGCGCCTGCTGAGGATGCTTCGCCGGCCGGGTTGCCGGTGGGTCGGTATTGGAAATAGGTAATCAGCGCCTCGGCAAACAACTCGCCATTCTGGTCCAGGTACTCCATCCGATCGGTAAAGAAATAACCTTCACCCAGGGCGGTTTTTTTCATTTCGCTGATATCGACCACGGTTTTGTAATGGTGCACGCGATCGCCTTCTACCAGATAGCGGTGAAAGTTGATGTCATAGCTGACGGCAACATTGGCGGGGAAACCCATTTGCGTCAGATCTAGCATAATCTGGTAGGGGTGGTCCACGGTAGATCCTGGCGCATAATCGTCGTTGAAATCGCGCATGGTCCACACTTGCATCATAGCCGGGGGTGCCACAGCACCCTGCCCCGCGTATTCGGTCTGGGTCTGGTAGTGTTCATCGAGGTACAGTGGGGAATGATCACCCATGGCGCAGCACCACTGCCATATCTGGACCCGGGTGATCGGATTGAAACTGTTATAAGGCCCCAACCGACTGCCAACCAGTTGTTGCATTGCAGCCCTTTCGGGCTTGTCTGTTTCCCTCGAACTCACTATTGAACTGCCTTGTCATTTGCCGCGGATTCCAAAACGGCGGATTGTTTAAACCAGATTGGCGATGTCCAGGCCCGCTCCTGAATCACGGGTGAATAGAAAGACTGCTCCGATTCATCGAGGCAGCATTTACCGTACACGTCACCCTCTGCACCCCTCTTTTGTGCTGCGAGAGTCGCCGATTCGGCTTGTGCCTCGCAGGTACTGGAGAAGGGGTTTACTCCGGCTGCCTGGCATTGCAGCGTACTCCAGCGGCAGCTTGGGTTTTCCAATACCCGGGCATAGTAGAAAGCGCTGTCTGACTGCTCCGGCTCGGGGTCCTCCCACACCGTACAGAGCTTGGCGAAGCCGGTGCCGGTGGGCGTACAGTTTTCGGGGTTCACAGAGGCCCCGTTGCCGGTATTGCCAGCTACGTCAAACACGCGCTCGTGGGTGGTGCCGTCTGCATCGGCCCAGCCCTTGATAACCTGGATACGCTGTAAATCTGTGCCAGAGTAGGTGTCGATACCCGGGTCCTTGTGCGCACTGACCAGGAAGCGGGGGGAGGCCGCAGGGTTCGAACTGCTGAATTCACCCCCCATGGG
>JABHWT010000141.1 GCA_018657645.1 Halieaceae bacterium | reverse complement strand
GACGAAGATGGGCAAGCGACGGAAACTGGAGGCCCTGATGGGAGTCAGTTTGGCTATGTTTACGACCCGGATCTGGGAAAACTGGTATCCAACCGAGTGCAAACTCGTGAGAGAGACCCATTTGGTGGCAATGCCCTGGTGGAAGCTAGCGCCGAATTAATCTTCCCGCTGCCCTTTATCAAGGACCGCAGCCAGTTGCGCTCGGCCTTTTTTGTCGATGTGGGGAATGTATTTGATACCACGTGTTCAGCCAGTCAAATTAATTGTTTTGATGTGGATGCTAATGAGCTGCGTTATTCGGTTGGTGTGGGCGTTACCTGGATTACAGGGTTTGGACCTATGACCTTCAGCCTCGCCAAGCCGATGAATTCCGGCCCTGAGGATGAGGAAGAAGTGTTCCAGTTTACCTTGGGTCGGGGGTTTTAGTGCTCTTTTAAACCGAACCTATATTATCAGGTTGAAAGAGTACTGGTTTTTTTACCTTTATATTTTTTTGGAGATTATTGTGTTTAGATTCGTGAAAGTCGCGCTCGTTGTTGCAGCGTTGGGAATGTCTGTTGGAAGTTGGGCACAGGGAAAAATTGCCGTTGTGAATTTGCAGGAGGCGATTATGCAAACCGATTTTGCTCAAAAACGGCTGGAGGCCGTTAGAACAGAAGAGGATTACAAGGCGGATAAGGCTGAGTACGATCGTCTCAAAGGTGAATTTGACGAGCTGGTAAAAAAGTTACAAAAAGATATGGCCGTCATGAGCCAGGACCAGCAAATAGCTGCACGCAAGAAGCTGACTAGTAAGCAGGGCGATCTCGAACACGTAACCGGCAAACTCCAGCAAGTGGAGCAGGCGGCAGGGCAGGCACTACTGCAGGAAATGTCTCCCAAGGTGCAAGAGGTTCTGCGCAATTTGATAGCAACTGAAGGGATTGGGTTGCTACTGCAACGTAGTTCTGTCATCCACGCCGATGCAGGCTACAGTATTACCGCTAAAGTAACTGATAAACTCAACCAGCTTCCAGCTGAGTAAACTACCGTGTTCACACTTGGGGAACTTGCAGAGAAATTGGATCTGGAGGTCTCCGGTGACAGTGACCGTATAATCGACGGTCTGGCCACACTGGCCGGCGCAGGCCCTCGGGATCTGACATTTCTGACAGACAAGAAATACCTCCCCCAGTTAGCCGACTCCAAAGCTGGGGCTGTCATTATTGATCCCGAGCTTGCTTTGCGTAGCCCACTGGACTGCTTGATCGCACGGTCGCCCTACGTGGCTTACGCGCGAGCCTCTCAACTGTTTGACACCAGCGGCAGCACCACAGCAGGAGTTCACCCCACAGCTGTCGTGTCCTGTGATGCGGTTGTTGATCCGGGAGCCACGATTGGACCCAATGTCGTGATTGAGGCTGGGGCCGTGGTGGAGTGCAGTGTTGAGGTTGGAGCCAGTGCATATGTGGGGCGCGGCAGCGTATTGGGCGCCGGAACCCGGATTTATCCCAGTGTTGTAATCTATGGCAATGTGCATCTGGGGAAGAACTGTATTGTGCACAGTCAGGCCGTGCTGGGTGCGGATGGCTTCGGGTTTGCGCCGGGTCCGTCAGGGTGGGAGAAAATCTGCCAACTGGGGGGCGTGAGAATTGGTGATCGGGTGGAGATAGGTGCAGGTACCACTATAGACAGAGGTGCCCTGGAAAATACCATCATTGAGGACGGGGTAATTCTGGATAACCTGGTGCATATTGCCCACAATTGCAGTATCGGCAAAAATACCGCGATCGCCGCTTGTACTGGAGTGGCTGGAAGCACCAAAATCGGAGCTAACTGTACACTCGCGGGCAAGGTCGGTGTAGTTGGGCACGCAGATATCTGTGATAATGTCCATTTATCCGGTATGTCCATGGTGACCAAGTCGATTACCGAGCCGGGGTCGTATTCATCGGGGACGCCAATATCCCCGACCCGGGACTGGAGGCGAAGCGCCGTGCGATTTTCACAACTGGATTCGATATACCAACGGCTTGTTGCGCTGGAAAAACAGCTAAAATAATCTGCACTAGGGGCCACAGTCCAATGATGGATGTGACTGAGATTCGCAAGTACCTTCCTCATCGCTATCCATTCCTGTTGGTGGACAGGGTGGTGGAACTAGACCTTGGGGTGTCGATTGTCGCCTACAAAAACCTGACCATCAACGAGCCCTATTTCGACGGTCACTTTCCAGACCAGCCCGTTTTCCCCGGTGTTCTATTGATAGAGGCTTTGGCCCAGGCCTCGGGCATTTTGGGGTTTAAAACCATGGACAAGACACCGGCGGACGGTTCCATGTACTATTTTGTCGGGGCTGACCATCTGCGCTTCAAGCGACCCTGTGTGCCTGGCGACCAGGTGATGCTACGCGCATCTGTTGTTTCGGCGCGCCGCGGCATATGGAAGTTTGATGTAAAGGCGGATGTGGATGGTGCGCTGTGCGCTTCTGCCACTATCCTGTGCGCCGATCGATAGTGCAACTCCCAGCACTCACTGGCGAGGCCCACCCATGACTGACAGTAGAGCGATAATTGACCCATCCGCAACGTTGGCCGACGATGTCAAAGTGGGACCATGGACTGTCATTGGACCGGATGTTGAAATTGGGCCTGGTTGCATTATCGAATCTCACGTTGTTATAAGAGGGCCGACCCGGATTGGCAGCAATAACCATATCTACCAGTTCTCCACCATTGGTGAGAGCACGCCGGATCTTAAGTACAATAATGAGCCGACGCGGTTGGTCATCGGAGACAATAATGTCATTCGCGAGAATGTAACTATCCATCGGGGCACTGTACAGGACCGGAGTGAAACTACTATCGGTGATAGCAACCTGCTAATGGCTTTCGTGCATATCGGTCACGACAGCGTAGTGGGCGATCACACCATCCTGGTGAATAACACTGCTTTGGCAGGGCATGTTCAGGTGGGGGATTGGGCAGTGCTAAGTGGCTACACCCTGATTCATCAGTTTTGCCGAATTGGTGCTCACAGTTTTAGTGGTATGGGGACCGCCATTGGCAAGGATGTACCGGCCTATGTTACGGTCAGTGGCGCCCCCGCAGAGGCAAGAACAATAAACGCCGAGGGCCTGCGCCGACGCGGCTTCTCATCTGATGCTATCAATCAATTACGACGGGCGTTTAAAATCCTGTATCGCCAGGGTTTGACATTGGATATTGCACTGCAACGAATGGAAGCCATGTTGCCGGATACGCCGGAGCTGCAGGTGCTGATCGATTCAATACGCGCATCGGAGCGCGGCATTGTCCGGTAGGCACACTGATCGATGACCCTGCACATCGGTATTGTGGCCGGTGAGGCATCCGGCGATATTTTGGGCTCTCGCCTGTTAGCGTCCCTTGAATCCCGGTTTGGCGATGTCAAAGCAGAGGGAATCGGTGGGCCATTGATGCAGGCACAGGGTTTTAACAGTCTATATCCGATGGAGCGGTTGTCGGTGATGGGCCTGGTGGAGCCACTGATGCGACTGCCCGAACTACTGCGCATGCGCGGCGCTCTCTACCGCCACTTTGTGGATAATCCCCCCGACCTTTTTCTTGGCATCGATGCACCAGACTTTAATCTGCGACTCGAAATGAAGCTGCGGCGTCAGGCTATTAAAACAGCCCACTTGGTGAGCCCCTCTATATGGGCCTGGCGCCGGGGTCGGGTGGCGAAAATCGGGCGAGCTGTCGACCTGATGCTATGCCTGTTTCCATTTGAGACAGATGTCTATCGCCAACACGGCGTGCCGGCTGAGTATGTTGGCCATCCCCTGGCGGACGAAATACCCTCGTACTCTGATCGGGATGATGCGCGCAGGGCATTGCAGCTGTCGCAGGGGGGCACTCTGGTGGCGTTGCTTCCTGGCAGCCGGGCCTCAGAAGTGCGACTACTGGCGCCCCTGTTTCTTGAAACGGCGCTATTGATGTGGCGGAGAGATCCAAATCTTTCATTCATTATGCCGGCTGCCAGTGAGGCTTGCCATGCGCAGTTGTTGCAACTGCTTGTTGCCCGCCCGGGACTGCCGGTGACATTGGTGCATGGTCGCTCGCGAGAGGCGATGGCCGCAGCGGATGCGGTGTTACTTGCTTCCGGAACGGCAACTCTGGAGGCCCTGTTGCTGAAGCGCCCTATGGTCATGGCATATCGTATGGCGGCCCTGTCCTGGGCGATAGTTTCACGTCTGGTTACCACCGAGTTTGGTGCGCTCCCCAATATATTAGCAGGTAGGCGCCTGGTCCCCGAGCT
>JABHWT010000206.1 GCA_018657645.1 Halieaceae bacterium | reverse complement strand
GGTCAGAATAATGACAACCTTAGCCTGGACGAACGCCTAAACCTCATAATCGACCGTCATAATTTAACTGGAGATCCAGTGCGCGACCGAGAAATACCCAGTATTGAATCCGCGCTCGCACAATTGGGTAAGACCCTGTTCTTCAGCAAAAGTCTGGGGGGCGGTTTTGATAGCGCCTGTGTCACCTGTCACCATCCATCCCTGGGTGGTGCTGACGGCCTGGCATTATCTGTTGGTGTGGGAGCACTGTCGCCAGACCTCCTCGGTCCAGGTAGAGAACACAGCTCTGGACTTCCCCTGGTGCCTCGCAATGCACCGACAGTATTTAATGTCGCTCTATGGGACCGGGGTGGTCTGTTCTGGGATTCAAGAGTTGAGCCAGTCCGACCCCGAAATGGCCAGCCGGGCGGAATTCGTACACCGGATTCCAGTTTCGGTGAAGTGGACCCCAATGCCGGTGATAGCCTTGCTACGGCTCAATCCCGGTTCCCGGTTACCTCCTCCGGCGAAATGAAAACAGAGGCCTTCGAAAGCGGCAGTGACAACAACCAGATTCGCACTCATCTGGCTGCCAGGTTGGGCGATTACGGTGTAGGCAGTGACGAACTGCCGCCAAGCCTTTGGGTACAGGAGTTTCAACAGGGCTTCCAGAGTACCTTGCCCGCCGAAGATCTGGTCACTTTCGCCAACATAGCCACCGCGATCGGTGCCTACGAGCGCTCTATGGTTCTGGTCAATAACCCCTGGAAAAATTATATTGAAGGCGACAGTCAAGCGCTGTCCGAGGCGCAGAAAAGAGGCGCCGTGTTATTTTTCACTTCGGGACGTCAGGGGGGCGCAGATTGTGTCAGTTGTCATCGGGGCGACTTTTTCACCGACCAGCAACACCACAATGTGGCCTTCCCCCAATTCGGGCCCGGTAAGGGCGATGGCGCAGATGGCGCGGCCGACTTCGGTCGAGCCCGTGAAACGGGGCGCGACAGGGATCAATTCGATTTTCGTACACCGAGTCTGCTAAATGTAGCGCTCTCGGCACCCTATGGTCATGCCGGCGCCTACCAAACACTGGAGCAGGTAATTCGTCATTACGACAACCCCCGCGAAGAGGTTGAGCGACTGTTTCGCGATGGTGGCGCCTGCTCTATTGCCCAGTTTGAACAAGTGCAGGACTGTCTGAACCTCTACCCGGGATCCCAGGCCCACTCCGAGGCTGCACTGGCTAACCTGGAGGAAGAACAACGCCAGGGCCGATCAAGACTGCGGCGCATCCGGCTGGATAATAATGACATAGCCGACATCGAGGCCTTCCTCCATGCGCTTACCGACCCCTGTACCCAGAACCGCACCTGCCTTGCACCCTGGATAGCAGACCCCACCTCACACGGGCCCGATGGCAAGCAACTCAATGCCATTGATGCACAGGGCAATCCGCTCTAGCGAAAGGCCCCTCTCAACGCCTCGGCTCGCCCTCCTATTGGGAGGCCGAGGCGCGCTTCTTACCCAAAGACTCGCTGAATGTATACCGCACTACGACAGCTGCCGCCTCCAGTGCCCGATCCAATTGCAGTTCCAACTCCCCTGGCCTCTCAATTAGCCTCACCAACTGTGCACCCAGCACCTGTACATCGCTATATTCAATACCCGGGTCTTCAATAGTGAAAGTGCTCTGAGCAGGCCCATCCACAATCGCATACAAGGCCTCATCACTCTGCGTATAGTGCAATTTTCGACCATTTTCGTTTTGAAAACGTTTCCAGGGCCTGGTCCCGTACACCGCCTCCCCGTTTAGATCCATCCACTTACCCAATCCCAGTAGCGGCGCCTGCTGTATCATGGGAATTTGTCCGAAGCTGTCGGGGCCGACGTTAATCAACACATTGCCATTTTTGGCTACTGTCTCTACCAGGTACTCAACCAACTGCGCAGAGTTGAGCATGTCACTGGCAGTTTCGCGTCGATTAAAGCCAAAGGATCCACCCAGCCCCCGGGTAGATTCCCACTTGAACGGCGCGATCCCCGCCAGGTGGCTGTACTCAACAGTTTTAAAACCGTACCGATCGGGATCATCGGTTAGCTCACCGGGCTGGTTTTGTAGGAGCCACCTGGCCAGTTTCTTCAACACCCATATAGCACCCGGCCACTCGGCAATATCACCCAAAACGTCAACCCCGCCCCAGCGATCATTGACTGCGCCCTCCGGAACCTGTTTGAAATAGTAACCGAACAGTTCTCCCAGTCGCCCCTTTGAGGGATAACCGATGTCCGCCCAGATGACATCGGGCTGATAGCGATCTATCAGTTCCACCAGATGATCGTACACATAATCGGCATAATCCTGACTCGATGGTGCCGAGCGCAAAATATCGCTGACCAGATCTCCCTCGGTCACCATTTTGAAACTCCAGTCGAGCCCAGTGGAGTAATACGTGCCAAAGTGCATACCACGCGCCCGCACAGCAGCGGCGAGTTCCCCAACCAGGTCGCGTCGCGAGCCCCAGTCAGCCCTGTTAGGGTTGATGACTTTACTGGGCCACAAGGTATAGCCATCGTGGTGTTTGGTAACCAACACCACATACCGGGCACCGGCTCGCTGAAACAAATCCGCCCAGGCTTCCGGGTCCCAGGAATCCTCTATATTACGTTCAAACTGTTGTTGGAAAGCTTCGTAGGGAGCACCGCCATAGTGCTCTCGATGAAAGGCCTGAGTCCTGCCATTGGCATAACCCAAAGAATTAAGGTACCACTCGGAGTAGGGTAACTCGGTGCGAGACGAGTCCGACAAAATCATCTCTTCCAGCTCACCGGGTTGCAGCGGTTTACCGGCGGCGAAAGCTGGCACTGAGGGCAGGCCCCAGTGGATAAAAATGCCCAGTTTTGCCTGTTCAAACCACTGAGGCTGGTTGCGCGAGCGCTCGTGAAGTCGATCAGAAACCGGATCACTACAGGCACCAACAAACGCTACTGCCAACGTCATTACCGCCAGGCGAAGCGAAAGTGAAAATCCGAGAGAATGCAACATCAGGCTACTCTCCCGACCCGTGCCAAAGCTTGATTATAGGCTATGGCCAAGTGTACCTCTGAACAATGCCATGGCATTCATCAATTGGCCGGTACAGCATAAAAAAGACAGTCGGTCGCGGCTATTGTCGCGTTGGTTGTCGCCATGAAAATCCGAAGGTTCTGTGCAGGGTAGATCCAGCCATTGTCTTCTCGCAGTAGCGTGTGCACTTGCTCCTGACCAGCTGCATCCCTTGCACTGAGACTGGGCAGCCCCCCAGCTCCCACCCATCCCAAGCGATAATCCTGGTGGGTAACACCGTAATTCTGATGCTCGATGGTTGGCGTAATTGAAACGTCGGCCAGTTCACTGGGTTCCTCCTCGTACGCTATCGTCGCAACGGGAACAAGCTCGACCCGCAGAGGAGAAAAAAGGACTTCAAGCTCATCTGGCAGATCATACATATCCGAACCGTTTCCCTGCATAAACAGATCATCCTCAGTGGCAATACACTCTAGCCCTTGAGAGGCCACCTCGTCTGCTTCGCTATCCTGAGCGCCACCGCACTCTATAGTAATCGCTGGGCAACCCACCTTTAATTCCATCACGCTACCCAATCGAAAGTCCGTTACTATCATCCGGCGACAGAATTTCTCGGCCAATACTCTGGTCTGGGTACCATCGGCCGTTGCAATCACGAACGAAGGACCGGTACCAGAAGTATTATGAATGTCGCAGATACACTCGGGCTGCAATAATTCAAGTCTCTCAATGATGCTTCTTGCCAGACGCCCCTGAAGACCATCAAATGGAGCGCGAAAACAACGATTAAAATCGCGTTGATGAGGTAGCATTCGATGAGCGAAGATCGGCAGTTCAAGCGCAGTATCTACCGCACCGATCAGAACACATATATTAGTAACAGGCCTGGGGTTTGTCAGCAGCCACCGATGTAATGAGAGCAAGCCGGAGGGCTCATTACCGTGTAACAGGGTGGTAATAACCCGGCTTCTACTTTCGTCCACTCCTTTTATATCTATCCAGCTTGTTCGTCCCAGATTACGAAGGAATTGAATCGCATCCTGTCCGAGAATCTCTTTGCCAGGATTAGTAAAGATGGGAATTTCCTGCTCAGATCTCATATACCCTCTATTGACTTGACTCGCTGATATTGTTCCATAATAAGTACATTCTGACAAAATCACAGCCCCGTTTTCTGCACTTCGATACGCTCCAATCCTGGCTGGCCCCACTCATTAAATGCACCGGTGATCTTCTGCTGGCTGCATTAGTGCCGACAGCGTTTCCTACAGGCTGAATCTCCATCCATTGTACGCTCAAAATACTTCAGCGCGAGCGCTACCAGTTGGAAGGTGCGAGGCGTCGCGAAAAGCGAGTCTCAATTTTACACCCACAACCCCCTGTCTCCCAGCTATCGTCGTATTTGATGTCGATCAAAAGGCCGACGCTCAATATACGTTATGCTGAAATACGCTAACGAAGCATATCGTCGCCGCCTCGGTCTGCTTTGAGAATACATGCGAGTGAGGGCGAAAACAGGGGGTGGATACGGAGAAACCATGTCATCACCAAGTACCGAGTTACGCACTTGTACTTACAATATCCATAAAGGGGTATGTACCGCCAGCAAGCGCCCAATTCTACCAGAGCTGCGGCACGCTATACGCACAGTGGATGCCGATCTGGTGTTCCTGCAGGAGGTTGTTGGTGAGCATTCTGCCACTGCACTGGTGTCAGCTTTTAGAAGGGCCGGCGTATTTAGCTACCCACAGTTCGAGTATCTGGCCGATGAAGTCTGGCCTCACCATGCCTACGGTCGCAATGCCATCTACCAAAGAGGTCACCACGGAAATGCTATTCTGAGCAAAAATCAATTCTTGCACTGGGATAATTTCGATGTAAGTCAATGGTGGTTCTCTCAGCGTGGCATCTTGCTTGGTAAGTTGGCCATGGGCGTCTATGTCGTGTGCGTTCATTTCGGACTATTCTCTAGAGAGCGAAAAAAGCAGCTGCAAAAGCTGTTAGCGCTACTGGCGAAAAAAGTACCCGATAACATGCCACTTATTATTGCTGGAGACTTCAATGACTGGAAGGGAAAACTGCACAGAAGATTGGTAGACGAAATGTCATTCCAAGAGGCCTATAGTACCGTATATGGACGACCCGCCAGGACTTTTCCCGCTCGGCTACCTTTTTTCTCTATGGATAGAATTTATTATCGCAATCTTAAGTTAATTGACGCAGAAGTACTTTCCGGCGCCCCCTGGCGCCGTCTATCTGATCACCGTGCATTGTATGCAGTGTTCGATATTGCGGGTATCGAGAGTTTTTCCAATTGATTATCGGACATGGACCATGCCGACATCAGTGACCATCGCGCTCCCGATTGCTCTCTGGGAAACACCAGTGAAGGCGAACGAGTGCTAAAAACCGGCTGCTACATGGCAGGCTCCGCAAATTCCTGGGGACAAGTTCACACTCACTCGACAGGTGATTCGACCTTCAGCAGCTCCAGCAGTTCATCGTGGTACAGGGTTTCATGCTCCAACAGGGCGTCTACCAATCGCTCCAGCGATCGCTGGTGATCTAGTAATAGTTGGCGCACATTGTCTTCCGCATCTTTCAGTGTCTGCCTTACTGCCCTATCTAACAGTCTGGCCGTTTCTTCGCCGAACTCACGAGGTTCTGTTATATCGCGTCCGAGAAAGGGGTGTTCTTCCGAGATTGAGTAGCCTACCGCCCCAACAGATTCCGTCATTCCCCATTGGCCGACCATTTTGTAGGCCATTTTTGTAGCCTGCTTCAAGTCGTCTTCTGCACCGGTGCTATAACTGTCGAATCGCAGTTTTTCGGCACAGCGACCAGCCAGCAGGATCGCCAGGCGCGCCCGCAAAAAGTCCTCCGTTACATTGTGCCGATCCTCCGAGGGAATTTGCTCCGTCACGCCCAGGGATCGACCTCGGGGTACTATACTGACTTTCTCCAGCGAGTCGCTATGGGGCGAGAACCAGGCAGCGATAGCATGCCCTGCTTCGTGACAGGCTATTCGCTCCCTCTCTGAGGGGTTCAACAAATCTGCCCTTGGAGCGCCCATCAGCACTTTGTCTCTGGAGCTCAAAAAATCCTGCTTACAAATGCTCTGATGGTGATTGTGGACTGCCAATAACGCAGCCTCATTAACAATATTGGCAAGATCAGCTCCCGAGAATCCAACGGTAATCGCGGCGACCTCATCGAGATCAACATCGTCTCCGAGGGGCTTATTGCGACAGTGCAACGCCAAAATCTCCGACCGTGCCTTGCGCTGTGGCAGATCCAATGTCACTTTGCGGTCAAATCTTCCCGGTCGTAGCAAAGCCGGGTCTAGAACGTCTGGCCGGTTTGTGGCGGCAAGCACAACCACCGCTTCCTCCGGCTCAAATCCATCCATTTCTGCCAGTATCTGGTTTAATGTTTGTTCGCGCTCATCGTTACCGCCACCAAGTCCTGTTCCTCGCACGCGGCCCACAGAGTCAATTTCATCGATAAAAATTAGTGCCGGCGCCTCCCTCCTGGCATCTCTGAACATGTCTCTGACTCGGGACGCGCCCACACCCACGAACATCTCAATAAATTCCGACCCACTGACTGAATAAAAAGGTACACCCGCTTCCCCGGCGCAGGCCCGCGCAAGCAGGGTCTTTCCCGTACCCGGCGCGCCCATCATTAAAACTCCCTTGGGAAGATTTGCGCCAAACTCGCGGTATCTAGTTGGATCCTTGAGATAATCTACAATCTCCATTAAGTCTTCTTTGGCCGACTCGAGTCCGGCAACATCTTTGAAACCAGTTCCACTCTCGGCCGCCGGATGCCGGCGAGCTCGAGAGCGGCCAAAACCGTAAACGCCACCTGTTCCTCCCATACCCTCCATGCGTTGGCGCAAGGCACGACTAGTCCACACAAAAAAGCCTATAATCAACAGCCAAGGCAGAAAACCAGAAAGAATCTGCAGCCAGAGTGGAGGGCGGTCGGCGCGCACTTCTACAACCACCTGATGGCGCTGCAAAAGATCGAGCAGCCTTTCCCCTTCAAGTTCAGGGATTACAACATGGAAATCATAGTTTCGGCCGCGGGTGTTTTCCGAGTCGGGTGGCTGATAGCGACCCTGAATATCCCGCCCCTTTAAAACAATGGTGTGGATTCTAGTCTCCTCCACTTGTTGCACAAACTCTGAATAGGCGAGCTCCCGAGGAGCATCTGGCAGCACGTATGTCACCAGGTAGTAAATAGCGAACCCCATTAACCACAATGGCATTAGCCACGGATTGTGGCGATTACTCTCAGGTTTGTCCTTTTTATCCATAGCTCATCACTCGGCATCTATAGACAGAAGTTACTGTGTTCAAACTAATGTACCAGCACCACCAGAATCGAGCAAAATTTTTGACCTGGGTCAACTAGTGCTAATAACCCCCTTGAAACGCAATTATGCGCCCCCAAATAAAGGTATAGGCACAGAGAAACCATCGAGGGAGGTGTATTATGTCTTTAGTTCCACGAAACAATTTGCTTGATATTGACCGCTTCTTTAATGATATTTGGGCACCGCCTGCGGCCAACTCCAAGGCGGCTACTTTTTTTGCCCCACTGGTCGACATAAAGGATGTAGGTGAGCACTACGAGATTACCGCCGAATTACCCGGCGTCGACAGGAAAGATATTCACATTCATGTTAAGGAGGGGATTCTCACTCTGGAGGCAGAGACAGACCAGGAAGACAAGGAAGAAAAAGACGGCAAGGTTATTCGGCAGGAACGGCGCTACGGAAAATTTATGCGCAGTTTCAATCTCGGCAGTGACGTGCACGAAGAGGATATCGAGGCATCATTCAAAGACGGCGTATTAAAGCTGCAAGCACCTAAACTGCTTGAGAGAGAAGTCGAACGTCGTCGGATCGAAGTCCACTAGTCAATCGACACACACTAGTCCATCAGGCCCTGTTCCAATCAACAGAGGGCCTGATTTCTCTATTTCAGTGGGGATATCAACACCAACTCGCCTCGTCGGATGGCTGCTTTAACAGTTCCTCGACATTGGCGCGAAGCACACGATAGCCAACATTGCCGTACAAGGTCTGACGGCCTCCATCCATGACATAGGATGGACTGCCCTTGATACCAATTTTATTTGCCTGTTGATAGTCTCCCATAAGCGCCGCAATTGCGGAGCCATTTTCCAGCGATCGTTCGACGGCTTTTTCATCATATCCATTTTGCCTAATCATGCTTCTCAGAACCGTCATACTGCCGATATCTGCCGCCTCCACAAAAAATGCCTTGCGTAGTTCCAGAGCCATATCAATGGAAGCCTGTTGGCCCAATGATAGCTCCAGCGCCTTCAACACCATATGGGCGTTGGCGGAAGTGGCAGGGCGAGTCCTCGTCCAAATGAGCGGGTTCACTGGCGCCTTCTCGAAACCTGCCGCCGATTCGGCCACATGGCGGGCAAACCCCTCATACAATCCGCGCTCTGCCCATTGAGAGTGCATTTTGGCTGCCGTGTCACCGAAAACATCGACGTAGTGGTAGCGCAAGCGAATCCCCTCGCCAAGCTGGGTATTTAACTCATCCACCCTGGCTTGAGCAATCCAGGCCCAGACGCATAGAATGTCGGTGTAGTAATCGATCGTCATGAGATCCGCCTGCATTTTCTGTCAATACTCCGATGATTCACACAGTGCATCCGCTGTGAAGTGCACATCTTGAAACGGAATTGCCCTTTTGGGCTTCACAGATTAACATCAAGAGCACAATAATAGGATACTTGATGACCGGATCCCCCCAAACGCATTGCCCAACCCTCCTACGAATACTTGCGCTTATTTTCAGCCTGTTCTTGCCCCTGAATATAGCCGCAGCCGGGCTTCAATTGGCGCCGAGTGCCCCACCCGTAGCACAGGCCCACAGACTTGAAACGGCACCTACATTAGACGGCAAGATACAGGGCGACCCTGCCTGGATAGGGGTCGGTACTACAAGCAATTTTTGGCAAACCCGACCGGATGAGGGGCAACCAGCCACCCAAAAAACCCTGATCTATCTTGGCTTTACCGAGCGAGCTCTATATATCGGTGCCAAACTATACGACAGCAACCCCAATGAAATTATAATTTCAGATAGCCGGCGCGATGCTGATCTAGACGAAACAGACAGTTTTCAGGTCATCATAGATAGTTTTCTGGACCGCCAGAATGGTTTCGTTTTTGGCACCAATCCGGCCGGGATTCAATACGATGGACAGGTAACCAAGGAGGGGACCAGCGTATTCGGCTCTGGAGGTGGTGGTTTCAATCGAGACTGGGACACCACATGGGAGGTGAAAACTGCGACCAATGACAAGGGCTGGGTGGTGGAGATGGAAATTCCCTTTAAGTCACTACGTTACGCCAGTGCCACAGCGCCTGTCTGGGGTATCAATTTTCAACGTAATATCCGGCGCAACAATGAAGTAGCCTTCTGGTCGCCATTGCCAAGACAGCACTCTCTATATCGCATCTCCCAGGCGGGTACGGTGGAGGGAATTAACGTGCCGCCACAGAAAAATCTGAAGGTCACGCCTTACGGGCTGGCCCAGGCTCAGCGCTCCAACGAGTTTCGAGGCACAGAGTCGGACAGTGAATTTGGCTTTGATCTAAAATACTCCATAACGCCCAGTCTAACCCTGGACCTCACTTACAACACTGACTTCGCACAGGTTGAGGTGGATGAAGTGGTAGTAAATCTGGACCGATTCAGCGTCTTTTTGCCGGAGAAGCGGCCATTCTTTCTGGAAAATGCCGGCCAGTTCTCCGTGGGAAGCCCAGAGGAAGTGGAGCTATTTTTTAGCCGCCGCATAGGTATTAGTGACGAAGGTGCTCGTCTACCTATAGAGGGCGGTCTTAGGCTGTCTGGGAAAATAGGTAACAGTACCAATGTGGGCCTGCTACATATGCGATCTGAAGCGAGGCCAGGCGAGGCACCAGAGAATGATTTTTCCGTTATTCGGCTCAATCGAGAACTCAAAAATCGGTCGTCGCTTGGCGCAATTTATGTACAGCGAGAGGGAGATGGCAGTTTTGGGGGTATCGATAAGCGTGACGACTACAACCGGACCTATGGCATCGATGGTCGGTGGGGAATTGGCGACGAGATCATGGTATCCGGGTATTTAGCGAAAACCGACACCAAGCACCTGAACGGTAAAGACCACGCTTTCAAATTGAAGGCTGAATATAATTCGCAGAAATGGTTTAACAGCATAGGCTACTCAGAAGTCGGCGAGGACTTCAATCCGGAAGTGGGCTTCCTATCTCGCAGCGGCTACCGCAAAGCTGAGTTTTTGATCTTTCATCGCTACCGCCCCAAGAACTGGTGGGGCCTGCAGGAACTACGCCCACACGTTTCGTACAAAGGGTATTGGGACTTCGATGGAACCCATGAGTCAGGTTTCCTGCACATTGACAATCACTGGGAGTTCAAAACGGGCCTTGAGTTCCACACGGGGGTGAACTTTACTCATGAGCGGGTCGATGAACCCTTTGATATCATCGATGGGCATGCGGTGCAGCCGGGTGAATACGACAATGAGGAATTGGCACTGGTTTTTCTCACCAATCAAGGCGCACCGCTGAGCTTCAATTTGCATGCCACAGTGGGCGGCTTTTTTGGCGGCGATAAGCTCTCGTTGGCGCCCGTATTGAAATACCGCATCGGCGAGACTTTCAACTCTGAACTGTCCTGGCAATATAACAGTATTGACTTAGATGGTGCCAATGGCGACTTTGATATTAATGTCGGGGTACTTAAACTCGCCTACTCCTTTACACCAAAAGTGTCTCTAGAAGCATTGATCCAGTATGATGATCGCACCGACTCCGTGGCGACCAATCTGCGATTCGCCTGGCTGCAGACTGCCAATGCCGGACTCTACCTGGTCTACAATGAAGTGGACTTGGAGAAGCTGGGCGCGAATAGAAACCGCAAGGAACTCATTGTGAAATTCAGTTATATTTTCGACCTACTGTAGCAACCCCTGACACCCTGGGGACAAGACAGCTTCAAGATAAGTCGTCTCAGCACTGGATCTACATTGGCCTACGGCATGTGCAGTATTCCCTCCAGCGTCAGCATAGTAGAGGTTCGGCTTCACTATCAAAATGTTGGAGTCGTGTAAAGTATTAACTTTATTGAAAAATACGGTTAGACTGGTCGGCTTAACGCACCTGGAAAAATAATTTATACTTCGGGGCCTGCCAGATCGCAGCCCGAGGGTGGCGATCTAGAGCGACGAGCGAAACAGGCCGGTATGTTGCAACCCAGAGCCACTGAAAGCAGTGTAAATTGGAAAGCTGGTGTGTGAAAAATGGCCGATTTACGGTTTCCGCACAACTAACTGCATGGATGTTGTAGGTAGAGCAATTCAGGAGCAGTTTACCAAGCAGAATTTGTTATTCCCGGACAGCTAACAGGGAAATCAAGTGCCTGCGAAGAAAGTCCTTGTAGGCATTCTTTATTGTCATACGACGACATATGAGATCACATAGCGATCACTCCGCTCTAAAATGAGACTGTTTGCCTGATCAAACAATAGGGATTGTGCGCTGTATAGAAAACACGCCTGGATAGTTTGCCAGGCCGCAAGTTGAAGAGAAGGCTATATGACCCAGGATGTAACAACACAACAACGACATGGGCTGCCAGTGAAGCAGGGCCTCTACGATCCAGCCAATGAAAAAGACAGCTGCGGCGTGGGTTTTGTTGCAGATATGAAAGGCCGCGCCAGCCACCAGATTTTACTCGAGGCTTATCACGCCCTAAAACGCATGAATCACCGGGGCGGTTGCGGCTGCGAGCCCAATACCGGCGATGGCTGCGGTATTTTAACTACACTTCCGCACACGCTTTTCCAACAGATTGCCCGGGCCGACTTTGCCACCGAGTTACCCGAACAGGGGTTTTATGCAGTGGGAAATGTTTTTCTTCCTACAGAGGAAATGCAACGCAATCAGTGTATTGAACGACTCAACGCGATTATCTCGGATCAGGGCCAGCAACTTATCGGCTGGCGCGATGTGCCGGTAGACCCCGATGGAGCCGACGTGGGCCCCTCGGCGCTCGCGGCAATGCCCCATATTGCTCAATTATTTGTTGCTGCAGCGAAGGGTATACAGCAAGACGATTTCGAGCGGCAATTATATATTATCAGGAAGCTGGCTACTCGCAACTTGCGCACCGACAAGACCTTATGCCAGGCAAAACTGTTCTATATTTGCACCCTTTCCTCCAAGGTCATTGTCTACAAAGGCATGCTTACGCCAGACCAGCTCATGCCTTTCTACTCCGACCTGAAAGAGGAGACATTCTCGGTTCACCTGGCCATGGTCCACTCGCGGTTCAGTACCAATACATTTCCCTCTTGGGATCGCGCCCAACCCAACCGTTTTATGAGTCACAATGGTGAAATTAACACTCGCCAGGGCAACATAAACTCAATGATCGCGCGACAGGGCGTCGCCAAAAGCACTCTGTTTGGAGATGACATAGAGAAACTGTTCCCTGTCGTGGAAGCTGATTGTTCCGACTCTGGCAGCTTCGACAACGTACTGGAATTCCTGTTGATGTCCGGCCGCACTCTGCAAGAGGCAGTGATGTTGATGATTCCTGAGGCCTGGCAGAACGACAGTCAAATGTCGAGGGAAAAGCACGACTTTTACGAGTATAACTCAAGTATCATGGAGCCCTGGGACGGGCCCGCGTCTATCGCATTCACCGATGGACACTATATCGGCGCAGTGTTAGACCGTAATGGCCTGCGACCCAGCCGATACTATATCACCCACGATGACAAGGTCATTATGGCATCGGAAGTCGGTGTCGTCGAAGTTGAACCAGAAAATGTCAAAGCCAAGGGCCGCCTGCAGCCAGGAAAAATGTTCTTACTGAACTTTGAAGAGGGGCGCTTGATTACAGACGAGGAATTGAAATCCGCTTTTGCCGGTGCACGTCCCTATGGCGAGTGGCTCAGGCAACAAAAAATTAGCTTTTCTGATTTAACTACGAATGAAGAACCTCATGGCTTTGAGCAGGGCACGCTGGTTCGCCGAATGAAGGCCTTTGGTTACACCACCGAAACTATGCAGTTCATGTTACTTCCCCTGGTACAGCAGTTGCGAGATCCAGTGGGCTCGATGGGTAACGATTCTGCACTGGCCTGCATGTCTGACAAACCGCGAATGATCTATGACTACTTCAAGCAGATATTCGCACAGGTCACTAACCCGGCGATCGACTCCATTCGAGAAGAAGTTATTATGTCGCTGGAGTGTTTTATGGGCCCGGAGGGTAATCTGCTCGAAACCACGCCGGAGCAAGTCCACCGGATAAAGATTCCTCACCCAATTTTAACCAACGAGGAGATGGCCGCACTTCGGCATATTAATCACCGGGGCTGGCGTGCCAAAATGATCGACATCACTTTCGACAAATCCTCTGGTATCGCCGGTCTCGAGTCTACTCTGCGCCGAATATGCAATGAAGCCAGCCAGGCTATCACCGACGGCTACAGCCTGGTGATCCTCTCGGACCGCGCGATCTGCGAGGAGCGCGTGCCGGTAAGCTCCCTGCTGGCGACCGGGGCTGTTCATCATCACTTGGTTAAAACATCCGAGAGAACCAAAATCGGACTGGTCGTGGAAACCGGGGAAGCACGCGAGGTGCATCATCACTGCATGTTGGTTGGTTTCGGCATTGATGCTATCAACCCCTATCTTGCATTTGAGTCACTGTGGCAGGCGCAGCGCGACGGTTTACTGGAAGGTGAGCAATTCGACACAGATCAAAAGATTGTCACCGCCTATCGCAAAGGCGTGGCCAAAGGCATGCTCAAAGTCATGGCAAAAATGGGCATCTCTACTTTACAATCCTATAAAGGCGCACAGATATTTGAAGCTGTCGGCCTGGCCGAAGACGTCATTGACCAGTGTTTTGTGGCGACATCCAGCCGTGTTCAGGGAGTAGGTTTTGACGTGTTGGCGCAGGAAACCCTGCGTCGCCATGACATGGGCTTCCCCCAACGAGACAGCGGGCAATCGTCCTCACTGCAAAACCCTGGTGATTACCACTGGCGACAACGCGGCGAGCGGCATATGTGGAATCCCAGCACTATCGCCTCTTTGCAGGAGGCAACCCGAGACAATAATCAGCAGGCCTATGAGCGCTTTTCCAAGGCCTCAGACGAGGAAGCTACCCGAGGCTGTACCCTGCGTGGCCTAATTTCTTTTAAAGCCGATGCCAATGGTGGCCCCATTTCACTTGAGCAAGTTGAACCAGCTCAGGAAATAGTCAAACGTTTCTGCACCGGGGCCATGAGCTTTGGGTCAATCTCCCCTGAAAGCCATGAGACCCTGGCGCTGGCGATGAACCGCCTGGGCGGAAAATCCAACACCGGCGAGGGTGGCGAGGATGCCAAGCGATTTGCCACACTGCCCAACGGCGACTCCAAGCGCTCAGCTATCAAGCAAGTAGCTTCCGGCCGATTTGGAGTAACCGCTCATTACCTGGCCAACGCCGATGAAATCCAAATCAAGATATCACAGGGAGCCAAGCCCGGAGAGGGTGGCGAGTTGCCTGGCACCAAGGTCGATGACTATATCGCCATGTTGCGCCACTCTACACCGGGAGTTGGTTTGATTAGTCCGCCACCCCACCATGATATTTACTCTATCGAAGATATGGCGCAACTCATTCACGATTTGAAAAATGCCAACCAGAGCGCTCGAATCAGCGTCAAACTGGTATCCGAAATGGGTGTTGGAACTGTCGCTGCGGGAGTGACCAAGGCGAAAGCCGATCACATCGTAATCGCCGGACACGATGGTGGAACAGGCGCATCACCACTAACCTCTATCAAACATGCGGGCTTACCGTGGGAATTGGGAATAGCCGAAACCCACCAGACTCTAGTGCTAAACGACCTGCGATCTCGAGTCGTATTGCAAACGGATGGGCAATTAAAAACTGGTCGCGACGTGGCAATTGCAGCGATGTTAGGGGCTGAAGAGTTTGGATTTGCCACCGCCCCTCTAATTACGCTGGGTTGCGTCATGATGCGAAAGTGCCACCTCAACACATGTCCAGTAGGTATCGCTACTCAGGATAAGAGCCTGCGCAAGAAGTTTAAGGGCAAGCCGGAAAATCTGGTCAATTATTTCTTCATGCTGGCGGAAGAACTACGCGGGATCATGGCTGGATTGGGCTTTCGCACTGTAGACGAAATGGTAGGCCGCTGCGATGCACTTGAAATGGATAAAGCCATTAACCACTGGAAGGCCGATGGCATCGATTTAGGTGCCATACTTACGCCGGCACAAAAACCACGCGATGACACGGGCACCTACCGAACCCTGGACCAGGATCACTGCCTCGAATTGGCCCTGGACAATGAAATAATCAGGTTGGCCGAACCGGCTATTAAGAGAGGTGAGCCCGTTAATATTGAATTACCTGTCATCAATACCAATCGTGTCGTCGGCACTATGTTGTCCCATCAGATTGCCAAGCACTGGGGAGCTGATGGGCTGGAAGATGACACCATTCACATTAAACTCTCGGGCTCAGCTGGCCAGAGCATCGGCGCTTTTCTGGCCGCTGGTATAACAATTGAAGTAGAAGGGGATGCCAATGACTATGTTGGTAAGGGGCTCAGTGGCGGCCGCTTGTATATTTACCCCCCAACAAACAGTTCTTTTGCCGCTGAGAACAACATCCTCATCGGCAATGTCGTGCTCTACGGCGCTACCAGTGGCGAGGCCTTCTTTCGAGGCATAGCCGCAGAACGGTTTTGCGTGCGTAACAGCGGCGCCAGTGCGGTCGTTGAAGGTATTGGAGATCACGGTTGCGAGTACATGACCGGCGGTCGCGTAGTCGTATTGGGACAGACAGGACGCAACTTCGCTGCGGGAATGAGCGGTGGCATCGCCTACATATTCGACGAACAAGATACCTTCGCTTCTAACTGTAATATGGGCATGGTGGAGTTGGAAGGTGTCACCTCAAATCAGGACATAATGGAGCTGAGAACGCTGATCGAGAAACACCTGCTGCACACTGGCTCAGCAGTTGCAGACAGAGTACTAAACGATTGGGACACAGCTTTGACCCGATTTGTTAAAGTGATGCCAACGGACTATAAACGAGTACTTATGGAAAGAGCAGAAGCAGCCAAAAGTAGTGCAGCTCTTGCGTCAGCTCAGGCGTGAAAGTGCAAGAGAAAGGGGTATAACTATGGGAAAACCAACTGGATTTATGGAATTGGCGCGCGACGCTGCACTGTACAGGGATGTGAATCTACGAATTGCTGACTACGATGAACTGTATGCACCAGTAGTAGACGAACAGCTGAAAAAACAAGCGTCTCGATGCATGGATTGCGGCGTCGCTTTTTGCCAATCAGATACCGGATGTCCGCTATCCAATGCTTGCCCAGAGTGGAATGACCTGGTTTACCGGGCACAATGGCGGGAGGCTTTGGACCGCTTGCACGAAACCAACAATTTTCCGGAATTCACCGGCCGGGTTTGTCCTGCGATCTGCGAGGGCTCCTGCGTTTTAGGTTCAGTTGACGAACCCGTAACAATAAAGAACATAGAGTATGCCATTGTGGAGCGTGGGTTCAGTGAAGGCTGGATAACGGCCCAACCACCTACCCATCACACTGGCAAGAAGGTGGCAGTTATTGGCTCGGGCCCCGCCGGATTGGCCGCAGCCGCGCAACTAAACAAGGCTGGACACAAGGTAGTGGTTTATGAGCGAGCTGACCGAATTGGCGGCCTATTGATCTACGGTATACCCAACATGAAATTGGGCAAACATGTTGTTGAGCGTAGGGTAGAGATATTAAGGCAGGAAGGTATTGAATTTGTAACCAATGCCGATGTCGGTGGTCAGGGCGATAATGCCTATGATCTGACCTTACTGAAAAACGACTCAGACGCCATACTCTTTACAACAGGCGCTACCAGGGCCAGAGACCTACCCATTGAAAACAGGGGGCTTAAGGGCATTCATTTGGCCATGGAATTTCTGCATGCCAATACCAAGAGCCTGCTCGACTCCAATTTGAAAGACAACAGGTACATTTCCGCAAAAGACAAGAACGTCATAGTCATTGGTGGAGGAGATACGGGGACCGACTGTATTGGTACCTCCATCCGTCACGGCGCGAGCAGTGTCGTGAATTTTGAACTGCTACCCCAACCCGGTGAGATACGAGCAGAGGATAACCCCTGGCCACTCTGGCCAAAAATTTATCGCGTCGATTATGGGCACGGAGAAGCCGCGCATTGCTTCGGCGAGGACCCACGTACCTACTGCATAATGAGCAAGGGGTTTGTGGGCGACGACCAGGGTAATGTTACGGGCATTAAAACCATCGACGTCGAGTGGACCAGGCTAGATGGCCAATTCTCCATGGCCGAAGTCGAAGGCTCGGAAAAAATATGGGATGCCGACCTCGTGCTGCTGTCGATGGGTTTTCTCGGCCCGGAGCAATACCTGGCCGATGCCGCCAGCATAACTGTCGATGAGCGCTCTAATTTTAAATCCAGTTTCGCTAGTTTTGCTACCAGTGTAGAGGGCATTTTTGCTGCGGGTGATTGCCGCAGAGGACAGTCCCTGGTGGTTTGGGCAATTGATGAAGGTCGCAGAGCTGCGGCGGCAATTGACAGTTTCTTAATGGAGCAGTGAAAGTAGAACTGCAATGTATTAACGCCAACTACGAACCAGTTCATCGTAATCAATAGTGACAGGGACCGGTTTTTCATCGGCCAGTTTGGCCTTCGGGGCACCGGGCTGCGACAGCCAGTACTCCCTACTGCGCTTCTCGTTAAGTTTGGGGCCACAATCTCCCAGTACTGCCGCTCTTTGCAGGCGTTTCAGTAACCGCTCCTGGGCCCTGGCAAGGGCAGACATTGCCTCCTGTGGTGTTTTAGCGCCGGATGCAGCATCCCCAATATGCTGCCACCAAAGCTGAGCCAGGCGTGGGTAATCCGGCACATTAGTTCCCGTCGGGGTCCACTGAGTGCGCGCCGGAGAGCGATAGAACTCAACCAATCCGCCTAGCTCCGCGGCCCGAGCGGTAAAGCTCTGGTGCTGGATATCGGACTCCCTGATAATGGTCAAACCCACATGGCTCTTTTTCAGTGATACGGTCTTTGACGTCACAAACTGTGCATATAGCCAGGCTGCTTGAGCACGCTTGGTAGGAGTAGAATTCAGCAAGGTCCACGATCCGGCATCCTGATAACCCAGTTTCTGCCCCTCCTCCCAGTAGGCACCATGTGGAGAGGGCGCCATACGCCATTTTGGAGTTCCATCATCGTTCATCACAGGAAGCCCGGGGGTAATCGTGTCGGCGGTGAACGTGGTATACCAGAAAATCTGCTGCGCTATATTGCCTTGCGCTGGAACCGGGCCGGCCTCGGCAAATACCATGCCCGAGGCTTCAGGCGGCGCGTATTTGTGCAACCAGTCAATGTACCGGCTAAGGGCATACACTGCCGCAGGACCATCGGTTGCACCACCTCGCTCCACGGTGGAGCCGGTCGTTTGACAACCGTCAACACGCAGCCCCCACTCATCAACCGGCAGTCCATTGGGAATTCCTTTGTCACCGGCACCGGCCATGGATAGCCATGCATCGGTAAATCTCCAGCCCAGAGAGGGATCCTTTTTCCCATAGTCCATATGCCCGAAAACGCGCTGGCCATCGATTTCCTTTATATCATTGGTAAAAAAGTCAGCTATATCTTCATAAGCAGACCAGTTAACCGGAACTCCGAGTTGGTAGCCATAGCGATCCTTGAACCGGGCCTTAATGCCCGGATCGGTAAACCAGTCGTAGCGAAACCAGTACAGATTAGCAAACTGCTGATCGGGTAATTGATAAAGCTTGCCGTCTGGTCCAGTTGTAAACGACTTGCCAATAAAATCATCGAGATCCAACGTAGGCAGCGTAACCTGACTCCCCTCATTTACCATCCAGTCAGTGAGATTGCGCACCTGCTTATAACGGAAGTGAGTGCCAACCAGATCAGAATCATTGACGTAGGCATCGTAAATATTCTCCCCCGACTGCATCTGCGTCTGCAATTTTTCGACCACATCGCCCTCGCCGATGAGGTCGTGCGAAACTCGAATGCCCGTTATCTCACCGAATGCTCTGGCCAAAGTCCTGGCCTCGTACTCATGAGTGGTAATCGTCTCGGATACGACTTTAATCTGCATACCTTCAAAAGGCCTGGCAGCGTCCACGAACCACTGCAATTCCTCCAACTGTTGCTCGCGCGTTAGCGTCGAGGGTTGAAACTCCGGCAACCACCACGTCGCTGCCTCCATATCGGCCAGAGCACTGCTCGCCAGGGCTGCCAGTACAGGGGCAAAAACAAGTTTTCTCAACATATCTTAGATCCGCTCTGAGGGTGACTACGAGATATTACTAGCAATAGCGAAAAACCAAAACCGAAAAAGCGAGACAGGCCAGCAAAGACCACTCCGGCGAGATCGTCAGTATGCCAAGCCAGGCCAGGCAAATATACCCACTGCCGAGTAGAGAGATAAATAACCGGTCTCCCCGGGTGGTTGAAATACCCAGCAGGCCCCTTCGCACCTGGCCACCGGGCCGAAAAAATTCCCATATCCCCATACCCATCACCAGGCAGGCAATAACCACGAAGAACAAGGCAGTAGGCGTAGTCCAGGCCATCCACGATAAGTCCATTTCAACCCCTCTCTTTTACTGGATCATTCACACTCGACCAAGAGCAAAGCCCTTGGCGATGTGATTGCGCACAAAGTAAATGACCAGCGCTCCCGGAATAATGGTCAGAACTCCGGCAGCCGTCAGGACCCCCCAATCCAGTCCCGAAGCCGATACTGTTCTGGTCATAATAGCTGCAATTGGCTTTGCGTCAGTTACCGTCAGGGTTCTGGCGATCAACAATTCTACCCATGAAAACATGAAGCAGAAAAAGGCAGC
>JABHWT010000172.1 GCA_018657645.1 Halieaceae bacterium | reverse complement strand
GGGCAGGCTCTCCATGTGCCTCCAACCCGTGAAAACAGGCCTCCGCTTGGCGAGCTCAAAGGTGTCCAAAACAGCTAACCTTTACAGCCTTCCCATTGAGCCTAATAGTTTCCTGGGGCAGGCCACCCTGGGGCAGGCCATCCTGGGGCAGGCCATTCTGGGGCTGGCCATCCGGGGGCACTCTGGTTTTAAAATGACCAGAGCGTACAACCCAGCTATACTTGAAGTAAGGTCTGTAAAAATGGTGTGAGCATGCCTCGGTTGGTCCGAACTTTACTCTTGCTGCTGGCATTAACCTATAGTGCCATGGGCACCGCCAGTTCCGTCTGGGTGCTGGAACTGCGTGGTGCCGTGGGGCCGGGCTCGGCAGATTATCTGGTGCGGGGTATGCACCAGGCGGCCGAGGCAGACGCTAGTCTGCTGATCTTGCAGATAGACACGCCGGGTGGTCTGGATGGCGCAATGCGCCAGATCATCAAAGCCATTCTCGCCTCGAAAGTACCTGTTGTCAGCTTTGTCTTCCCGGGTGGATCCCGGGCCGCCAGCGCCGGCACCTATATTTTGTATGCCAGCCATATTGCAGCCATGGCTCCGGCCACTAATCTGGGCGCGGCGACTCCGGTACAGATCGGAGCCCCCAGTTTTCCCTCTGTACCGGGTCGGGATGATGATAAAGACGATGGTGAGCAGTCTATCGAACCGGCCAGCGCCATGGAGCGAAAAGTAATAAATGACGCCGTGGCCTATATCCAGAGCCTGGCTGACCTTTACGGCAGGAATAGGGAGTGGGCTGAGGAAGCCGTGCGCGAGGCGGCCAGCCTCTCGGCAAGAGAGGCGCTGGATCGCAATGTGGTAGATCTGGTGGCAGAGGATATTGACGACCTGATCGACCAGCTTGAGGGGCGGAGCGTAAAGCTGGGTGATGAGGAGCGCACACTGGTACTGGGCGATCCCGTTTATACGCATTACCAACCCGACTGGCGCAGCGAGTTTCTCGCTGTTATTACCGACCCGAACATCGCCTATATTCTGATGATGATCGGCATCTACGGCTTGATACTGGAAGCCTATAACCCGGGTACTCTGGTACCCGGCGTTGTCGGCGCTGTCTGCCTGCTACTCGCCCTGTATGCATTTCAGGTTTTACCGATAAGTTATGCCGGGCTGGCATTAATTGCCCTGGGGATTATGTTGATGGTGGCGGAGGCGTTTGCTCCAAGCTTTGGTGTAATGGGCCTGGGCGGTATTTGCGCTTTTATTCTTGGCTCGATCATCCTGATGGACACAGAACTTCCGGCCTACCAGATAGCGTTGCCCCTGATAATGGGTATCGCGGTGACCAGCGCTGCTCTGTTGGCGCTAATGCTGGGTATGGTCGTTCGTGCCCGGCGGCAGCAGGTGGTGTCCGGGGTGTCTATGCTGGAGGGGCAACTGGCTGAAGTGGAGGCACTCCATGATGACCGGCCGATGGTGCGTCTGCAGGGAGAACTATGGGAGGTTGATTGTCGCTCTAGCCTTTCTCCAGGAGATGTTGTTCGGGTTATCACCGCCGAGGGTGTCAGACTGGTCGTTGTAAAACAGACGGAGAAATCATCATGAATACGCTTTATTTCTATGGGACCGTTATTGCACTGGGTTTTGTTCTTTTGATATCTATGTTCCGGGTTCTCCGCGAATACGAGCGGGGCGTAATTTTCTTGCTCGGGCGCTTCTATCGGGTAAAGGGGCCGGGACTTATTATCGTCATTCCCATCATTCAGCAAATGGTGCGCGTGGATTTGCGTACTATTGTTATGGATGTACCTACCCAGGACGTAATATCCAGGGACAATGTGTCGGTCAAGGTTAATGCCGTGGTCTACTTTCGGGTACTGGATCCGGAAAAAGCCATTATCCAGGTTGAGAATTTTCTGGAAGCTACCAGCCAGCTCTCCCAAACCACCCTGCGGTCTGTACTGGGACAGCACGAGCTGGATGAGATGTTGGCAGAGCGGGAAACGTTGAATGTTGATATTCAGCTAAGCCTGGATAAACAGACCGATGCCTGGGGTATTAAGGTATCTAACGTGGAAATCAAGCACGTCGATCTGGACGAGAGTATGATTCGTGCGATCGCGAGGCAGGCTGAGGCAGAGCGCGAACGGCGCGCTAAAGTGATCCATGCTGAGGGGGAGCACCAGGCTGCTGAAAAATTGCTCCTGGCGGCGCAGATACTGGCGAAACAGCCCAAAGCAATGCAGTTACGCTATATGCAGACACTGACCGAAATTGCCGGTGACAAGAGTTCTACAATTGTATTTCCGCTGCCAATGGATCTACTGGATGCTATACCTGGCCTGGTGTCTCGCCCGGATAGCGAGGACCAGACGTGAGCTGACCAATCCAGGCCCTATAACCGGGATATAACGCCCCAAAAACCCGTACCTATCATTCCGATATTCGCCAGGAAGCCGATCATCATTCCCAGGCCGCGTTTTTCTGGCGCGGCCATGTAAGAGCTGCGGTAGATGATACGGCCGATAAAAAATGCCAGGCCCAGGCCAGCGGCTACCAGGGGCATAAAGAACTGGGCGCAAACCCACATCGCCGGCAGGGTAACCATCAGTTGTTCCAGAGTGTTCATTTGTACCCGGTAGGCGCGCTCGAAGATTGGGTCTCCGGTTACCGCCGGCGCCTCCACGCCACCGGCAACGCGGGCTTTGCCCACCATTCCCATGAAAAAGATGTACTGACAAAGTAGTATTAAAGTGACTATCGCTACATAGAGCATTGTTATTCTCCCTGGATTTTAAGTCTCAGCTTAACCGGCCAGGCCTGCACCATGCAACTGTAGGGTAGGTGCCCGCAGTTAGAGGTAGATTTTCAGGGGGAGTGCGTTTATGCTGCCGTACTCAAAATTTTACCCCAATTGATTCTCCGGTGATCTAATGCAGTTTGGCAAGAGCAAAGACGTACTTTACTTTGGTATTCCCTCGGGCAGCCTGTACGAGCAGGTGCTACGGATTCTCGATCGGGCGGGACACCCCCTGACAAAAAGTCGGCGCTACGAATTAACCACGCCCTATGATCAGGACGTTGTTTTTCGCGTTCTGGATCGCAAGGAAATGGCGGCAAAGGTCCAAAAGGGCATTGTCGATTGCGGTATAACCGGCAAGGACTATATCTATGAAGCCGGCCTCGAGCAGGAAGTAGACGTAATCGGCAACTTTATTTTTTCCAAGCGCACCAACCAGCCCTCCAGAATCGTACTCGCTTCACGCCCGGAGAATGGGATTGAAAAGCCTCAGGACTGTGCCGGAAAGACAATCGCCACGGAATTGCCCAATCTCACCCGTCGTCGGATGAAGGAATTGTACGGTATTGACGACCTGCAGATTCTCCACTCCGAGGGGAAGACGGAGGCGAAAGTCGTGATGGGAGAATCCGACGCATTTACGGATATTACTGAGACCGGTGAAACCTTGAGAGCTAACGGCAACAATCTGGTGGCAGAGATTTTCACTTCCAATCCGCAGTTGATAGCCAATAGTAGTGCATTGGCGGAACCGGTCCTGCGAGACAAAATGGAGGATATACGGATCTGCATGGATGCTGTGTTGAGAGCTGAAAAAGAGCCTATTTACATGGTTTTTATGGACGTACCCACCAGCGTATTGACCGAGGTCGAGGCCCTGTTGCCCGCTGTCGTATCGCCAACGGTCAGCCCGGTTGTCGACCAGGCCTGGCGTGCGGTTTCCGTGGTAATTAAGGAGTCGGAACTTAATACCCTGGCGCCGCGGTTACTGCGTCTGGGAGTTGACGGCATTGTGCCAATACCGGTGCCCAAGGTCTTCACCCAGGATATGGTGACTGTGCAAGATTTAGCGTAACACTGACACGACGAGTGACACAAAATGGATAAGAAGGAACGGGAAGAGAGTGCTGCACTGGCGGTAGATTTTGATAAGCGCGATGGCCTGGTGCCCTGCGTGGTGCAAGATGTGGCAGATGGTAAGATATTGATGCTGGCTTACGTTAACGCGCAGGCGCTGGACACGACGTTTGACAAGGGAATGGCAACATTTTGGTCTACCTCTCGCGATGAGCTCTGGACCAAGGGCGAGACCTCGGGTGATTTTCTGCAAATAGTCGAGGTGCTAACTGACTGCGATCAGGATGCACTGGTATATCGCGTGATTCCCCGAGGGGCGGGCGCTTGTCATACTAAAGACCCCGCCAGTGGTATAGCGAGGTCAAGTTGCTTTTATCGCAAGGTCAATCTGGAACACCGCTCATTGCAGCATTGCTGAAGATCAGACAATGCCTGTAGGGGAGCACGAGTGTTGTTGACTATGCACTTTTTAACCGGCACTGGCCCAAGTGGCAGCGAGCCGTCTTGGGGCGCGCCACCCAACGACTACAATGTTACCTGCAGGCCAGTCCTCTGAACTTGCACTCTTTCATGTAGTTTTCACAGGCAAGCACTTTCATGCGTGAAGGGCTTTCGGCCTCGGCGCACGCATTGGTCATCGATTCGATCTGTCTGTCTGAGTATTTGGCCAGTTTGGGATTAGCCTTATTGCCGCAGGCCGATGTCAGGAGTATTAACAAGAAAACCGGAAATAGTCGAGTCATGGCTGTGCCTCACTGTGGCGTTGCAGTATCCAGATAACTATAGCACAAGCATGCTGCTGAACTCTCTTATTCTGAATTAATGCAACACCAGGAACCGATAAGCTTTATACTCGTCGCTAGATTTTCCGGCTTGCCCTGCCCTGGTGCAACTGGAAACTGGAATACTGGAGAACTGAACTATGGATCAGGCACAACAGCAGCGTATCGTCGATCGGATTGACATAATTGATGTATTTAACCGGTATGCGACGGGAGTCGACATGCGCGATCACGATATATATCGCGCGTGTTTCACAGATCAGTTGGATGTGAATATAACTGGGGACAGCGTGAGCTTCGATGCAGATAGATGGGTTGACCAGGCCTTAACTGCACTGGCAAACTTTGAACAAACCCAGCACATGATCTCCAACCATTCCATTGTTGTTCAAGGGGATGAGGCCGAGGCGATTGCTTATCTGCAGGCCCATCACTTTAATAAGGATAGCACCTGGTCGGTGTGGGGCCGTTACATAAACAGGTTGTCCCGGACCCCGGATGGATGGAGGATTAGCCACTTAAAACTGGTAATGGAGTGGCAGGAGAGAAGCTGATTCGCTACGACCTCTACTGCCTGCTAATGGCACCTTTGGCAAATGTCTCCAGCAGATCCAGCCCATTGGGCCCCGCAAAGAAAAAGGCCGGAACCATCACTCTGGATATTCCCATTTCTCTATACTGTTCCACCCCGGCAAGTGGATCGGAATAGTCGGTGATGAGCATGGCATTGACGGTGATGTCCTGTGGCGATCGGCCCGCTGCGGTTGCCGCATCGCCGAGGTCTGCAATAAGTCTGGCTAATTTTTCGGGTTCAACTGATCCTGGAAAATAACCATCGGCCAGGCGTCCGGCGCGCCTAATTGCAATGGGTGAATCACCGCCGGTCACAATCGGGATTGTTCCATTAATTGGCCTCGGGCTGCATGTCACCGGTGGGAAATCTACGAATCTTCCATGAAATTCTGCCTCCGGACCGGCCCAAAGTACTTTCATTGCCTCGACATATTCGTCTGTCCTGGCGCCGCGATGATCCCACGCCGCACCCAGTGCATCAAACTCTTCTTTCATCCACCCGACACCAATACCAAGCTCCACGCGACCACCGGAAAGACGGTCCAGCGTTGCCAACTCTTTAGCCAGGATCAAAGGGTTTCGCTGAGGTAATATGAGTACACAGGTTCCCAGCTTCAGGGTGGGTGCGGCAGCGGCGACATAGGCCAGCCAGATTAGCGGATCGGGTACCGGGGTTTCCGGGTCGCCCGGCATCACACCGTCCGGGCTGTAGGGGTAGGGCGAGTCAATCTGGCTGGGCCATACCACATGTTCCCCACACCAAACGGAATCAAAGCCCAGTGCTTCAGCACGTCTGCATAACTCTAATGATGACGCTGAATCAATGCCAATACTACTGGCAAATGCTAGTCCAAACTTCATAAACTGCCTCCCTAAAAATTGCCTGGATAAAATGTCTTTCCGGCTGCTGTTGCATACGGCCTGCTGGCGAAATCCCGGGCTTTATCCTCTGGGGCGTTCGCGGTCAGCGTGGAATGTAATGATTACAAGAGCTCGGGGTTAGTCAAAAGACTGCCCGCCTTAATTGCCAGTATTTCATTGCAACCATCGAGAATGAGCCCGGCGCGAGCATCGCGCAATAATTTTTCCATTGGGTAGTCCTTGGTTAAACCGTAACCGCCAAAAATCTGCAGCGCTTCGCTGGCGACTTCAAAAGCCGTCTGGGTGCTGGTTACCTTGGCAGCCATTGATCCCTGGAGAGCGGGCATCGGCGCGGTTTCGTTATACTCGACAACACGGCGTGCCAGCGCCCGGGCAGCCTCCACCTTGCGGAACATGTGAAAAATGCGCGAGCGAACATTCTGGTGCTGGATGATGGGTGTGCCGCCCTGTTTGCGCTCGTGGGCATAGGCCAGGGCATGCTCGTAGGCGGCGCGAGCTACGCCGACAAACATACAAGCCACGTGTGCATTAACCGATGCCCAGCAGTTATGCACGAATTCGCTGTAGCTATCAGGGCCGGCCAGCAGATTTGCCATCGGGACTTCAACATTGTCAAAGAAAAGTTCGCCCTGGTTCATACCACGCAGTCCGATTTTGTCCAGCGGCTTACCGCGGCTCACGCCCTTCGCATCCAGCGGCACGATCATCGCCAGGCCGGGGCGGCTGCCTGCCCCATCTTCCACATGGCAGCACAGAGCACAGACTTCGGCCGTGATGGCGCCGGAGATCCAGGCAGATTTCTGACCATTGATGACAATTTTGTCACCCTCGATACGGGCCACGCAGTTTGCGGGTCCATAGCTGCCATCCACTGCCGCCAGACTGCCCTCGGCATCCAGCATGTCGGTGCCGTGATCGGACTCGGTAATCGCCCAGCAACCCGGCCGGCCGTCACACAACTCGACCATCGCGCTGTTGCCAACCATCACGGAGAACAGGGCTGGCATCTGGCTGATCAATATGAGCCCGCCCACGCCCGCATCACCCCAGGCATATTCCTCCGAAATAATTGCAGCGAAACGGGCCCGGTCCAGGGGCTCCAACTCTGCCAGTAGCGTGACACTGGCACCCAGTGTCTTGGCCTGCTCTACCGCTTGCCACAAGGGTGACTCGGGAGCGATGGCTGTCTCCGGTGAGAGTGTATCCACCTCAGCACCAATCGGGCGAAGTACGTCTTTGGCAAAACTGTGAGCACTGTCCTGTAGGGCGGCCTCGATTTCGTTTAGTGGAGGTTCCAGACCGCTAATGGGCAGGTGAATGTATTGGCTCATTTCACTTGTTCTCGATTGACCGTGTGGGGCACCAACTGGGTTGACTGACAGCCGGCATTAGTTAAAAATCCGATCCCATATCCAGTTCACCATCATCGACAGCGTCGACCAGAAGTCCTGTTCAGCAAGCTCGATAATTGCACCGTCCGGGTCGTAAAACGCAACAATGCTGCCCGAGGAGTCCGGGCCCTGACAACAGGGCGTAATATCTGACAGGAACTCAACGCCCTGAGATTTGAGAGCGGCGACATCGGCCTCCATATTGGAGGTGCCAAATGCGATGCGGGCAATGCCCAGGTGATTGGCCGGAATAGCATAGGGTGGCTCCGGATTGAACGGTGTCATCCACTGCACAAGTTCCAACATTGAACCGTCTTCCTGGCGAGTGAGCACCGCCCCATTTATTTCAAATGTGCTGTCAAAACCCATGGCATTGGCTACCGCGAGGGAGTCGGTGGCTGCCAGTTTAGTTGAAACATTGTAGCCCAGCATCTGGTACCAGGCTCTTGAGCGCTCGAAGTCGCTCACGTTTATATTAACCTGGGCCAGACTGAAGATATGCGTGTCCTCGGTTTCAACCTCTTTGCCTGGTTTTTCGATCAGCTCGAAATGTGTTCCATCCAGGTCTTTGAAAATGGCAAAAACAGTCCCGTCGGATCGTGTCGCGGGTGCGGAGATAAACTCCACACCGACACTTCTCATGTAGTTGTAGTCGGCGTTTAGATCGGTGGTGTACATGGCGGCGCGAGCGATTCCGAGATGATTAAGCCCGGAATAGGGGGATTCTTCTCTTCTGGGAATTTTAAATTCGATAAGGTCGATCAATCCGCCTTTCAGGGCATCACCACCCCATCGCATAAGGCTCAAACTCAACAGCTCGCCATGTAAGAGGTAGCCGCCGGCATGCTCACCCTGCGCACCGTCGTAGGCGGTGGGGGTTTTAATGCCCATGGCTTGTGCCATTTCCTGGGTATTGGTGTCGGGAAAGCCGGTAAACGTGCCAAACCCGAGCTTGCCGAAAAACTGGCGAGCCGCCTCGAAGTTACTGACATTGGTATTGAAATGTAGTCGTGACTCCAGGTGCAACTCAACATCGGCCGTCTGCTTGACTCGGATCGAAACAACGCTGTTCGTCGGCCCACTCACGGTGACTGAAATAGTATTGCCAGCCACCAGCGTTACCGGAACTTCGAATTGACCGGCGTTGCCGAAATGCTCGGGCTCCACCACTTCGGTGCCATTGAGTTGAACCGTTGCATTGACATTGCTGTTGGTTGCGGTGACGAGGAGTCTCGCGCTGCCCGCTACTCCGAAAAAGGAGGCATCATCGGTCACCGATTTGCCGTTACTGGTTTCATGGTGGGACAGGTGACGGGTAAAGTCGATGATAGCGGCATCGGCAGGTGAGGGCAGAACGGCAGTTACTATCAGGAGGGTGGCTATTAGACCGCTGGATAATGGAAATAGTGTTCGAAAGTGACTTGCTAGAAGCATTTATTGTGGCCCTGGTATACGTTGCTGCGACATCCATGCGACTACGCGAAACGCAGGGCCAGACGGCACTTGAATATAATTCAATTATATAGCGTGGTCAATATAAAATGGAGGCGCGCATTGCAGGGAACGCTACCTATCTGCGCCGACAAGGGGAGGGGCTTCCGCGCGTATAGGCACAGTAGCTCTACATTACCCGGATCAATAAAGTGCTAGAATCTGATTCGGGTTACACATGCCATAATACGATAGTCAGATCATCGAAGTCGGCTACAAAGACGGATCGGTGCCATATACCTGCGCACCAGTGGCAGTCTGTAATCGTATTGGAGGCCTCCGATCTGGGCCATATGAGGGGGAGCAAGCAGCTATGAAAACGATAATCGGGCGTGTGGCGTCAGTCTATGTTGGCTCTATAGAGGGCGATCTGGCGAAACAACCCTGTGCTTCCCTCACCGCCGAGTTAGATGGATTCGTGGGCGATCGTCATCGCTCCATCTCACGACAAACATGGGCTGGAGACAAACAAGCCGAGGGCACCCAGCGCCGCAACGAGCGCCACTGGTCGGCCGTATCGGTGGAGGAACTGGCTGCCATAGAGCAGCACATGGACCTGAATGAGCCCCTGAAAGCCGCCGATCTGGGGGCGAACCTGTGTATAGAGGGGGTGCCGCAGTTATCACTACTGGCCATGGGAACAATACTGAAATTTTCCTCCGGTGCCGAGCTGATGGTCGAAGAATATAATCCTCCCTGCCTGGAGATGAGCAAGAAGCTCGCATCGCTATATACCAGCAGTTCGGGTGGGGCCATTGCTAATAACGCCTTCTCCAAGGCTGCAAAATACTCCCGCGGACTGGTGGGCGTGGTAGAAGGGGCGGGGCTTATCAG